>NZ_JANNYP010000732.1:0-6617 GCF_031410135.1 Armatimonas sp. | reverse complement strand
GCCCGAGGATCAAGGCCAGAAGCGGGCTCGTCTAAAAGCAGCACTTTTGGGTTGTGCACAAGCGTACGCGCCAGGCAGAGCCGCTGCTTCATGCCACGGGAGAGCGACTCCACATAGGCATCTTTCTTCACCGAGAGGTTGGTCAGATCGAGCACCAGGTCAATCAGGCCGGGCCGGTCGCCCTTGGGAACGCGGTAGGAGGCGGCGAAAAAGTCCAAATACTCCCACACTTTAAAGTCATCGTAGACCCCAAAGGCATCGGGCATGTAGCCGATCTTGGAGCGAACCGCCTCGGGGTCAAGCGAGACATCAATGCCATCCACCTTCGCGCTCCCCGCCGATGGGTCTAAGAGCGTCGCCAGGATCTTAATGGTCGTGGTCTTGCCTGCGCCATTGGGGCCGATAAAGCCAAAAATCTCGCCCTCATTCAAGGTTAGCGAGAGGTTCTTGACCGCCACTAAGTCACCGTACTCTTTACGAAGATGATTGATCTCAACAAGTGCCATGTTTTTGCCTTTTCCTACGCGCTCATCTCTTTGGGACCTTGGGCCAGTTTACGAATGACGAGCACCAAGAGCAGCATGGTGCCGATCAGCGAGCCGATAGTCAGTAGAGTTGCAACCTCAGCGTGTCCATTGCGCTCCATAGTCAGCTCAGCCATGGCGTAGTACGGGTTGCTCCAGAGGGGGAGAAAGTTAATCGTGCTGGTGCTCACACCATAGCCCATTGTGGACTGCCAGAGTGAGAGCGCCAGTGGCGAGCCTAGCGTGAGAAACGCCACGGTTCCGGCAGCAGTTGCCGTCGCCACTTGGGTTCGGCGGCAGGCCCAGGAGAAGAACAGACCTAGCGCCCCATAGAGAAGCATGGTCGCTATCAGTAAGACATGGGAGAGAAGAAACGAGCCCAGTCCCACTCCCCCTACACAGGCCGCTACCACATTGAGCGGAAAGAAGACCGCCAGCGCGATCAGGGTGGGAATCAGTCCTCCGATAAACTTGCCCACCACGATCTCACTGTGAGTAAGCCGCGAGAGCAGAAGCGCGTTCCAGGTCTGCTTCTCCCGCTCCAGGGTGATCGCGGAGGCTAGCATTGCCGGGGTCAAGAACACCACCAAGCTCACTTCCAGAACACAGAGAAAGATTCCATAGGAGTCACGCGCCGCATTGGAGTCACGGAATATGGCCAACATGCTGAACCAATAAAACAGGGGAATGATCAGCCCCACAATAGAGTAGATAACAATACGGTTGGCCTTAGACTGGCGTCGTAGCTGAAAGCGAGTGGTGATCTCTTTGTAGAGAACGGGATTTTCGGTAAAGACAGACATGGCAAAAGTCCTTCTCCTAGCTAAACGTGATTATGGCTCTAATGGTTACGGCTTTGCAGAAAAAGATCAAACATAGCGATAGACAATCGGGGCGTCAATCTCAGGGTGCAGGCTGGCATGAACCGGGCAGCGATGCCCAATCGCTTCTAGCCGTGGTCGTAGCTCCTCAGAAATTGCCGCCGTGGGGACGCTCACGCTCACGGCGAGCCGCCCGATCCGGTTTGAGGTAGTGCTCATCTCTTTCTCCACGGTGGCGCTCATTCCCGCAAGATCGAGCTGGTGCCGCTCTCCCCACATGCCTATGGTGGTGAGAATGCACGCCGCCAGCCCCGAGGCGACTAAGTCCGTTGGGGAGAACGCAGAAGCATCTCCGCCCAGTTCTTTAGGAACATCCGTTGTGAGTGTCATGCCTTCCGGGTGGGTAAGCTGGCATTTCTTATTTCCCTCATAGCGAACCGCGATCTGTACCATGGCTTTGTTGTACCTCAAATCTGCCGAAGTGCCGATTCGGTAGAGGCAAAAGGCCCCTAGAATGAGCCTATGAAAATCGTACTGGGTGTGGATAGTCGGACGCCAGAGGCCAATGCGCCTGTCGTATCGCTTCTGAAAAAAATCGAGTTTGTGGGAGGTGAGGTAGAAGTCGTCCATGTGGTTCCGCCACCCGTCTTTCCCGGCGGCGAGCTACTGCCCGTGCTCTCTGGGATTGTGGCGCAGTTTTATGAGGGACAAGAGTGGCCCGACTCTAGCGAGGCCGTCACCCATGTCGCGGAGGCGCTGGGCTCTAACTATCCCATCACGGAGACCGTCATCACGGGAAACCCGGCTGCCATGCTCTTGGCAACAGCGGAGTCCTCGGGAGCGCATCTCCTCGCCCTGAATGCATCGCACGATCCCGCCTGGAAGACCGCTTTTGTGGGCAGTGTCGCCCGCGCCGCCGTGCTGGAAGCCAAAGAGAGTGTCTTGATTGCCCGCCCCACGGAGCTTCCGGATCGTCCCCTACATGCTGTCTTCGCCACGGATCACTCTCCTTACGCCGATCAGTGTGCCGCGCTTCTGGGGGAGCTTCTGCCCTTAGGCATTGCGGAGCTGACCGTACTCACGGCCTTCCCGATTGCCGCGATGCGTGAGCAGCTGCTAGCCAAAGGCGAGAGTGGGGCCGGAGCAGGCGACCAAGTCGAGCATGGCCTGCGCGTGCGCAACGCCGACACAATTGCACGCCTGGACGCGGCCTTTGGCGACTCTGCCCCGGTGATGCAGTCACGCATCTTGGACAAGCCCATTGACGATGCCATTGCCGAGACCATGACCGAAACCCACGCGGACTTGCTGATCCTAGGAGCCCACGGTCATAGTTTCACCGAGAGATTGATCGTAGGTAGCGTCTCGTTTCGCTATGCTCTCAGCTCTTCCTATTCGGTGCTACTTCTCCGTCCCCACTAATTGGCAAAGCGGTAGCTTGTAACAATTGTAAAAGTCGCCGTCGGATAAATCCCGCGGCTTAAGAGGGCGACGGCTGCCTTCGCAGTCAACCAAATCTACTGGGTACGAAGGTGCCCGTCGCCCTCTTAAGCCCGGACACTCGTTGTCTGGGAAGACTTTGGCAAAACGGTAGCTTGTAACAATTGCTCCCAGAGTGCGATCTTAGAGGCGATGAAACGCTCTTTTCTTGTCTCGCTTTTTGCGCTCACGCTCCCCGCGCTCGCCTCTGCCCAGCCCTCCTCGGAGTTTGCTGCTTTGGAAAAAGAAGTTGAGGCGGCGCGGATCAAGCACAAAATCCCGGGCCTCTCGCTCGCCGTCCTCAAAGATGGCAAGCTGGCCTACACACACGGCTTTGGCCTGCGCGATGTGGCCAAGAAGCTCCCTGCTACACCGGAGACGCTCTACTCGATTGGCTCGTCCACCAAGGCTTTCACCGCCGCTTCCGTCCTGATGGCCGTGGACGCGGGAAAAGTCAAGCTCACGGAGCGCCCCGTGACCTACCTGCCCTACTTCCAACTCCACGACCCCGAGGCCAGCGCCAAGATCACTGTCTCGGATCTCCTCTGTCATAGATCCGGCCTGCCACGCACGGATTTTTTAATGCTCGCTGCGGAGGGCACGCTGAGTCGAAAAGAGCTGATCCAGGCGGTGGGCACCGCCAAGCCCACCGCCAAGCTGGGGGCCGCGTTTCAGTACCAGAATATTCTCTTTGCCGCCGCCGGGGAGATCGCCGCCAACGCCTTTGGAATGCCCTATGAGCAGGTGATCGAGCAGAAGATCTTCGCGCCGCTGGGCATGACCCGCAGCACGCTCTCGGTCGCCAAGGCCCTCGCCGATAAAGACCATGCCATTGGCTACGATCCCGCCACGCAGAAGCCTCTCGCCTGGCGCGATATTGGAACGACAGCGCCCGCAGGAGCGATCAACTCGTCGGTGGTGGACATGGCAAAGTGGGTGGAGGCAATGCTCCAAGAGGCTAAGCCCCTGCTGAGTGCCGAGAGCTACACCGCCATGACCACCAAGCAGATGACCATGACGCCGAGTATTGGCTACGGCTACGGCTGGTTCTTGCCCAAGTGGAAAGGCATCTCCGTGGTCGAGCATGGCGGCAACATAGACGGCTTCAACGCCGAAGTGGCCTTTGTCCCCGAGAAGAAATGGGGACTGGTGATGCTCAGCAATGTCAGTGGCAGCCCACTGGCAAGCGAGATTCAGGAGATCGTCTGGCGCAACCTCAGTGGCGAGAAGCCCGAAGAGAAGAAGCCGACAACTCCCGACACTGCCAAACCTGCTCCCCCTCCCGTGCCTACCAAAGACGAAGCCGGAAGCTATGTGAGCACAGCACCCCCAGCGACGATGAAAGTGACGTTTGAAAAAGACCATCTGGTGCTCACCGTTCCGGGCCAGCCGCCCTATGTCATGCAGCACCTTGGGGGTCGTGTCTACCAGCTCGCCCCCCCGGTTCCTGCGGGTATGAAGGCAACGTTTGACGAGAAAGGCATGACCTGGGAACAACCCGGAACCAAGCTGACGCTGGTGAAAGATAAAGCCACGACCTATGTCGCGCCGCTCACGGTGGACTCGCTTCTAGAGAAGATGCTGGAGGCGGCAGGGGGACGCGCTGCCTGGAGCAAGCACAAGAGCCGCGTGGATACGGTCACGGTGGACTTTGAGAACCAGGGCATGCAGGCCACCGGCGAGACCTACCAGAGCCAGGGAAAACAATCGCAGCGGCTCAATGTGAGCACGATTGGCAAGAAGATCGGCTGGATTGCCACTGGCTACGACGGGAAAGCCGCCTGGATCAGCTTCAGCTTTCTGCCCCCACAGCCCACCCAAAACAGCGAGCGTGCTCGCGCGGAGGCCGATCTAGCGATGGGCCTTCTGGAGCCGCATAAACTCTTTGAGAAGATCGCCATCACGGGCACCGAAAAAGTCGAGGGCGAGGAGTGCTATGTGCTTCTCAAGACCACCAAATCCGGCGAGCGCATGACCGACTATGTCTCCATCAAGAGCTTTTTTGTGCTCCGCCGCGACACGGACGCCCCAGAAATCTACTCAGACTTTCGCAAGAGCGGCGGCGTGATCGTGCCGCACAAGAGCATCCAGAAGACCCCGAGCATGGGCAATATCGTCACGGTTATCAAAAGCACCCGCTGGGACGTACCCGTGGACAATAAAGTATTTACGATGCCCTCCCCCGGCTCGTCCCTCGCCACCCCCTCCCGATAACGGGAGAGGTTGGGTGGGAGTAGGAAAGCCCCCTTCCTCCTCTGACTCCCCCTTCTCCCACCCGAAGGGCGATGGTTATTGGGAGAGAGGGGGCCGGGGGGATGAGGGGAAACAGGCGTATAATGTGCCCATGAATCGTCTTTCGTTTGACCGGGGCTGGAAGTTTGCGCGTTTTGGGCTGATGCCCGAGGGAGGCTCGCGGCCTGAGCCGGAGGGGCTGGAGAAACCCGGCTTTGATGACTCGGCGTGGCGCTCTCTTGACCTGCCGCACGACTGGGGGATTGAGGGACTATTTCGCGGCGACTTGCCCAACGATACAGGCAAGCTGCCCTGGGCGGGGATCGGGTGGTACCGCAAGACACTGCCCGCACAACCCACAGGCAAGCGGGTCTACTTAGACTTCGATGGCGCGATGAGCCACCCCAAGGTCTATGTCAACGGCAAGCTCGCCGGAGAGTGGGCCTACGGCTACGCCAGCTTCCGGGTGAACCTCACGCAGCACTTAAATAACACGGGCACGAATCTGATCGCGGTGCGCCTGGATAATCCCCCGGACTCGTCGCGCTGGTATCCTGGCGGCGGGCTCTACCGCCATGTCTGGCTGGTGACCGGCGAGCCCGTTCATATCGCGCATAACGGAGTCTTTGTCCACACGCCCGAGGTAAGCGCCGAGAGGGCCACCGTGGCGATTGAGGTAGCTCTGGAGAAGATTCGCAGCGAAGTTTTCAGGAAGGGCAAAGTAGTTGCCTTTGATACTCCTCTGGAGGTCGGCACAAGCGAGATTCGCCATGAGATTCTCTGGAAGGGCAAAGTCATCGCGAAAGCCGATGGCCCCAAAGCCAGTGTCGTGCTTGCCCGTCCGCAGCTCTGGAGTGTCGAGACGCCGAATCTCTACTCGCTCAAGACAACGGTCTGGGCCGAAGAGAAGCTTACTGACACGCACCTGACCACTTTTGGTATCCGTTGGGTCGAGTGGAGCGGGGCGAAGGGCTTCTTGCTCAACGGGGAGCGCGTGACACTCAACGGGGTCTGCAACCACCACGACCTGGGAATCTTAGGCGGCGCGGTTCACGAACGCGCCATTGAGCGCCAGTTAGAGATTTTGAAAGAGATGGGCTGCAACGCCATCCGTACCAGCCACAACCCCCCCGCCCCTGAGCTACTGGATGCTTGCGATAGGCTCGGCTTTCTGGTAATTAACGAGGCGTTTGACTGCTGGCGGCGTGCCAAGAAGCCCAACGACTACCACCTTGATTTTGATGCCTGGCATGAGCGCGATATCGTCAGCTTCGTTCGCCGGGATAGGAACCATCCGTGCGTGATCGCCTGGAGCAGTGGCAACGAGATTCCCGAGCAGGGCAACGCCGAAGGGGCCGCGCTCTCGCGCCAGCTCACCGCGCTCTTTCACCGCGAGGACCCCACGCGCCTCGTCTCCGCAGGTTGCAACAACGCCAACGCGGGCAGCAATGGCTTCTCCGAGACCGTGGACATCTTTGGCTACAACTACAAGCCGCACCTCTATGGCGCGTTTCGGGCGCGCTACCCGCGCCAGCCACTAATTGGGAGCGAGACCAGCTCG
>NZ_JANNYP010000731.1:0-1636 GCF_031410135.1 Armatimonas sp. | reverse complement strand
GCGTCCTTGAGGCGTAGAGCGTGCCCTAAGCCTGCTCCTTGTGAAAACGCCTGTATGACAATCGGTGGTGCTTAAAAGTGCCCCGGTCTGACTGTATATCGGGATCGCATCACCAAGGAAAAAACGACCTTTGTGTCAGTGCGCCCTGCCTATGCTACCTTGCCAAACTCAGATTTTCATGCTCGGTGGTGAAGCATCTTCATGAAGACTGTATGGTAGTTTATGGCAGGGGGATTTTTCAGACATCAGGCTCCAGCGCCACCGAAAAGCTCCCACCGCCTTTTTCGGGTTCCCAACCCGCCGCTCGCGCCTGACGGATCGCCTCGGCAATGCGCCTTGGAGTTGCGATGCCATAGGGCAGTATCCGCAGATAGCTCGTCCCATCGGGCAGGTGAACCATTGATGTGCTCTGATTGGAGCGCGGTGCCCCAAGATCCACTTCCAGCACCGAGCCGCCACTTTCAAAGGCGACCAGCACGATCAGATTCGGAAACGGGTGGCTGTCCCAGTCGGCCTTTCGGACTTTCCAGAGGTAGTTCACCCCGTCCACATCGAGCTTTCGCATCCCACGCTTAGAGATTGCCATCGTACTGTGCTCCTACAAAGCTGCCCGTGAGCCGCGCCGCCACAATGCCCTCACTGACGACCTCAACCCCCAGTGTCAGCCGCCCCCGGCCTTTGCGCGTGACCATCGCCACAAACCGCTCCCAGTCTCGCTCACTCGCACTCACCGCCGGGGCTTCTCTTTCCAGGCAACCACGGCATACGCATCAGCAGCGCTGGTGACGGCGACAAATCCGGCCTCATGCAGGCGCTTGACCACGCCCTTAGTAACCGTTGCACCGTGACGGCTCTTCGGGTCACCGATGTAGTGAAAGAGGCGGCCACGCCGGGAGAGCACCCGAGTCGCATCGCGGTAGAAATCCCCGGAGTAGAGATCGCCCGCAAGCTGCATCGTGGGCGGGTCGTGGATAATCAGATCGAAGGCGGCATTGGGAAACTCCTTGATCAGTGCAGCGGCATTGCCACTTTTTCGAGTGATATTAGATCTTGTAAACAGCGGCTCAGACCAGGGGTTTCTCGCAGCCATTGCCTCCACGCCTGGATCAAACTCGATCACCGTGACATGCGCCGCCGAGTTCGCCGCGCAGATTGCTGTGTATCCCAGACCCATGCAGGTATCCAGAATGCGGCCACTTACCGGCTGGCACGCCGTGATTTTTTTAAGCGTGTCCTCCCACGGGCTCACGTGCTTGGTGCGGTGCATGGGAAATCCGGCCACGAGCACGGTCGGCGCTCCCTCTGGCTGGCCCCAGAGCGAGATGGCGCGCTCGGTGGTGGGCGAGAAAATATAGGCCCGCTCCAGCGTGCCATCGTCGTTTATCGTAAAGCAACCCGTGTCGTGCTCTGCCACCTCTTTGACCGCCTCCCACAAGACCAGTGGCCCCTCGGGAAGCTGCACCCCCGCCTCGCTGAGAGCCACCATGCAACGGGATTTATTGAGATCGAGCGTCGTCTCCAGCTCGGTCACGCCTTGGTCAAAGGCAGCAAGCCAGGGAAGCGCCTGCCAGCGGGAGATGATCATCGTGTGAAGCTCCAGGAGACCACGTGGCCTTCTTTGTAGGGCATGACCCCG
>NZ_JANNYP010000730.1:0-1210 GCF_031410135.1 Armatimonas sp. | reverse complement strand
CCCCCTCCCTCCCGTTATCGGGAGGGAGGGGGCTGGGGGGAGGGAGGGTAATCCTCAGACTTTCTTAAAGACCAGCACGGCGTTGTGACCGCCAAAGCCGAAGTTGTTGCACACGGCCACGTCCACGTTCATCTTGCGGGCGACACCGGGGACGCAGTCCACCACGCAGTCGGGGTCGGGGGTGTCGTAGTTGATGGTGGGGGGCACCAGGCTCTCCGCAATCGAGAGAACGGTGGCAGCGGCTTCAATGCCTCCTGCGCCGCCGAGCAAGTGGCCCGTCATGGACTTGGTGGCGCAGACGGCGAGGCTGTCAAAGTGATCGCCAAACACCGAGCGTAGCGCCGCGATCTCGGCTTTGTCTCCCAGGGGCGTGGACGTGGCGTGGGCGTTGACATGCTGGACTTGTTCTGGCTCAAGCCCCGCGTTCTTGAGGGCGTAGCTCAGGGCACGGGCGACGCCGTTGCCATCGGGCGGGGGCGAGCTCATGTGGTAGGCATCTGCCGTCATCCCGTAGCCTGCGATCTCGGCGTAGATATGCGCTCCGCGTGCCTCCGCGTGCTCCAGGGTCTCGAGGATCATGATCCCCGCGCCCTCCCCAATCACAAAGCCCGAGCGGTTGGCATCAAAGGGCCGCGATGCCGCCGTCGGGTTGTCGTTGAAGTTGGAGGCCATGGCCTTCATGTTGGAGAAACCCGCGATGGAGACCGGCACGACGCCCGCCTCGGCCCCACCCGTGATCATCACATCGGCGGCACCCCGTCGCAGAATCTCCAGGCTATCGCCCAGAGCATGGGCACTGGAGGCGCACGCCGTGGTCGTACAGGAGTT
Source organism: Armatimonas sp. (assembly GCF_031410135.1). Taxonomy (GTDB): domain Bacteria; phylum Armatimonadota; class Armatimonadia; order Armatimonadales; family Armatimonadaceae; genus Armatimonas. Next base: position 382 of record NZ_JANNYP010000730.1, on the reverse strand, counting down.
GGGGCCTTTTGCGCCGGTCAAGATCGAGACGTGCCCCGAGGCCATGTTCCCAATCATCATCGGCACCAGAAACGGCGAGACGCGGCTGGGGCCTTTCTCCACTAATATGCGCACCTGGTCTTCTAAAGTCTGCAAGCCGCCGATGCCCGAGCCAATTACCACACCCACGCGCTCAGCGTTTTGATCGGTGACACTCAGGCCCGCGTCTTCCAGCGCCAGCAGCGAGGCGGCGACGGCAAACTGGACAAAGCGGTCCATGCGCTTGGCTTCTTTGCGGTCCATGTAGGCCGTGGGATCAAAGCCCTTGACCTCAGCGGCGATCTTGACATCGAAGCGCTCCGTATCAAAGAGCGTGATCGGCCCGACCCCGCAAACCCCGGCG
>NZ_JANNYP010000729.1:0-1201 GCF_031410135.1 Armatimonas sp. | reverse complement strand
CCAGCACCTTAGACTCAGAGCGTCGGATCGTGTGGCGGTCGGGGAGCGTTGCCAAGGTCGCGGCATGGGCGTAGAAATCGTTATAAAGCGCCAGCCCTGCCGCTTGGTCTCCGGTGAACTCGAAGAGGCCATGTGCCTCCTCAATCATGTTCTCCTCCGCCTCTTTCGAGAAGCGGATCATGTACCGATGGAGGCTAGGGTACTCGTCGCCAGAATCAGGCACGTGGAGCACTCATCCGGGCGAGAAGTTCCTCACGCCCTCGGGTGTAAGCGTCCTCGAAGCTTGCGGTGCGCCCAGCAGCGATGTCATCGAGGCCACGCTTCAGCCTTCCGAGAGTCTCCTCGTCTATCTGCTCGTCGCCCATCCCAAAGGCATCAAGGACGATAGCACGAACCTGCGCCATGCCCTCAGGAGTGGCCGCGAGGGCAACCAGCTCATCAGGCGGTGAATCAATCGTGATGGTCAATGCACTCATTTTGTTTTGTGTTCTTTCCGTGCCAATGGATCAGGCCAGCGTCCTATTTTACCTCGTCGAGCAGCTCATCGAGTGCCTCCAGAGGGGAGATTCCTCGCGACGTGGCAAAGCGAATCAGTCGGGCTTCTGTCTCGGGGTTCTCAATCGTCAGTGTCATGGTATTGCTATCATATCCAGAACAAAACACCCTCGCCAGAGAGCATGGCGTGTGGGCAGAATTCTCGATCTTGCATCCTGCCCTCGCACCTCGCGATGAAGGGTTTCAGGCAGGGATCAGCGATAGGTTTGTCGAACTAGAGCGCAGTAGAAACGTAAGATAATGCGACGAGATTCCCAACCGTTACTTGGTAGCCTTTTTGAGGATGAGCCAGAGCCTGCTCCTGCTCCTGCTGTTGCCTCGGTGGAATTTATTCCCCTTTGGGTTAAGATTCCCCGCCATGAGTGGCAAGTTCTGAAGCCGGGGATCTACGCCTGCTCACCGATAGAGTTTCGGACTCGCCTGGTTGATGAGTTTCCGGGCTCGGAGCGCCGGGGAGAGATTTATCAGGGATTTCAGCGGCTACGTGGGTACCTTGCGGGGTATGGGCTGACGGGCTGGTACTGGGTGTCGGGTAGCTTTGTGACAACCAAGCCCGATCCCGTGGATTTGGATGTGACGGCGTTTGTCCATCACGAGACTTTGGAGAGGGGATCGGCTGAGACGCAGCTTTTTCTTCGGGCGCTGC
>NZ_JANNYP010000728.1:0-2353 GCF_031410135.1 Armatimonas sp. | reverse complement strand
CTGCGCCCTCCACGATGGTCGTGTCTTCCTTGGTGATCACCACACGCTTGGCACGGCCAAGGTAGGTAAGATCCACGTTCTCCAGCTTCAGACCCAGGTCTTCGGTGATGAACTTGCCCTCGGTCAGGATCGCGAGATCCTCCATCATGGCCTTGCGGCGATCGCCAAAGCCAGGAGCCTTGACCGCAACGACATTCAGGATACCGCGCAGCTTGTTGACCACGAGGGTTGCCAGCGCTTCACCGTCCACGTCCTCGGCGATAATCAACAGCGGCTTGCCCGTGCGAGCCACGGCCTCAAGCGGCTTGATCAGATCTTGGATCGAGCTGATTTTCTTCTCAAAGAGAAGAATATACGGCTCGTCGAGCTCGGCTTCCATGCGCTCCGCGTCGGTGACCATGTAGGGAGAGATGTAGCCCTTATCGAACTGCATTCCTTCCACAAGATCGAGCTCGGTCTGGATTCCCTTGGACTCCTCGACCGTGATCACACCGTCTTTACCAACCGCGTCCATCGCCTTGGCAACCAATGTGCCAATGGCCTTGTCGTTGGCGGAGATCGTCGCAACATTGGCAATCGCATCGTTGCCCTCAACCGCAACAGACATCGTGTGCAAGCTTGCAATCACGGCGTCCACAGCCTTGTCCATCCCGCGCTTGATCAGCATCGGGTTGGAGCCCGCGGCGACATTGCGAAGTCCTTCTTTGACAATGGACTGGGCCAGAACGGTCGCGGTCGTGGTACCGTCACCGGCGATATCGTTGGTCTTGGAGGCCACTTCGCGAACGAGCTGTGCGCCCATATTCTCGAACTTGTCCTCGACCTCGATCTCTTTGGCGATCGTCACACCGTCGTTGACGATGCTCGGAGAGCCGTATTTTTTCTCCAGCACCACGTTGCGGCCCTTGGGCCCCATCGTCACTCGGACGGCATCGGCGAGGATATTGATCCCCCGCTCCAGTGCGCGCCGTGCGGCCTCATCGTAGATAATTTCCTTGGATGCCATGTTTTAGACTAGCCCTCCACGATTCCCAGAACATCGTCCTGGCGCAGAATGATCAGCTCTTGGCCATCCACTTTAATCTCGGTGCCACTGTACTTACCATAGACGACCTTGTCGCCCACTTTAATCTCTAGTGCCACAAGCGTACCATTGTCCAGGGTCTTGCCCGGCCCTACGGCTAGCACTTCAGCGGTCTGCGGCTTCTCTTTAGCCGTGTCGGGCAGGAGGATTCCCCCTGCAGTGGTCGTCTCAGCCTCGACGGCTTTGACAACGATCCGGTCTCCCAGCGGTTTAAGCATCTTTCTTGAACCTCAAAAATCGAAATTTTTTGACAGATTAGCACTCTCATGCCGAGTCTGCCAACCAGGGTAAAGCATACCGCGTTGTGCGCTAAATTTCAAGCAAGAGCATATAAAACTTACGAAAAATCCGTAAGATTTCGTCAGGCCGCCTTGGCCCAACAGTCACGACCACGCTTCTTTGCCTCATAGAGGGCCACATCGGCGGTAGCGACCAGCTGCGCGGGAGTGATTCCCACCGTGGCCAGTGCAACCCCGATACTGACCGTAATCTGGCGGTGGGGAAAAGATGCCTCACGGACAGCTGTCCCAAGGCGCGTGGCAATCTCTTGAGCCGACTCAGGCGAGTCACCCAGAAGGATCAGAGCGAACTCTTCTCCTCCATAGCGTGCCGCAGTATCACCGGTGCGGATGCTCTCCTGAAGCACTTGTGCAAGACGCTGGAGAACCGCATCCCCGGAGGGATGACCGTAGGTATCGTTGTAGCTCTTGAAGTGATCTACATCCAGCAAAAGCAAGGTCAGAGGCCGCTCCGCACTCAGCAAATCCCGTAGGATCTCCTGAAAGGTCCGATGGTTGTAGAGCCCCGTCATGCCATCGCGCCGGGCAAGTTCCTCAAGCTCCACGTTGCGCTGCTGCTGATGAAACGACTCACGCTCGGTACGCTCAATATCCAGGCTCATGCGTAGCGCTAGGCGCTGTTTCTCCGCAGTCGCGTTAAAACGCGCACGCTCCAAGCGATAGAACTCACGATGATGAAAGAGTGCGCGCTCAAAGTTCTGTTGTTGCTCACACACCCTAACCAAGTTCTCATGGCAGGTTTGCAGCTGCAGATCTGCCTGCATCATCGTCCCTAGCTGGAGTCCCTGCTCAAGGTAGCCCTGTGCTTCTTGCAGACGTCCCCACTTCAGATAGAGCTTACCAAGCTCGCTGAGTATCCGGATCTCTAGCTGATTGTCCTGAAGCTCTCTGGCTTGCGTCAAAGTCGTGAGCAAAAAGCGCTCTGACAGAGGAAAGCGCTCCAAGGCGTAGTAGAGCACTCCCTGAAGAA
>NZ_JANNYP010000727.1:0-7706 GCF_031410135.1 Armatimonas sp. | reverse complement strand
CGCACCATTTCGCTTCATCAATCGACCAGACAACGAGCGGTTCGGGGCAGCAGGAGTGCCGGAGCATGGCCACCACGCAATTGCCGTCGAATCGGAAACATCCTCGCCAATTGTGGTTCTGCATCCCGCTGCTCGTCCTGTGCCTGATTTGTTCCGCCGTATGACCGAGCAGTCGAGCTCGTTGATGGCGTAGGCAAAGGGCTTCTTGGGATGAAACGCAAAGTGGCGCGGGCCGCCGCCGGGGTGCACCGCGGCAAACGCAGGCTCATTGGCGACTAGCTTTCCCGTTTTGGCGTTGGGCCGAAAAATCTGAATCTTATCAATCCCTAAATCGCAGCCGTAGGCCAGCTTATTGCTCGCATCTAAGTTAATCGAGTGCGCATGTGGCGCTTGCTGTCGGCCTTTGTTGGGGCCACTACCACTGTCCTGAATCGTGTCCGTCGCAGGTCGTAGGGAGCCATCAGGGCTCACGGGCAGCATTGCAAACGTCCCGCTGGAGTAGTTGGCTACAAGCACATGGCTCCCGGTCTTCAGCACCGAGAGATGGCACGGGTCGGCTCCTTGTGACGGCTGCTGGTTCACGAAAGTCAGGGCACCGCTCTCGGGATCATAGCGAAACGCCGCAATCTGCCCCTCGCCGGTCTCCGCCGTGGCAAAGAGCCGGTGTTTTTTGCGATCCGCCGCCAGAAACGAGGGGTTTGTGATCTTGGGAATGTTCTGCGGGATGCGCGTCCACGCCCCGGTGACATCATCCATACGAAAGGCATAGACCCCGTCGCTCTTATTGCCATTGGTGTAGGTTCCTACGAATACAATACTCATAGGCGCATTATACCTGCCGCCCCATGGAATGAGGCGTCTGCAGTGGCTTCGTGCCTCAGCCGTAAAGCCTGTTCCAGGCTGGGAGTTTTGTAGCCCGGCACGGGCTTTGCGGCCAAAGGCCACTGGAGCCGCTGGTTTTCAACCAGCAGCACGAGGCGATGCAGATACGCTACAATAGGCTATGAAGCCGCTGACTGCACTGCCGCCCCTCACGTCGGCTTCGTGGGCCTACGGCCTGGCTTATCTCCTCGGTGTTCTGACCTTCTGCCTCTTTGCCAAGAAGCGCCGCCTACTCACGGAGGGCATGGGCTTTGTCATGATGACCGGGCTAGTCGGGGGGCTGGTGGGCGCAAATCTGGGGCAGTTTCTCGCGACCAGCGGCGGCCCAGGCAAGAGCGTGCTGGGCGGGATTGTGGGCGGCTACTTGGCCGTGATGCTCGCCAAGAAACGCCTTGGGCTAGTCCGGCCTACGGGGGATTTATTTGCGGTCGCGCTTATGGCCGGTGAAGCTGTCGGGCGCTGGGGCTGTTTTCTCGGGGGGTGTTGCGGGGGACGAGAGTGCACGCTCCCTTGGGCCACCGCGGGGCACCATCCCACCCAGCTCTATCTCTCTGCCGCCTGCGCTGTGATCTTTATCGCCTTGCTGCTCGCCGAAAAGTGGCGCAAGCCCGCCGAGAACGGCCTCTGGTATCTCCAAGGAGTGCTCTACTGTCCTGCCCGCTTTGTTATCGAGTTCTTCCGCTCAGGGGCAGATCATCATGCGGGCCTTTCCACGGCCCAGTGGGTCTGTCTGATGGGCTTTGCCTTCTTTATCTACAAACTTGTCAAGGAGAAACCCTTTGCAACAGTCCCAAAACTACCGCTGCCCTAACTGCCAGACCGAGTTCGGTGAGGCGATTTCCCGCTGCCCGATGTGTGGGATGGCGCTACAACGCGACCAGCAGACGCAGGCGTTTACCAAGATCCCAGCGCTCGATGCCATTATCGGAGTGCTGGTTGGCCTCGTTGCCATCGCCACAGGGATCGGTATGATCGGAAGCATCATCGTCTACTTCCGCTACCGCCAACAGTACCCCTACTTCTGCATGGGCCTACTCATCAGCGGCGCCCTCCTCGTGCTCGTCATCCTCGGAATTCTCCTAGTTTGCTTTGGTGGAATCGCACGATGATGACCTGTACAAACTGCAACTCGGAGTACGAACCAAACACGGGTGCAACCCACTGCTCTCGCTGTGGCGCAGCCTACCCGCGTTCCTGGAAAGATAGAAAGAATGAAATCTCCGCCGCCTTCATGATATTGTCCACCGTCACCGCAGCCATTGCAGTAGGTTGGAAATACGGCTGGCCCTGGACAATCGTGGGAGCCTGGGGCGGGTTTCTTCTTGCGAGTCTGTTCGGCTCACGGCTCGGCGGTATGTATCTCTTTGTGCTTACCGTGGGACTTTTCATGGTCACCACTTGCCTGGTCGGCCCGATTGAAGTTTTCTTATTGATCCCCTCACCGTGGCGCTGGATAGCGCTCTTGTGGCTAGCAATCGGAGTTTTATTCATTATCAGCTTCATGAATGTTTTTGGGGGTGCAAGAGACCACAACGGGAATAGGATTAAATAATGTGGAGTGAAGAAACAACGGGCCTGTGTCCGACTTGCCTGCATCCGACTCCGGCGACGATCTTTGAGGAATCGGGACGGATTTGGATGCGGCAGAATTGCGCAAGGCATGGAGAGAGCACGGCGCTGCTGGCGAGCAATGCGGCGGAGTATCTGCGCTTTCGCACCTACGCGGTGGATCGGAGCGCGGGGGGCGGGTGCTGTGGGCCGGGGACGGAGTGTGCGGATGGCCCGCCGACCTGTGTGCTGCTCCTAGAGATTACCCAAGCCTGCAACCTACGCTGCCCCACTTGCTACGCCGATGCACGCGGCCATGAGATGATGGACGACACCGAGGCACGGCGGCGCTTGGACGCGTTCTTTCGCACGCAGAGCCGCCTCGATGTCCTGATGCTCTCCGGCGGCGAGCCGACCATTCACCCACGCTTTATCGAGCTGCTGGACATGGCGCTGGAGTACCCGATTGACCGCGTGGTAATCAATACCAACGGCCTGCGGCTCACCCAGAGCGAGACGCTCGTTGAGGCGCTGAAGGCACGCAAAGAGCGCATCGAGCTGTATTTTTCCTACGGCAGCTTCCGCCCCGAGGTGCATGAGCGGCTCTACGGAAAAGATCTGGTGGCGCGCAAGCAGGAGGCGCTCCAGATCGCCACCGACGCCGGGCTGTTTATCAATCTTGTGCCGACGGTCGAGGCGGGGGTCAACGATGATGAGATCGGAGAGCTCTATCGGTTTGCGCTGGCCCATGAGACGATCTGTGGGATTACCTACCAGCCCGTGATGAACAATGGGCGCTACGAGCACGGCTATGATCCCGGCTCGCGGCTCACGCTGACTGGCGTTCTAGAGCGCCTCGTGGCACAGACCGACGGTGCGCTGTCACTCTCAGACTTTGTGGGGCTCCCCTGCTCCCACCCCGACTGCTGCGTCCTGACCTACGGGATTCTCGACGAAAAGCGGAGCGTCTTAACGCCCCTCCCACGCCACTTGGACGTGGCGCGTTATCTCGATCTGTTCTCCGACAAAATCAGCTTCTCCGGCCTGATCGAGGGCGCTCTCAAACGCGTCTGGAGCGACACCGTGAATCTCAGAGCGGGCCGCACTCTCCGTGATCTCATGACCCTCTACGCCCACAGCGGCGTGAAAGACCTGCTCCCCCTCCGCAACGACCCGCAGGCCGTGGGTCGCCGCACGTTTCGGATCGTCGTCAAGCCCTTCATGGATGCCCACACCTGGGATCAGAAGCGGGTAGATCAGTGCTGCACCAAGCTCCTCAACGAGAAAGGCGAGGCCGTCAGCTTCTGCGAGTACAATGTCTTCCACCGAGGCCGCAAGCCCGCTCCCCCAAGTGGTCTACAGCTGGCGGTTCTGAAGTGAAACTTGGCCCGTTTAGATCGCCCCGGTTAGAGCGAGGCGTCAACGGGCGTCGCAAGCTCCGCCGCAAAGGCCTTCGGCCATAGTAAAACGAGGAGGCTCTCTTATGGGCGAAGCCCTTCCCAGCCGCAGGCTCGTTGACGCCCCCCTCCAACGGGGGCGATGCCGTGCAGGAATCCCGCCCCGCGATACGGAAATGAGTTTTATGCGTCGCACTCTTCCCCTTGCGTTTCTTGCCCTTAGCCTCACACCCGTTGCGCTCCACTCGGCACCACATCGGCCTAGTGCCGCACGACCCATGGAGCAGCGCTACACCAAGCACGATGTGCAGATTCCCATGCGTGATGGCACCAAGCTCTACACCGTGATCTACACGCCCAAAGACACGAGCGAGAAGCACCCGATTCTGATGGAGCGCACCCCCTACTCGGTGCCCTACGGCGACGATGACTTTGGGCCGGTTGAGGGGAGCTATGCAAAGGAAAACTACATTCTCGTCTTTCAGGATGTGCGCGGGAAGTACATGTCCGAGGGCGAGTACGAGAACGTCCGCCCGCTGAGCCCAGACGGCAAAGGAATTGACGAGAGCTCGGATACCTACGACACGATCGAGTGGCTGGTGAAGAATGTCACGGGCAACAACGGAAAAGTCGGGATGGTCGGGGTTTCGTATCCGGGCTTCTACGCCGCAGTCGGGGCGGTGCGAGCGCACCCCGCGCTCAAGGCCGTCTCGCCCCAAGCCCCCGTCACGGACTGGTTTCTCGGCGACGACGACCACCACAACGGGGCGTTTATGCTCCTCGACAACTTCGCCTGGTGCTTTGGCGGCTTCGACTGGCCACGCGAGGGGCCGAGCAAGGAGGAGTTCGACCCTAAGCTCTCCTACGACTCCAACAACGCCTACGACTTTTATTTGAAGCTCGGGGCCTTGAAGCACGCCAACGAGCGCTTCTTTCAGGGCAAGATTCGCTTCTGGAACGACCTGATCGAGCACGATACCTACGATGCCTTCTGGCAGGCACGCACGCCTCTGCCGCACTTTAAGAACCTGACACCCGCGTTCTTAGTGGTCGGAGGCTTCTTCGATGCCGAGGATCTCTGGGGGCCGCAGCACATGATCCGCGCCTTGCAGTCCCAGAGCCCCAAGACGCCAGCATCCGTGGTGATCGGCCCATGGTCGCACGGCGGCTGGGGCGGCGATGGGAGCCGTTTCCATGACCTGAGGTTCGGGCAGGACACCGCGGCCAAGTTTCGCAACGAGATGGAGCTGCCGTTTTTCAACCACTACCTCAAGGGCAAGGGAGCGCCGCCCGACCCGAAGGTGAAAGCGCGGGTCTTTGCGACGGGCTCGAACCAGTGGCTCTCGTTTTCCGCCTGGCCCCCGAAAGGTCTGCCGACACGCAGCTTCTACCTTCAGCCCGGAAAAAGTCTGGCGACAGCTCCGGTGAACCATGAGAAAGCCCCGGCAGACCGCTACGTCTCTGATCCGGCAAGCCCTGTTCCTTATACCAACTTCCCCGGTGTGCGCCGCGACTCACGCTACATGGCCGAGGACCAGCGCTTTGCCAGCAAGCGCCCCGACGTGCTCACCTATACCACCACCCCGCTTATGGCGGACATGACCACTGTGGGCGCGATAGACGTAGACCTCACCGTAGCAACGACGGGCACAGACGCGGACTGGGTCGTAAAGGTCATTGATGTCTCGCCCGAGACGGGAGCAGAGCAGCTGGTGCGCGGCGATGTGTTTCGGGGCAAGTTCCGCAAGAGTTTCAGCAAGCCCGAGCCCTTTGTGCCAGGCAAGCCCACGCCGCTGACTTTTGCGCTTGGGGATATTTGTCATACGTTTAAGAAGGGCCACCGCCTGCAAGTGCAGATTCAGAGCAGCTGGTTTCCTTTAGTGGACCGCAACCCGCACAAATTTATGAGTATCGGAAAGGCCGACGACAGCGATTTTGTGAAAGCGACACAGACCGTCTTTCACTCCAAGCAATTCCCGTCACGCGTTCGCTTTACGGTTAAACCATGAAAGACCCGACGTGGAAAGCCTGGGAGGGCTGGGCGTTTACGTTCTGCAAGGCCGCGTTTCTGGTGCTGATCTTTACGGGAAAGTACGCCCTGCTCGCGCTCTCGGGGCTCTCGGCGATTTGCTACATCGTTGCCGCCGCAAAGGGCGTGTCGGAGTGGCGCTGCTGGGCCAAGCCGCCTTGGGTGACGGTTTTCTGGATTGCCGTGTTTGCCTTTGAGCTGGCACGGCACACAGGCTACCTACCGAGTTTGCACCTGCGCTAGCTCCTGGCGGGCCTCGGCGGCGGCGGCGGCTTCTTGAGCCACCCGGCGGGCGGTATCGGACAGCTCGGCAAAGGCGACGGTCGGCCCGACACCGTCTTCCAGCTGGTGGCCCACCAGTCCCTCGCGAAGCGTCTCGATCTGCGCCTGAATCTCTGCCCGAAGCGCTGTCGCCCGCTTGGAGAGCAAGGCGGACTTCTCATGGGCCTGTGCCCGGCGCTCCAGAGCATCGGCACGGCGCGAGATAGAGTCGGCGGTGACACGATCTGGTTCCGTAAGTGCCTGCTGCGCTAGCTGCGCGGCCTCAGCCCGAAGCAGCGTCGTGTCCACCGGCTCCGTCATGACACTCGGAAGGCGCTCTATCGCCTCCCCTAGCGCCGCGACCGCCGCCCGAATGTCCGCCTCCGCTTTCTCGGGAACATCCGTGAGGAGCACATCCCGCAGTAGCGCCAGGTAGGCCCTGTCTAGCTCATCCGCCGTGTCTTTGATCAGCCCCTCGATCTCCGTGACTTGCAGGGGCTTGTGCAGGCTCCGAAACGCCGCCTTGGCAAACGGCCCAAAGCCCATCGCGGAGAATCCCGCTGTCGCAGCACCGAAGCTGGCCCAGGCGATATTCGGATCAAGACCGTGCTTCCGAGCCATGATCAGCACGATTAGCCCTGGCAGGAATGGCCCAAAAATCGCCGTGCACCATCCCGTCGCCAGGGTCCAGCTACTGGCATTTGCGTTGCCCACAGCGGCCTGCCGATCCGTCATCCCTAGCCCCTTGGACCAGAGCCGCCCGAGTTTTCCCAGTTTCGGCTCAGGCAAAGGCGCATTGGGGTCGTAGGCAGCCGCGCTGCCCGAGGATGTCAAGGCGCGCTTTTGAATCAGTCGGGCATGATCGTTGTCAGAGAGATCCTGAGGATAGAGTTGCATGTCTGCGGGAATTCTACCCGCTTGATCCTCAAAAGTAGCCGGAACCACAAGTAACCGGAACCACGAGGGTTCCGGCTTAAGAGGGCGACGGCTACCTTCGTAGCCAACCGAGCTTAGTGCTCGCGGAGGCGAGCGTCGCCCTCTTAAGCCCGGAGACTTGTTCTCAGGGGCTAGATTATGCAGACTTTGGCAGAAAGGTATAATGCGCTATGGAGCAAGACGTTAAATGGTAAACGCCCCCAAAACCCTCACCACCTCACTGGGATGCCTGGGAGCACTGCTCACCATCGTCATGGCGTCTATAGCGAAACGACAGATGGGCTACTATGGAGAAGGCATAGCCACCGCAGTCTTCTCCCCCGATGGCAACACACTTTATGGTGCGGGATCTATTCATACTCCCCAAGAGAGTAAAAGTACCCTCCAGGCTTGGGACACCAGCACCGGCAAGCTTCTCTGGCGGCAAGTGCAGGACGAGGCTTCAAGATACTGTCAAATTAGCCTCTCCCATGACGGCAAGACCCTACTCTTGCCCAACAACTATATCCGCAGTCTCTATGACGCACGCACAGGCCAGCGAATATCCCACTCCCTTTCCGAAGCCCCTCATATCACCCCTTACTGCCCGGCACTCTTCACTAAAGACGACGAAGAGATTATCGCAGTACTGGAGGATGGGAGCACCCCCGTGG
>NZ_JANNYP010000726.1:0-14644 GCF_031410135.1 Armatimonas sp. | reverse complement strand
CATTGTGGGCAAAGTTGAGCGCATCGGGCATGATCTTAGTGGTCTTGAGGTGCCACATGTCGTGCTGCTCGTCGAAGTAGCCACAGAGCAGGATATCAAGCTTGCCGTCCTGATCGTAGTCAAAGAGCGTCGCAGCGTTGGCGTTCATCCACTTGGGAAGATTGGCTTTCTCCGTCACATCCGTAAAGCCCTTGCCCGCATTGTTCTGGAAGAGCTGCGCCTTGCCCCACTTGTAGACCAGCAGGTCGGGGTAGCCATCGCCATCGAAGTCGCCCCAGAGCGCCCCCTGACTCGTCCCCGTGCCGTCTTTGTTGAGATCCGCCACGCCCAGCTTCTCCGCGACTTCCTCAAAAGTGCCGTCGCCCTTGTTGTGGTAGAGTGCGTTCTTGCTGTTCTCGCCAGAGTTGGTTAGATAAAAATCCACCCAGCCGTCTTTGTCAAAGTCGCAGACCGCAATGCCCGCGCCCATATCTGCTATACGTGGCAAGATCGGCTCCAGCTTCGGGTCGAGCTTGGGCGCGGTGTGCGTAAAGTCCACCCCCAGCGCCTTCGCACTCTCGGTGAGTGTCACGCCATAGCGGGTCAGGGCATCTGGTTGAGCCACTTTACCCCCCCCCGTGGTCTGCCCAGACGACGGCGTGACGACATTTTTCTTATTGAGCCACCACGTAGCTCCTAGAATTCCTATAAAAGCAAGGAGCGCCACTGCCTTCGGCACCCCGGCATTGTTCGTTGCCATGACGATATTGTACCGTCCCTAAGGAAGCCAGCTATAGCACGATGACCAACGCGAAATGACCATCACTTCCTCATATCCTTGCGGCATCGCAGAGTTTTGATGAATATAGGTCGCTGTCCCTTTCCTACGACAAACCACTCCCACAGATCCCTTCACGTGATCAGGCAGCGAATCACGACGTCCATAAAACGCCTTCCCTTGAGCATATGCCTGATTCATACAGACTTCCGCATCAGGAACACGGTAATCCGAGCAGTCAATCGCCCCTGGCCCCGCTAGCGCCTTCAGGCGACGATCCAAGCGATCTGGTAATAAACGCCCACCCACCCCGATTACAAGAGCAAAGACAAACAAGGCCATAAGAACACGACGATTCACACGCCATTTTATCGTCTCCAGCGCATCGGAAGCGATAAAATGAGCCATGCCTTCACCGTTTCCTGGGATGGATCCCTATCTGGAATACCCAGCGCACTGGCGCGGCGTTCATGCGGCGCTGATCGTGGCGTGCTACGAGACGCTCAACGCGCTTCTCCCCGATGGGTTTATTGCGCGGATTGAGGAGCGCTTGACGATCCTAACACCCGAACGAAGCATCTTGCCCGATGTCTCCGTCCACCGGGTTGCGTCGCCCCCAATCGCGCCTCAAACAGTCATGGTCGTTGGCGACGCGCCTGCACGTGTCCGAGCGAGTTTGCTAGAAGTCCCCCAGCGCTTTATCGAGATCGTTTCTCTCAGCGAGCCCGAGGAGATTATCACGGCCATTGAGTTTTTAAGCATCAGCAACAAAACACCAGGCGATGGACGCGAAGAATACGTGCGCAAACAACAACGGCTTCTCCGAAGCTCGACGCACTTACTGGAGATTGACCTGCTTCGCGCAGGACGGCACACCGTGGCGGCAGCAAAAGACGACTTAGAAACATTCTTTGGACACTGGGACTATGTGGTGAGCCTACACCGTGCAGGGGAAGGTGCCGAGTGTGACGCTTGGGCACGCACCCTGCGCCAAGTCCTTCCAACCGTTCCTGTACCTCTTACTTCTAGCATCCCGGATATTCGGTTGGATGTTCAGGCGCTCCTAGACCATGTCTGGGACCGTGGCCCCTTCCGCAAGACTCTCGCCTACCGTGACCAGCCCTTTCCGCCCCTGAAAGAAGAAGACACAGCGTGGGCTGATGCCCTCCTGAAAGCACGAGGCTTGCGCTAGAAAAAGGTAACTGCAATGAATCAAAGCGATTTCCGCCCTTTTGATGGCCCTCAGCCCATCTATGTGTCCCTTCCTTTCAGTATCTGGTGGCCCGAGCAACACAGCCCTTCGGTGGTGGTTTACGAGGATGGTCGAATCATCTACACCAAGTGGTTTAAGGAGAAAGGCACCGAGATTGGTCATCGCTACGAGGCGGTTCTGAGCAAGCCTGATCTGGCGACAATCTACGCTCTCATGGAACCGATTCAGAAACTAAAGAAACTCAAATCCCATTACCGACTTACAAATGTCCCAACCGATGGACCCGAGTCAAGAATCTACGTCCATTCAAAAAACGGGCCGAAGCGGACGCAGATCGAGGGATTTCACTCTCGCTTGAAACGTGATGAGCTTGCTTACTCCAAGACAGACGCTCCCGTGATTGGAGCATTTTTCAATATGTATCACTATGTGGAAAATCTCCAGCCCGCGCAAGGCAAGCCGTGGACTCCCAAGTACATCAAGCTTCTCTTTCGTAAGGAACGCAAGCCAGAACCAGAATTCACACTCCCTCCACGTGCGCCAGCAAAGTCGCGGAAGGTCGTTAATTGGCCCAAAGAGTGGCCCTCTTTCGCCTCTCCCCAGGTGAGTCGCCAGGAAAATGGCTATACTCTCTTTCTCGACGCGGCACAGTGGGCAAAGCTGCGACCTGTCCCTCCAATTTCGAATGATGCTCTGATTCGTATCCAAGGGAAGATTTACGAAGTATTGCAGGACGAAGTCTACCCACGCGAGCCGGAGTGGTATCAGGCATTTGGCATCGTAGAGTAGCGAGCTGCCCCCCCACACAATGTGGGCAATCTCATGTACAATCGTGGCAATGAAAAAAACGACGAAGATGCAAGGGCTGGTGAGCGGACAGAATGAGTATCTGGCGGGCTACCTGATCTTGCCTATTGATAAAGTCGAGCCCAGCTACAACGCGGGCTTTTCGATGTATATCGCCGCGTGGCCGCTGCTCTCGAACTATCCGGGCCACCAGTTCCAGACGGGCCTGCCGAGCACCTGGATGTTTGCGCAGTGGGACGGCCCGGAGCCCAAGGACATGTACTCGGATGTCGAGGGGGGCCTGGGCTGGTGGCGAGACACACGCTTTCCCACCACGACACCTAAGTTCATCATGGGTGGGGTTGCGCCCAACTTCTCGGAGATCGCCAATGGGCCTGCACACGGCTGGGGCACGTGGGAGGAGCCACGTGGCCTCTACGGTGTGGCGCAGCTGAGCCCGTGGCTACTCTTCCCGATTGACGGCATCAACCTCAAGCAAGGCACCTGCGGCGAGCTCTTTGGCTATGGCTACTTCTCGCTGCCCTTCACCGATCCCAAGCCCACGACCAACGGAAAGCCGGTTCCAACGGGCAACCAGTGCTGGACGTTGTTTTTCAACTCCGGCAACTTCAAGGGGCCTGTGGCGTTCTTCCTGCCGTACTTCTGGTCGCACTCCGCCGAGAAAGACCCGAAGCTGGCGGGCTTGCTACTAGACACCCGCCCAGTTGATCCGAACCGTAGCGTACAGATGGAGACCCAGTACATCCCCTGCCGCATGGCCACCGATGCCCAGGGCAACTCCTACGCACGCATCGCCCCGACGTCGTTTCCGCGTAGCGCAGAGGGGCGCTCCGTGCTGGTGCATCAGGACACGGTCTACAATAAATCCGCCCTTCAAGACTCCGTGACGGCCTGGTTTTCCGGCGGTGCCCCCAGTAGCGGCAAGGTGAGCCCGCAGGGTGGTTTTGTGCGCACGTTCGGCAAGGGAGGCCGCGCCACCTGGCAGATTCACTCAAAGAAGGATGAGAAAACGGAGAAGAAAGTCAATATCGCCTGGAGCTCCTTCGCAACCCCGAAACTAGCCGATGCGCACTCCTACGGCTACGAGTGGAGCGCGGAGACGACCAAGAGCTCGCGTAAGTTGATCACCCTCCCCGAGTACTTCGCTCTGGAGAACGGCGAGGACGAAAAAAAGGCGAAGTGGGTGCCGATTGCTGCCGAGAAAGTCCCGGCAGAGACGGGCCTGCACAAGCTGACCTGGGAGACGCCCAAAGAAAATCCCGAGCCACCCTACGACACGCCTGAAGCCCCCAAGAGCACCTGGAAGAAACCGGGGCCTGTAGCGGGGCCCTTCAAGGCGTTTCTGGGCGATGGTAGTGTCGTGACCTACTACTGGTACCGCTTCGCCGACCAGCCTGCGCTCCTCAACGCCGACCTCACCAACGCGGAGCGGGAGAAGATGCAGGTCAAAGTGGAGAAGCTCCACCGCACCTGGACCAAGAACCGCGAGTACCTCCCGCCGCCCAAGACCGGCACGCTCGCTGACCTCGACCCCGCGCAGATCGTCAAGCCGCCCAAGGGCCTCGAAATCGGCTACGTCCCGATTGCGACGCGCCAGGAGCTAGCCAAGCCTAAGTAGCTCACACGGCGATGTAAAGCTCTGATCTGCCAGAGGCCGCAGGGTCTCTGGCGGGGACGGTCCCCAGAGGGCGGCGAGGGCTTGCATTCCGGCGGCACGGGCGGCGTGAAGGTCGTGGACGGAGTCGCCGAGATAGGCGCACTTCTCCGGGGCGATACCGAGGCGGGTGGCGGCGAGGAGTAAAGGCTCGGGGTCGGGCTTGTGCTTTTCGGTATCGTCGCTGGTGATAACAACCTGCATTTTCTCACCGAGTCCAAAGCGCTCCAGGGCGGGACGGGCGGATTGTAGGGACTTGGACGTGACAATCGCCAGTGGGAGCTTGTCGTGGAGGGCGGCGAGCATTTCGTCAACGCCGTCGTAGAGGCGCACCCAGTCGCTGTGCTCTTTGGCGTAGAGGGCGCGGTAGAACGTCAGCATTTCGGCCACATCTCCGACTGCCTCCTCCACAAAGAGAGTCGGCAGGGCGCGTCCGATCTTGGGAACGATTTCGTCGCGGGTCGGGGTGTGACCGGCAAAGCGCTGCATTGTCTGCTGGTAGCAGTGGACAATCAGGCCAATGGAGTCCGTCAGCGTGCCGTCCATGTCAAAGAGAAGGGCGGAAAGGGGCATATTTCCATTCTATCCTGTGCTATCATGTACCCTGAGATGAGCAAGTACGAAATTATCGAGCGAATGCTGAATCCTGGGGTAGTAGCCGTGATCCGCGCGGACTCCAGCGAGCAGCTAATGGACGTGGCCAAGGCCCTAGCGGCGGGCGGTGTGACGGCGATGGAGGTCACCATGACGACTCCCAATGCGCTGCAAGTCATCACGGATGTCCGTAAAGAACTAGGCGATGCAATCTTAATGGGCGTCGGCACCGTCTTAGACGCGGAAACGACGCGTATGGCCATTCTCGCCGGGGCGCAGTTTGCCGTCTCCCCCGTGATGAAGACCGAGATTATCGAAATGTGCCGCCGCTACAACGTCCCGATTGTCTGCGGAGCCTACACCCCCACCGAGGCGCTCACCGCCCACGAGGCAGGCGCGGACTTTATCAAGATCTTCCCAGCCGATGGCCTCGGCCCCAACTACATCAAGGCACTCAAGGCTCCCCTCCCCCAGCTCCAGATCATTCCCACGGGCGGCGTGGATCTGAGCACCGCAGGCGATTTCATCAAAGCGGGCTGTGCTGCTGTGGCCGCAGGCTCGTCGCTGGTGAGCAAAGACGTTCTCAAAAACAAAGACTGGGCCACCCTCACTGAGACCGCGAAGGCCTTTGTAGCTGCCGTCGCCAAGGCACGCGGCTAAATGATCAGAGAAGTCCGAGCGTTCCCGCTCCGTGCGCCTCTCTCCGAGTCTTTTGGCTGGGCGCGGGGGAAGGCGAGCGTCCGAGAGGCACTTCTCGTGCAGCTTATCGCCGATGATGGCACGGAGGGCTGGGGCGAGTGTGCGGGGCCACCCGAGGTGCTGAGAGCGGCGGTGACGGCGTTTTTCGGGCCTCTTCTGCTCGGACAAGACCCGCTCGCTACCGACCCGCTCTGGGATCGGCTCTGGCAGGCGGCACTTCCTCATGGGCGGCGGGGCGTGCTGATCGGAGCGCTGAGTGGCATTGACATGGCGCTCTGGGACTTAAAAGGCAAGCTCTTAGGCCAGCCGGTGAGTGCGCTACTGGGCGGACGAACCCGAGAGCGTATCCCTTGCTACACCACGGGCCTCTACTTCCGCGAAGGCCCCGAGAGCGAGCGAGTTCCTCGGATGCTTGCGGAGGCTCATAAAGCGATTGAAGGAGGAGCGCGGGCGCTACTGGTGCAAGTGGGTCGCAGCCTTGCTGCCGATGCCGCCCTGGCACGGGCACTGCGCAAAGAGTTCCCACACACCCCGTTCGCCGCCGAGGCGCACGGCTCCTACGACGTTCCCGAGGCCGCGATTATCTGCCGCGCCCTCGCCGAGCAGGGCTTCACCGCGCTCGCCGATCCGCTCGCCACCGAGCCCGTGACGGCCTGGTCGCGCCTAGCGGCTCAGACCACGCTGCCTCTGTCGGCGGGGCGCTACGAGCAGACCCGCTGGGCCTTTGAAGCCCTGCTGGCAACCCAGGCAATCGGGACATTTCAGGTGAATCCCGCCTGGTGTGGCGGTCTGAGCGAGGCGCAGAAAATCCGGACGGTGGCATCGGCACATGGGGTGAATGTGGTTCCACGGTCTATGGGAACGCAGCTCAACCTCGCTGCGGCCCTGCACTTTCTAGCCTCCGATATTCGACACCCCGGTCGGGTAGAGCTACGTCCACCGCTTTTGGAGACTGATAGCCTGGGCGACCCTTTCGATGCACTTTTCACCGAGCGCATCGAGCTTGAAGACGGCTTGGCGACCGTACCGACCACGCCAGGCCTCGGCGTGACGATAAACTCCACTCTGTTAGATAAATTTGCACTATGAACGAAGATATTGAGATAGTTCTGCGCCACGGCGCATGGGAAGCGGTCGTGGCGGCGTATGGCGCGTCGCTGCGGGGCGTGACGAAAGACGGCGAGCCGGTGGCGACGGGCTACCGAGGAAAAGCCAATAAACAAGGCGGGCAGGGTGATGTGCTGATTCCCTTTCCAGGGCGTATTGGCGGGGCGACCTACACATGGGACGGAGAAACCCACCAGCTCCCCCAGACCGACAAAGACGGCCCCAATGCGATTCATGGCTTTGTGCGTACCATGGATTGGACGGTTGCTGAGCAGAGTGAGAGCACTGTGCGCTTCACGCTTGAATTTACGGGAGCGCAGGGCTACCCGTTTCCGCTGGACTTGGAGATAGCCTACACCCTGAGCGACACGGGCCTAGAGTGCGCCTTTGCCATCACCAATACGGGCACCGTGGCAGCTCCGGTGGCGGCGGGCTTTCATCCGTACTTTACGGTGGGCTCGGAGCTCGTGAACACGGATTTGCTGACGCTGCCTTTTGACTCGGTGCTGGAGATGAAGCAGTTTATCCCCACGGGCACGATCTTCCACGTGGCTGAGGCAGGGCTAGACTACCGACAGCCGAGCACAATCGGTACCACTGTCTTTAACCACTGCTTTTTGAGCCCAAAACGCGACGATGCAGGCCGAGCCAATGTCGTGCTCACGGGAAACGGGAAGACAGTCACGGTGTGGATGGATGAGTCCTTTGACTTTGTGGTCCTCTACACCGGCGAGAACATGCCCGCTGAGCACCAGAGATGCAGCCTCGCCATCGAGCCTATGACCTGCGGTAGCGACGGCTTCAACCACCCGGAGTGGGGCCTGCGGCGCTTAGATCCCGGCGCGACGTTCACCGGAAGCTGGGGCGTGGGGTAAGCACTACCTGTGGAGCCGTCCGAGGAGAAACTGGATCACTCCCCAGAGGGCGAAAGCGACAGGAACCATGAGGACGAGAAAGACCGCGACTTGGGGCTTGGGGCGGTGAATCGGTGACGTGGGCGTGGGCTCCCAGAGCTGAAGGGTGTTCTGGGCGTGCTCAATCCGCTCCAGATCCCCGTGTTGTTGGAAGATTTCCAGCGCCCGCTCCAACAAGAGACGGGCTTCGTCTTTTCTGCCTTGGAGCCACTCCAGAATAGAAACGCGCTCTTGAAGCACGGCCCACTCGACCGGGTAGCTTTCCTCGGTGTAGATTCGGGAGGCGGCTTCGTAGTAGGCGCGGGCCTGGGCCAGGTTCGCATCCCGGTTCCCGCCGGGAAGCTCGGTGTAGGCATAGCCCATGTCGCTTTGCGCGGCGGCCCACTCCTGGGGAAACTTCTCCGGGGTGTAGATACGCAGCGAAGCCTGGTG
Source organism: Armatimonas sp. (assembly GCF_031410135.1). GTDB lineage: Bacteria > Armatimonadota > Armatimonadia > Armatimonadales > Armatimonadaceae > Armatimonas. The sequence continues at coordinate 6,467 of NZ_JANNYP010000726.1, read as the reverse complement.
GCAGCTAATGGCGCGGGTCAGGTTTTCTTTGCGACTGCCCGATGCCAGCTCCAGATACGCTCCCCCCAAGCGTCCTCGCACAGTCGTGGCCTGCTGTGGTAGCTCTAGCTTTGTGTAGACCCGGAGCGCCGACTCGTAGCAAGCCACGGCCCGGGCCCGATTCTGGTTCCGATCCCCGTCTTGCAAGTGGGTGTAGGCATCCCCGAGCCGGTTCTGGATCGCGGCCCAGAGCTGCGGTGACTTCTTCTCATCCACCGCATTCAGAGCCGCTTCTTGACACCAAATGGCCCGTCGTTGGCTCGTGGTGCCACCTTGCGAGAGCCCTACTTCGACTCCCAGCACACTCAGCGCCTCCACTTCGGTGGTTTTGGTTGGTGTACGTCGCTCAAGCCCCGTCGGCTCCCACCAGGTAAGAAGCTCCGCATGGCCGCGTCGCTGTTCGGCACTGCGCTCGCGCTCTGCCAGCACCTTCCAGAACTTGAGGGCTTCCTCCGGCTTGCGGCACCAAGTGTGGTACCAAGCCAGCGCGGCAAATCTATCCGTATCTCTCTTCGAGCGTCCCTGCCAGTGCCGCTCCCAGGTCTCTTGCTCGCTCTCTTTACGTGTCTTTTGCGCCCGAACCACCTCCTGCACCGGCGTGGAGAAAGCGTACCAGTCCAGCTCCACGGGCTCTAGGAAGCTCAGGGTCTGTAGCCAGTCCCAGCGGCTTGCCAGCATCGTGCAGGCGCGAACGGCCTCCCGGTCAAAGCGTGACACCAGCGCCAGCTGCTCGATGAGGCCACGATCCTCTTGTGAGAGGGCACGGAGAAAGTGCTCGAAAAGCGCCGCGAAAGGTAGCGCCGTGGTAGGAAGCTCCCCGAGTGCTTTAGCGGAGAGGGTGCGGGCCATGTCGGCACAGAGCCCCAGAGCTTGTGGATCGTAGGTCTGCCCCTGCTGACAGAGCGCACGGAAGGAGCCGCGCAGGGCCTCACTATCTACGCCAGAGAGCGTCAAAAAACGCTCGGCATCGTCGGTGCTCAAGCCGCTCAGGGCGTGCTGCTCACAGACCTTGGCCTTCCCCCAGTCCGAGTCGTGCTTTGCCCAGTCGAGCCGCTCACGCCCGAGCACTAGAACCAGCGAAAAGGGAGCCAGGCACTCATAAAGCTCACGCACCCAGGTAGTTTCCCGACCGTTGGTCCGCTCAAAAGCATCCAATATCACCAGGAGCCGACAAGCACCACTGGGACGCTTGGGTAGGTTCTTGTGAAGGTCATCGGCGAGGCGCTCCAGCACTAACCGATACGAAAACGCGCTGACCGGTAGCTCACGCAACGCGAGAAAATCATCGCCCCCCTCGCGGCTCTGGAGCCACTCCCCCAGCTTCGTGCCGCGTAGCAGTCCGGCCAGCCGCGTGGTCGCAAACCGCGCGGGTTGTGAACTAGGCAGCTCGTCGGGGCCATAGTCAGCAAGCTCTTCCACGGCCTCAGCGGCGAGTGCCTCCGCCTCCGTTCGCCAAAGTCCAGGGCCACCACCTTGCTCTTGGAGGCGCTGCCGCCAGGCCATAGCTAGGTCAAAGCGCGGGCACTCAATTTCGAGGCCATCGCGCAGAGCTTGGAGGGCAGACAAAGGGTCATGGATAAGGGCACCTAGCCGCAAGTCCAGCAGTACCGCAGGACAGCGCAGCTCACACGGAAACCACGGGACGATATCGTCGGGGAGCTCGCCGTTCAGCTCCGCCAGAATCCGTCGCCCTAGGAGTGACTTCCCACTTCCGGATGCCCCATGCACGACCACCAAAGGCAGAGCAGAGCCCGAGGGCATCGCCAGGAGCTTCTGAAATCGCTCTCTCTGCGGTTGCCGACCGACAAAGCGGCGCAGAAGCGAGCCTTCAGACTCTAAGGAGAGGGCGGCATTGGGAAGACGGATCTGCATAGTAGGCTCATTTTCGGCAGTCTACGACCGTTCTTATAAAAAAATTCGTGGATTTTATCAGAATCAGGGGTTCTCGACCGTTCTCAGGGTGACGAAAGGAAAATCTCTCTCATGCAAAACCCTCTAACTTCTCTCACCCACCGCGAGCGCCTCGGCCTCGTGGTCGCCATTAGTGCACTCGCCCTCTTTGGGATTGGTAGCTCGCTGCGCCGCACAAGCGCTGCCCCGCTCCAGCCGACGACGATTCCTGCCGGAGCACGACCTAGTCCTGCGCCCTCTGCCAGCCCCGCCCCTAAGGCTACCTCGACGACACCTTCTCCCAAACCCACCGCGCCCCTCGTGGTCTATGTGAGTGGCGCGGTCAAGCGTCCCGGTGTCTATAGCTTTCCTCCCGGCGCTCGTCTCCATCAGGCGATCCAGAAAGCGGGTGGGTTCAAGAGTGGGGCGCAAGAAGACGCCCTCAACCTGGCGGGCTATCTGGAGGATGCAGATCAGATCTATGTCCCGCTCACCGTACAGAAAGCCTCGCCTGTGTCTGCCATATCTGTCGTAGCGCCCACAGTGCCCGCAGGCCAGAGCAGGGGAAAAGGCCGTCTCCTCGGCAAACCAATAGCCTCACCACCCGTAAGCGCTTCTCCCGCGAGTAGTGCCACGAAGTTCCACACACCAGGCGAGGGTCAAGTCAAGCTTAACTCGGCCACGCTGGAAGATCTCCAAAAACTCCCTGGTGTTGGGCCAAGTACAGCACAAAGCATCCTGGCTTACCGGCAGCAAAGTGGCAGCTTTAAGGAGATAGACGAGCTTAAAGAAGTGCGGGGGATTGGCGAGAAGAAATTCGCCAAGATGCAACCGTTTCTCGCGCTATAAAAGCTCTAGCGCTGTATCTTCTTAGTACGAGGACGCTTTTTCAAGCCCAGAGTCGTCAGAACACGGTCTTCAACTCCTGGGATAAGAAAGAGCAAAGCAAGACCGGCAATCACCATGGCGATCGCTTCGGCGGAAACTGTGTTCTTGAAGATCGGACGCAACATATTATTGAGTCCAACTCGGAAAGACGGGACTGCCATCGAAAGCAAAACAAGAAAGAAAATGCCTATCATGAAGTACAAGCTCTTACTCTTTACTTGCGGCTCCGAGCGGCGCTTTCGCTTTCGCTTTCGCACAGCCACCATCGTCGGTGGTTGTGTGGGGAGGTTAGGGGCAGTAGTTGATTCCTCGTCTTGGCTCATGTCGGAGATATTATAGCACGCTTTTCTCGCAGGGAACGAGGCAGTTGGTGTCGAAATTTCTCTTTGATATGTCAATCTACACTCCCTCTTCTTCGCGTTATGAAAACGCCTCCGGCTGGTTCCGTCGTTGTGGGCGTTCGGGACTCCACTTGCCTGCCATCTCGATTGGTTGTTGGCACAACTTCGGGGATCCAGGAACCGATGCGGCACGTCACACCGATGAAGTCTCGCTCCATGAGAACGCCCGCCAGATGCTCTTTGCCAGCTTCGATAACGGCATCACGCACTTCGACCTGGCCAACAACTACGGCCCCGCGCCTGGTGCCGCCGAGAGCCGCGTGGGCCGGATCTTAAAAGACGATTTTTCCGGCTACCGGGACGAGCTAATTCTCTCGACCAAGGCGGGCTACCGAATGTGGCCAGGGCCGTATGGCGAGTGGGGCAGCCGTAAGTACCTGCTCTCTAGCCTCAATGCCAGCCTGAAGCGCCTGCAAGTGGACTACGTGGATATCTTCTACCACCACCGCCCCGATCCCCACACGCCACTGGAAGAGACCATGGGCGCACTCGACTCTGCTGTCCGCTCGGGCAAGGCGCTCTATGCTGCGCTCTCCAACTACTCCGCGGACCAGACCAAGCTCGCTCTCGCCGTCTGTGAGGCCAATGGGTTTGTGAAGCCCATCTTGCACCAGCCGAGCTACTCACTGCTCAACCGCTGGATTGAGAACGGCCTGACCGATGTTTGTGGCGAGAAAGGTGTCGGAATGATCGCCTTCTGTCCACTGGCACAGGGCCTGCTCACGAACAAGTATCTGGGCGGCACGATCCCCGAAGACTCCCGCGCCAAGCAGCCATCGGGCTTCTTAAAAGAGTCCGCCGTAACGCCTGAGGTGCTCGCGAAGCTAGAGAAGCTTAACGCCATCGCCGCAGACCGAGGCCAGACTCTGGCTCAGCTCTCGCTCTCGTGGGTGCTGCGCGACTCCCGCATGACCTCCGCGCTGATCGGAGCCAGCCGCCCGGAGCAGATCATCGAGAACGTGAAAGCCGCTGAGAAAACAAAATTCGCCGACGATGAAATCGCGGCGATTGAAGAGGCACTAAAATAACCAATACCCCTGGGGATGTTGCCCTCCCCAGGGGTATTTTTCGTTAGCGCGGTGCGGGCGGCTGCGCCCCCGGAGGGGGTGCACCGATCTTCTGTCCCGCAGGCATCCCCATCTGGGACATGGCGTTCGCTGGCGCGGGCCCTCCCTTGAAGTCCTTGACCTCCTGGTTAGTCTTTGGCGCGTCACTAGGTTTTCCGCAGCCTGTGAGGGCGATCATCCCCAGTAGGGCAGCTGCGACGGTGAGGAAAATATTCTTCTTCATCTTAGTTACGCTGTGCATCCCACATGTTGTCTAAAGGACGGGTAGCGGGGTTAGGATTAGTCGTATGAGGCTCCATAGACTTGGCATGCCCATCGCCGAAAACGAAGTTGCTACGCAAATTATGCTTGAAGCTTACCGAGCCATTACGACCATTGGGATAGGCCGCCGTGAGGGCGCGGGTACCATCCGGAATATTGCCCGGAGCGGTCCAGTCCCACCAGTTCACACCGGTAATCGTGTTGCCTGGTCCCCATGCGGAGAGGTTCCCCGATCCCCCAGAGCCTCGTGCCTCACGATTATGCTTCTCAGCAAGCATGATCGTATCAGCAGGTCGGTTCATGATTACCATGCCGCGACCAGCCGCTCCCGATCCCATCCATGCCTGGGAAACGCCCATTAGTCCAAAGACCTGCCAGGTAGAGCCATTCCACTGCTGAAATCCGTTAGAGGCATAAGAGATAGGCGCTCCCGCCCAGCCCGTACCAGCAGGCTGTGTTAGATCACCATCATCCGGGCAGCGAAAAACTCCTAGGCTCTTGACATAGGGCTGAACGGCGGTTGGCCAGCCATTGTTCCAGTCTTCCTGAACACCGAGGGGAAAGGTCTCATCGTAGTCCTGGACATACATCATGAAAGATGTCCCCAGCTGCTTCATGTTGGAGAGGCAGGAGATTGCACGGGCTTTACCGCGGGCTTGTGCAAAGACCGGGAAGAGGATCGCGGCCAAGATAGCGATAATAGCAATAACAACGAGTAGTTCGATGAGCGTAAAGGCGCTCTTTTTAGTGTCTTTCTGAGACATTTTTTTGTAACCTTTCAGGGTTGTTTTTGGGGCACGGGGCCCGTTGTCTCCCGCACGATCAGTTCCACCGGGAGAGTCCGGCGGCACTCTTCTGCAGGCGCACCGTGGATCAGCCGATCCACGAAGGTTGCGGCCAGCTCGCCTACCTGAAGGCCGGGCTGTCGCACAGTCGTTAGGCTAGCTCCGGAGCTGGCAATCGGAGCATCGTCAAAACCAATTAGAGACAGATCTTGTGGGACGCGCACTGTCTGCTGCTCTAAAAACTCAAGCCACATGATCGCGAAGCCGTCATTACCGGCGATCAGTGCTGTGGGAGGCGCATCTAGTGCCTGCCACTTCTGCCAGGTCGGCAAAAGTGGGGCGTAGTACTCATCTGGGGTCACACAAAGCTCAACATCCGTGCTTATCCCTAGTTCCCGGCAGAATTCTCTGTAGGCAGCGCAGCGCTCGTGAAAATCCGCAGAGGTGAGCGGCGAGTAGAAGGCAATGCGCCGGTGCCCCAACGCCACAAGATGCGCGATGGCCTGCCGGATTCCACTGGCGTTGTCCACTCGGACAAAGCCCACGCCATGCGGCACCTCCGCTTGGTAGAGAGTCACTGTTGGCAAGCCCGCTCTCGACAAGCTTTCCAGAGTCGTCTCTTCAAGCTCATGAGGCACCAAGATGGCTCCATCGACGCGACCATCCAGCAATACGGTGCCGAGGTCGCGCCCTTCACAGCGGGCATAGAGCAGCATGTCGGTCTGGACGGCGGCAAGCCCATGAGAAACTCCAGTGAGCAGTGCCAGATCCACACTTAAAATACCCGTCTCGCGCACCGGCCAAGTTAAGAGCCCCACAGTTCCGGTTCGTCCGCGTTGAAGTGAGCGAATTAAAGCATTGGGAGCAAAGCGCAGCTCTTCGGCGGCACGCACAACCGCAGCCCGTGTCTCGGTGGAGATACGCCCTTGGTTGTTGAGCGCTTTGGAGGCAGTCCCCACAGAGACTCCCGCCTGCGCTGCAACATCACGAATTGTTGGAAGCCGCCTAGCCATATTAAAAAACTATGTTTCCTAAGAAAACACTACCCTACGACGGGTGAAAAACTATGTTTCTCAATTTTATCGCAGCCCTTTTTACTTGTCAAGGCTCACGAAAGATCGTGCTATACTGAAGAC
>NZ_JANNYP010000725.1:0-14748 GCF_031410135.1 Armatimonas sp. | reverse complement strand
TGCCATAAATCCGAAAATTGGGTATGGGCGGCACGCCCTTCGCAGCTTTAGCTCTCCAGCACCGCCGTTCTAATCGGCGTTGTAGCCGTAGGCTCGAGTGTGGGCTTCTTCCAGCCAAGCGGAGAGTAGCTGAATGCTCGCCTCAATGTCCGTCACGGCGGCGGACTCATTGACCGTGTGCACGTAGCGGCAAGGGGTGGAGAGCGTGAAGCTGGGAATCCCGCCACGGACACGCTGCATCCCGCCTGCGTCGGTGCCGCCTCGATTCAGAATCTCTAGCTGGTAGGGAATGTTGTGTGCTTCAGCGACATCGCGGAAGTGGCGCACCAGCTTGGGGTGGCACAAGAGCGATGAGTCCATGATCTTGATCGCCGTTCCCTTACCTAGCGCCGTCACTTGCTCCGCCGCATCACCGCCGGGAATGTCCATCGCCAGCGTCTCGTCCAGCGCAATGGCGATGTCAGGCTCAAGCGCATACGCCACGGGAGTTGCGCCGCGCAAGCCCACTTCCTCTTGCACTGTCGCCACGGCGTAGATCTCGCACTGGTGGGCACTCATCGCGCGAATCGCCTCGATCATGATAAAGACCGAGAGGCGATTGTCAAGCGTCTTAGACATGATATGGTTTCCGACACGCTCACACGTCCGCGCCAACGTCACCGGGTCACCAATCTCGACTTTTGCCTTCACCTCATCGGCAGAGAGCCCTAAGTCTACAAAAAGCCCCTCGATCTTGGGGGAACGGGCCAGCTCCTCAGCACTTGCTGTGTGAATCGGCTTGCTGGAAGGCATCAGCGCTCCGAGCAGCGACTCGCCTTTAAAGCCATGCACCCAGACACGCTGGGCCACCAAGTTGCGCGGGTCGAAGCCCCCAACAGGCTGCAGGCGAATAAAGCCCTTGTCATCAATGTGCTTGACCATGAACCCGATCTCGTCCATGTGCGCTGCGATCAGCACTTTCGGGCCGCCTGTGCCCTTCTTATGCCCAATCACATTGCCCATCACGTCTACGGAGATAGAGTCCACCAGTGGTCCCAGTGCCGCGATCACCACATCGCGAATCGGCTCCTCGCGGGAAGGAATCCCCGGCGTCTCACACAGTGTCTTCAATAAATCAAAATTTAACATGGTCGGTATTGTACCTAAGCTCCAGAGGATCGTCGAAAGATTTTTGAAGCGTGTTGAGACGTGCCCAGAGCGCTTTGACCTGCGCAGGCTTTTCTGCCGCGATGTTTTTCAGCTCCCACGGATCTTTTTGAATATCAAAGAGCTGGACGTACTTGGCGCTTGGGTAAACAATCAGCTTATGCTCTCGGGTGCGTACCATGCGCTGGACATTGAGATACGCTCCAAAGACCGCCGCGTCCCGCTCTTGCTTTCCGCCTTTCACCAGAGGCGCGAGGCTCGGGTTCTCTAGGCCCGCGGGCTGCGGAATCCCAACTAAATCACAGAGCGTGGCAAAGATCTGGTTTTGGTAGATCAGGGCATCGTTTTTCTTGTTCTTGGGAATCCCCGGCCCGGCAAAAACCAGCGGAATGCGTACCGAGTGGTCGTAGCAGTTCTGCTTGCCCATCAGCCCATGCTCCCCGACCGCGAGCCCATGATCGCCGGAGAATACGACGAGCGTATCTTCGGGAAGGGCATCTAAGATACGCCCGATGTGGTAGTCGGCATGCGTGAGGATCGCGTAGTACTCCTTGCGGTGCTGCTTGATCGCCTCGGCCGTGCGCGGCCACGGCGCGAGCTTCTCATCGCGCACCTTCAAGTCGCCGTTGTCAAACGGATGCTCAGGCAAGAAGTTTGGCGGCAGGCTGACGCGCTCCACGGGGTACTTATCGAGGTACTCGGTCGGAGCCTGACGCGGGTCGTGCGGCGCATGAAACGCGACATGCAAGAAGAACGGATCTGACCTCTCCCCAACCCCTCTCCCGGGCGCTCGTTCCTCGCTGGGAAAGGGGCTTTCGGAATCTGATGGGCTCCCCTCTCTTCCCCAGTGAGGCACGAACGCCCGGGGGAGGGAGGGGTTGGGGGTGGGAGAGGTTAAAAACTCCAGTGCTCCGTTGGCCCAGTGCTCGCTGCTGTGGACGATCTTGCCGTCTATCTCCAGCCAGTGCCCTTTGCGCGTCGTGTCATCGGGCTTCCAGGTGTTGTTGCCCGGCGCGGGGCGAAGATAGGCATCGCCTTTTTCGTCCGTCGACGGATAGAAACCGCCCGCGTGTGGCCCCAGTGTCTGGTAGCTACGCTTCAGCGCTGCATCCGAGTTGTGCCACTTGCCCACGAAGTGTGTCGTGTAACCGTGCTGCCCTAGCCACTCCCCGAGCAGTGTGGTTTTCTCGATTCGCTCCCGTGCGTGCCAGAGCGAGAGGCCGGTAATCAGCATCGCGCGGCTAGGAATACACACGGCTCCCGACCAAGCACCCTGGTTATGGGCATGAGTAAACATCGTCCCTCGCGCCACGAGCTTATCGAGATTCGGCGTCTCGACTTCTTTGTCTAAGAGCAACCGATGCATCATGTCGTCCATGAAGATCAGGCAGATATTGGGCTTTTTCATTTTTGCCAGATTTTTCCTAGCAGCGCAAAGAGCTCCAGGTCGTGGGTCTTGAGCTGAGCTTTGTTGAAGGGATAGAAGTCGTTGGCCCCGAAGAACGCCTCGGTGCCCTCGGCGAAGTATTCCTGCACACTGGAGAGGCCGTAGTGCCGGTCAAGGCGCTTACGGCCCTCGGAGTCTTGCCGCTCGACTCTATCGTACTTGCCACCCGCCTTGGCGCTTTTGTAGGCCGCCAGTAGGCGCGGCTCGTCGTTGCCCAGCACGCGGTCGTGGTAGCCGTGGGCCAGCTCGTGGAGCACAAAGAGTGGCATCCGGCGCGTCTCGGCGTCGAAGTGCTTCACATCCGTGATCTCGACGCCCTTGGCCATCTCGGGGTTGCGCCCGTTGGAGCGCAGCCAGTCCGCGCCTGGATGGTACTCGGCGCGTGGCGGCGTGTTCGGGTACTCCGGCGAGAGCCAGATCGTGATTTTCTTTAGCTCCGTCAGCGGCTTGGTCGGCACGAGCTTACAGATCGTCTTGAGATGCGACGTGAGTAGCACCAGCGCCCAGTCTAGCGCTGCTGGGTCTTGTTTGCGAAGCGTCTCGTGGATCTGGATCGTCCAGCCCTGAATCATCTTAGTTTGATACTGCAACTTATTTCTCCGTTTATTCTTCTGTTGGGTGGGTGTAGAGATAACGCCAGACCTCTTCGTGGATAAACTTCCCACTCGCGTCTTTTATCGCGGAGCCACCGGGGGTGACACAGCCGTGGGCGCGGTTGGCATCGCCTTTCACGTCGGCGTCGGTGATGAGGCGGTGCGTGCCACCATACGGCGCTTTGGCTTTGTCAACGTTCACGATAGGCCCGAATTTTCCCAACCCGAGCAGCTCCCATGAGCGCGGGTAGTGGTTGCCCGTCCAGCCGCCATCCAGCACGTGGCTAAAGCCAAAGTAGCGATTGGCCGGGGTAGCAGACTTCAGCGACTGCCAGGTCTCTAGTTGATCGCGTGGCCCGCAGTGCATGACGACCCGTGCGACGCGCTGGTGCTTGGCAAACCGCGCCGCTGTTGTGGAGCCGTGCGATGCGCCTGAGACAATCACCCGCTCCCAGCGCAAGGCTCTTTGATCGGGCGTGAGAAAGTAGTCCCAGCCTCCTTGGGGATTCTCTTTGGCCAGCCAGCGCACCAGCTGCAGCGCCCGCTCCATCATCCCATCCGGCTTGGGAATGCTCACGGCCTCACTGAAGTCTTCCCCCGTCGCGGCCTCCAGGCGAATCTTCCCGTTAAATTCCGAGTCGCCCTTGGGGCCTTTGTCGCCAAACTGCCCAAACCAGCCGTTGGCGTAGTGCACCTGAATCGCGTGCAGACCGTAGCTCGTCAGCCGATCAAAAAGCGGCGCACTGTAGCCCATCAGCCAGATCACGAGCCGCCCCAGCGGAGCCACTCGCGTGTCCACAGCAGCGTGCTGATTGTCCGTTGGCTTACCATCTTTTTCAAACACAAACCCAATCTCGGGGTGCGGCTTTGCACGGGGATCAAGCACACTTGCACGAACCGTAAAATCATAGCGGCGCGGCATCGGGTCAGAAAACACAGGCGGCTTTTCAAGCTGTCTCATACGTGCATTGTGCCCAGTTCTATCTTTCTTCGCAACTAGTTGCCCCTGAACTAGGCTAGAATGTAGTTATGCAATCAACGGCACTGACGACGGTGAATCTTCGCTGCGAGTATCGCAACAACCCGCTGGGGATAGACTCCCTGGCTCCACGACTCTCCTGGGAGCTTCGCGCCTCGCGCAACGGCGAGCGGCAGACGGCGTACCAAGTGATCGCGACAAGTGGCAAAGACGGCGGCGGAAGCGTGCTCTGGGACTCGGGGCGGGTGACGGGCAGCGACTCGATCCAGGTGGCCTATGCGGGGAAAAAGCTCACGAGCGGCCAGCGCGTTTTCTGGCGCGTGCGGGCGTGGAACAAAGACGACCAGCCAGGGCCGTGGAGTAAAGAGGCAAGCTTTGAGCTGGGCCTGCTCACGCCGTTGGACTGGGGCGGAGCGCAGTGGATTCGCGACCCGAAGCAACCTCCTACCAACCCCTACGCCGACGATCCCCTGCCGCTGTTTGGCAAGAGCTTCGTCCTACCGCGTGCTGTAAAGTCCGCGCGATTGTTTGTGACGGGCTTGGGCTACTTCGAGGCGAGTGTGAATGGCACCAATCCCAGTGAGGCGACTCTGGAGCCGGGCTGGACCAACTACGAAAAGCGTGTCTACTACCGGACACTAGATGTCACTAAGCTCCTCAAGCGTGGCGAGAATGCGCTGGAGATCTTTGTGGGCAATGGCTGGTGGAACCCCATGCCCCTGTTCATGTTTGGGGGCGGCCCCTTCCTGCCCAAGACTCTCCCGACGGGCCGCCCGCGCTGCATCGCCAAGCTAGAGATCGAGCTAAGCGACGGCACGAAGCAGACCGTTGTCACCGACACGAGCTGGAGCGTGCGAGATAGCGCCCTGCGCTTCCAGAACAACTACATCGGGGAGGTATGGGATGGGCGCGAGCTCGGCAAGGGCACTCCGCGGCAAGTGGTGCTTGCCACAGAGCCCGTCGGCAAGCTAGAGTGCGAGCCACAGCCGCCGATTCAAGTCATTGGAGAGCGCACCGCAAGTGTGCTAGGCGAGCCCAAGCCGGGGGTATTTTTGCTCGATGTGGGGGTGAACCAGTCGGGGAGAGTACGCCTCACGCTCAAAAATACCAAGCCGGGGCAGAAGGTTGTCTTGCGCTACGGGGAGCTTCTCCACAAAGACGGCTCTCTCAACCCGATGACGGGGGTCTGTGGGCAGATCAAGGGGGGCAATAAAGAGCGCCATAGCGCCCCCAAAGACAGTGACCGACCGCATATTCCGGCGATCCAAGAAGACACGTTTCTCTGTGCGGGCGCTGCGGAGGAGACACTCCAGACACACTTTGTCTTCCGGGGCTTTCGCTACCTGGAGGTGAGTGGGGCCACGGAGAAACCAACCGTGCTGGTGCAGTCCATGGCCTCGGGTGTGGAGAGCGCCGGGGAGTTTACCTGCTCCGAACCACTGCTCAACCAGATTCAAGAGATCACGCGGCGGACATTTCTTGCAAATCTCTTCTCCGTCCAGTCCGACTGCCCGCATAGAGAGAAATTCGGCTATGGCGGCGACTTGGTGGCCACCCGCGATGCGTTTCTCTACAACTTCGACATGGCCACTCTCTACGCCAAGATCGCCACAGACTATGCGGATGCCGCGCGCCCCGATGGCTCCCTACCTGATACCGCGCCCTACATCGGGCTCCAGTACTGCGGGGTCGGCTGGCCGATGGCACTTCCGCTACTCCAGGTGGAGCTGCTACGCTACTACGGTGAAAAAACGCTAATCGAGAGACACTACGCGACCACGACTCGCTGGCTGGAGGGGGCCAATGGCCGTGAGGGGCTCACCGATCACGAAGCCCGCGTCGGAACCCCTCCCGACGCAACCCTTCCCTTGCTGTACGCTGAGTGTGCCCGCATGGCGGAGAAGCTCGCCCTGACTCTTGGGAAGCGCGGCGATGCGGCAAAGTGGCGGACGCTGGCGAAAGCCACCACCGAAGCCTACCAGCGTGCCTTCCCGGATGCCCCGCCCACCCAGGCCGCCCTCGCCTACGCCTTGGAGTACGGCCAGCTTGACAGCGCCGCCGCGCAGCGCACCCTGGAGCGCCTCCTCGCCGACCTGAAAGCCCACGATGGCCACCTGACCACGGGAATTTTCGGCACCAAGTTCATGTTCGACTCCCTCTCGCGCCTGGGGCACGCCGAGGCCGCCTACACGTTCGCGACGAAAAAAACCGTGCCCTCGTGGGGGGCCATGATCGCGGGCGGCGCGACCACGCTCTGGGAGCACTGGAACTTCTCGGACAACACGTTCTCGCACAACCACCCGATGTTCGGCTCCATCAGCGCCTGGTTCTTTGCCTGGCTCGGGGGAATCCAGCCCGCCACCGATGCCATTGGCTTCGACAAGATCGAGCTACGACCACAGTTTGTCAGTGGCCTCAATCACGCCAAAGCCAGCTACAAGTCGCTCCGTGGTCCTATCAAGGTGGAGTGGAAGCGCCAAGCCGGGAAAGTCCTACTCGCTATCGAGATCCCCGTCGGCTGCACCGCCACCCTGCACCTGCCCGGCGGCACGAAAAAAACGCTGGAGAGCGGAAAACACAGTGTGACCGTCGCGTGAGCCGCCGGTTGAAACCGGCGTCTACAGTGGCGTCCCGCCGCAAAGCCCGTGCCGGGCTACCAAATTTGCATCGGGGCGCAGGGGGGCGCCACACGCCGGGCAGAGCGGGAGCGTGTCGTAGGTGGCTTCGTCGTAGAACGGCGGGAGGTTGCACTTTGTGCAGCGCGTCCGCAAGCCCGAGCCGTGTAGCTCTATCACATTCTCACTCTCTGCACGTTGGTGCAAGTTATCGACATTCTGCGTAATCACGGTGACGCAGCCGGGCCAGCGCTGTTGCGCCTCGGCAATCGCCGTATGCGCCGCGTTTGGCCCCACTGAGAGCGCGGTCGCCCGCCGCTCTGAGTAGAGCTTCCAGAGCTCGGGAAGGCGCGTCGGGATGGACTCGGCATGCACAATCTTGGCCAGCTCATCGTTCTCCCACAAGCCTCCCGGCCCACGGTAGGTCGGCAACCCCGACGCCACGGAGACCCCCGCGCCCGTCAGAATCACGACGCGGTTGTACTTTGTGCCAATGCCAAGTGCAGAAATAATGTTCATATTACGTTATCGTCTAGGAGTGACGTTTTGCTCAGTGCTTTGAAGTACTCATCGGCGGCTTCTCTGACTTGCTCGTTTTTGCTGTACAAGAAGAGCTTGCGGGCGAGAGGCTCTATTGCTTTGTCCTGCGCGGTTCCCAGCACTAAAAGCCCGGCAACCACAAGCTCATTTCTCACGCCTCGCTGGATGATTGCCATGCGCAGCGCTGTCCGTTGCTTTTCCGTCAGGGCACGGACTTCGTCGGTGGTGAGGCGGGGGAGCAAGCGCGTCAGTGCCGCCTCCATCCGATAGTGTGTGCCCTCCAGCCCGTGAGTGCCTAAAAGATCCAGGAGCGGCCCCACGCACTCACGCTCCATCGCTTGATCCGTGACGCTTCGCACGATCTCGCAGCAGCTCATAAGCGCCTTACGCCGACGGCACAATAGAACCAAGGGGAGTGGCGATGCAAGAGCGACGCAAAAAGTCGTCAGTACGACGAGCTGTACCGGAGATTGTGTTCCTCCTGTACAAGAATAGCAAGCCGTGGATTGCAGTACCGCCAGCGCGAACCATCCCAGCAGGATAAGCTGATCCCGTCGGCGCTCTTTTTCTCGTAGTTCCTCCCAAAGCGGCAAGAGTGCCTCCAGCGCTTCTTTCGGGGGAACGGGGAGCGGCGTGCCCGGATAGAGCCCCAGCACAACGCGCTCTTGCAAAAGTTTCTTGACGGGGTCGCGCTGCGTCTGCTGATTCATCCTCGGATTTTACCAAGTGCGGCAGTTTGCTCGATTCCCGCCACAGCGGCCTCTAAGAGCGTCAGAACCATCCGCGCTTGATCGGCCCCCCACTGACTCTCAGGATCTTCCCGAGCCCTTTCTTCGCGCTTTATCACCTCCCTATGTGCGCGTGCCAAAGGTATTTCTCCCCGGTGATTCGTGTGCAGGGGGTTGGCACCGTACTGGAGCAGAAGCCGGACAGACTCTACCGAATGCTCCCCAACCGCCCAGTGTAGTGGCCCGGTTCCGTCACTGTCGTGGAATTCAGGATTGGCTCCTAGCTCCAGCAAGACGCGGACAATATTGGAATTCGGAATGTCACCGAAGATCGCCATCTGCAACATCGTGTAATCAGGTGCTTCGAACGGCACTCCAGCAGCAACGAGCATGCGGACGATGCGTTCCTGAGCGGGATTTTCTGGGTAGCGAGAAGGGCCGTGGAAGCAAATTGCCTTGAGAGGATAGCCGTCAAGTGATGCGCCTTGTTCCAATAGAAACTCAACTCCATACAGTTGCTGACAAAAAGTGATCCAGTAGAGCCGACTATGTCCATTCTTGTTGATGCGATCCAGCGGAACACCTGCATCAAGAAGCAGTTTTGCAATGACAGCGTAGCGAGGAGAGGGGGCTTGGTACTCGGGGGTGTAAAAATGATCCTGGCTCAGTGCAACGTCGAGGAGATCGTAGTCATAGTCATCAACCCTATCTATTCGAGCTCCGTAGTTAAGGAGAAGCTGGACGCACTCTACGGAGCCTGATTCGGCTGCACCGAAAAGAGGGATCTGCTCCCGCTGAAGTGCTCCCTCCAGAGAACCGGCCCAATGGTTCTCTGTATGAAAGTCGTTCCCTTCGTCAAGCCAGCCAGCGACGGGTTCGTAGGAGACGCCATGCTCAAGGAGAAGCTTGACGGCAGCCAGATCGCCCGCAAAACACGCTTCAGATAGCAGGGATCGGCCTGTGCACGAGGCTTCGTGGGGATTTAGGCCCGCGTCCAAAAGAAATTTCAGGCGAGCGGCATGAGACGGCACTTTATGCCAGGGATCGGCCCACCAGCATCCGCCCTTGCCCGCCGCATACCAGGCCGCTGTCACTTTGCCACCAGACACGGCGTGCAAATCCGCGCCGTGTTCCACAAGCCAAGCCAGAGTCTGCTCCGTTGCACCGTCCATCGACCGGGCCGCCGTCATGAGGGGCGTAAGCTGACGGAGCTGTGAGCCATGTTCAAGATCGGCATCGTAGCGAAGATTAATGTCCACCCCCTCAGCGAGAAGGCGTGCCAGTGTGGCAAGATCGCCTCGGCGTGCGGCACGGTGAATCTCAGGCTCTGTCTCGGACATAGACCGATTATAGTGGATGTGGAGGAAATCCGTTACGGATGCCGAACGATTGTTTATGGAAAACGAAGCCGTTATCTCAACGAATCTCGCGCTGCTGGAGGCGCAAGGCTGGGTGGTGCTGCCGGGGGCGCTCTCGCCCGAGGAGACCGAGCGGTGCCGTGTGGCGCTGAATGAGGCCCGGGCCAATGGCTGGGAAGAGGGCCTCAATGCGGTGGGCAATATGTGGTTCGACTGCCTGCTCGCAAAAATGACAGAGGTGTTTGCGCCGCTGGTGATGCACCCGAACGTGAAGCCCTATCTCGATGCGCTCTACGGGCCGCAGGCGCAGCTACGCTCGCTCCGGGGGCATATCAACCCTGGCCCCTACAACCAGGAGTGGCACCTGGATTTCTACGGCTACTGGCAGCAAAACGACAAGGCCCCCTACGCCAGCCGCGCCACGGGGATTAACACGACGTTTTATTTCCAGGACAACGGCCCGGGAATCGCAAAGCTGACCTATGTGAAAGGCGGCCACCGGACTGCGCCCCCCGTGGAGCTGACCCGAAACGGCGGCTGGTCCATCTCCGAGGCGGCCTTTAATGCCTGGTACGATGCCCAGGAGCACGAGATTGTCTATCCCAAGGCGGGCGACTGCGTGGTTTTCTTCAGCCATATTCCGCACAAGGGCAGCAAGGACGATGCCACGGTCGAGCGCTCCAACGTGGTGTGCCACTACCAGAACACACCGTTTTATGAGGGGATTCCTCATGTGAGCCGCTTTCAGGCGGTGCGGCCATGAGCGACAATAGCGATGACATAGAGGCGTTTTTTCGTGACGGCTACCTGCACGTGCCGAGTATCTTTACCCCCGCTGAAGTGGCGGCGCTCCGAGCCAAGACCGATGAGTGCTTTGAGAACCGGGAGAGCATTGATCCGAAGTTTGTCTCGTATGTCCACGGGGCGTTTGTGCTGCGGCGCGGCGCGGAGTACGACCCGCTCTTTTCCCACCTTGCCGAGCGCCCCGATATTCTGGAGCTGGCGAGCGCCGCGCTGGGGCCACAGCCCGCTTTCAACGCCCTCAATGTGATCCGCAACGAGCCGGGTCAGGCGATCTCCGTGTGGCACGTGGATGATGGGCTGGAGCTGCCCCTCCCCGACGACATCCCGCGCTTTGATGCCCGGATTCGTCTGCCGGTGCTCTGGCTGACCATTCAAGTGGCGCTCAGCGATATCGAGACCGAGGCGCACGGACCGACACAGTTCGTTCCGGGGAGCCACTACTCGGGCCGCCGCCCACCCAACGACGAGGAAAGCCCGACTTTTGAGGGACGCGGCCCCGTGTCCGTGTTCTGCAAAGCGGGCGATGTGTACTTAACGAACCACCAGTGCTGGCACCGGGGTGCCCCGAACCTATCCGACAGGACACGCTACGTCCTCCAGCTCCAGTACGCTACCCGCTGGGCTGACCGGCGGTTTCGCGGGGTGGCCTAACGCAGTCCCTCCAACGTGTGGACTGACTTAAACGGATAGAATCCCGACTATGGACAAACCAAATTCGCCCTCTCTCGGTAGGTGCGACGGGGCTTGGCCTCCATAGTGGGGGCTGCCGCCAGGTTTTGATTCAGACTCTCCAGATTTTTACGGTAAGCACCAGCGCCGTTCTGAGTGGTAAAATCGCCCATGAGCACGCGCAAAAAACTAATCCTCAGCGCCCTAGGTTTCGTCGCCGCAACCACTGCTTTGGCGCTCTGGCAGCAGGCCGCGCCACCAAATATCAAGCAATTAGCCCATCGCGTGCCACAACTCGATGGTTGCAATTTTGACCTTAGCTGGCTCTCCAATCACGAGGTGATCTCCGAGTCGCTCGAACGCTCACCCAATCCGCGTCCCCTCCGAATCATTGATCTCGTGACAGGCAAAGAGCGCCCACTTCCTGTCACGTCACTAGCCAACCATGTGGGGCTGGTTTTCGACGGAGGTATGTACCGGAACGCTCCGCTCCCTTCGCCTGATGGAAAATGGCTTCTCTACGAAGAGGGAGTCCACACCGAAAATGGAAAGCACCGGACAGGCTGGCTTCTGGTTCGTAGTGATGGCAATGAGCAACGCAAGCTCTCTGCGCCGATAACGGAGAAAGAGCGCTACGATCGAAAGACCTTTTGGCTCCCTGACAGTAGTGGTTGGTATGTCTTCTGCTGTAACTATCGCGGTGTCTCAGGCAGAGATGAGAGCTATAAGAACTGGCTAGAGAAATACGATTTTTCGGGAAAACGAGTCTCGTCGCAACGCATTAACTGGGAGCCAGAGAAAATACTTGCCGATGGACGCTTTGCCTACAAGGGTTTTTTAGACACAGTCCTTCTTTGCCGTTCTGACTCTTTCCATGCTTGTGACGAGCTTCCTGATCAATACGAGCATCCTGTGGCTTCCTCTGTCGAGGATGAGGCTTTGAGTTACGATACAAAGAGCCGTTTTGTGATCTTTACGGTGCAGAACAAGCCAATTCCTGAGCAAGATTTCTGGGAATCACTGTTTAATCGTCACTTACCCCGAGCCCATCGGGAGTTCTGGCTGATCTCTCGTGAGGGAAAACAGAGCCGTTGCCTTGCCACCGATGAGGTTTCCAATGTCCCCGACGGCGACTCTCGCTGGGAGGTACTCTCCTGGTCACCTGACGGTAAGCGAGTGCTTCTCTCGCGACAGGCTGGTCATGTGGGAACGCATGAGGTTTATCAACTGGAGCTTAAGCCATGATAGCACGGCGAAAGCTAATTCTGGGGGCTCTGGGGTTTGTTGTACTTGCCACTGCTCTGACTAGATGGCAGGCGATGCCGCCTGATATTGAGAGAGTGGCAAATCGTCTCTCTGAGGCGGATTGTGAGCGGTCGGGGATGTTGCGCGACAGCGAGCCCGACTATTTCCGCGAACCCAAAACACCGTTGGTGCCAGGACGAGTTGAGGCACTTGTGGAGAGCTGGCGTAAAAGCGACGATGGGCAGCAGACGCTGGTGGTCTTGCGGACGAAGAACCAAGCCCTCCCCGAGCCAGAGACCTGGGCAGTTCTGCTGGGCGATGCTTGGCCTAAGGAGCGCCATGAGTTTTGGTTGCTCTCTAGCACAGGGGATAAACCGTACTGTTTAGCAACTGCCACCCTGTCCAATATCCCGGACGGCAATCCCTCTTGGCAGGTTCTTACCTGGTCGCCCGATAGTCAGTGGGTCTATCTTTTAAAGCGCACTCCGGGTCATGCCCAGGCAATTTATGCTCTGCCACTCTAGAAAAACCTGCCTAAACGTGTTGCCGAGATAATGGTTGTCTCTGCGGTACAATCCCTACATAAATCTCATAGGCCCCTTTAGGGGTCTTGCCGCAACAGCGGGCCGCTTTAGCCGCCCGAAACGAGGCAGACACGGAAAGGTTTTTGTATGCAGATCGGGGTTATCATGAACGGCGTCACGGGGCGCATGGGGACAAATCAGCATCTCCTGCGCTCGATTGTGGCGCTGCGCGACCAGGGTGGGGTGAAGCTTGGCAATGGCGAGAGTATTGTCCCTGACCCGATTTTAGTGGGCCGCAACGAGAAAAAGCTCGCGGAGCTGGCGGCACGTGCGGGAGGCGTTAAGTACACCACGGACTTAGAAGCTGTTCTAGCCAACCCGGCCTACCCGATCTACTTCGACGCCCAACTCACTCAGCTCCGTGCGCCTGCGGTGCTGAAGGCAATTGCGGCGGGGAAACACATCTACTGCGAGAAGCCCTCGGGGACGACCACCGAGGAAGCCTACGCGCTGTATGAAGCGGCGAAAAAGGCAGATGTGAAGCAGGGCGTGGTGCAGGACAAGCTCTTTCTGCCGGGGCTCGTGAAGCTCAAAAACTTAATTGACTCCGGTTTTTTTGGCGAGATTCTCTCCGTGCGCGGCGAGTTTGGCTACTGGGTCTACACCGGCCACGACGCGATTCCCGTGCAGCGCCCGAGCTGGAACTACCGAAAAGAGGATGGCGGCGGGATTATTGTGGACATGCTCTGCCACTGGCGCTATGTTCTGGACAATCTCTTCGGCGAGGTAAAAGCCGTCTCGTGCCTAGGCGCAACCCACGTGAAAGAGCGCATTGACGAGAGTGGGAAGCCCTACGAATGCACCGCTGACGACTCGGCCTACGCCACGTTTGAGCTGAATGGGGGCGTTGTGGCGCAGTTCAACTCCAGCTGGACGGTACGTGTGCGCCGCGATGACTTGCTCACGCTCCAGGTGGACGGCACCAAGGGTAGCGCCGTGGCGGGCTTGCGCGGCTGCACGATCCAGCCCTACGGCGCGACCCCACGGCCTGTCTGGAACCCGGACATTGACTCCCCGATAGACTTCTACGAGAACTGGATGACGGTTCCAACCAATCAGATCCTGGACAATGGCTTCAAAATCCAATGGGAGATGTTCTTAAAACATGTCGTGCTCGATACGCCGTGGGTCTACGATCTTCGAGAAGGCGCAAAAGGCGTCCAGCTCGCGGAGGCTGGGCTCAAGAGCTGGGAAGAGCGTCGCTGGGTCAACCTAGAGCCCCTTGAAGTTTTGCCGTGAGAACGATCCTACTAGCCCCGCCTGAGAACATCGAGCGGGTCTATGGAAAAGAGCGTCAGGAGCGGCTGGGATACCCCCGCGTTGTCGCTCCCGCGCAGCTCGACACTCTCTTGCCCGAGCTTGCGGAGACCGAAGTAATCTTCTCCACGTGGGGCATGCCCTGCCTGACCGAGGCGCAGCTTGATGCCCTTCCCAAGCTACGGGCCGTGTTTTACGCCGCAGGCTCGGTACAGGGGTTTGCGCGACCTCTGCTGGAGCGCGGGATCACGGTTGTCAGTGCTTGGCTGGCCAACGGCGTCCCCGTGGCGGAGTTCACCTTAGCGCAGATTCTCCTGAGTGCCAAGGGCTACTTCCGCAATGTGGATGAGTACCGAGCGACCCAAAACTATCGAGGGTCGGCCCGCGGCCCTGGCTGCTACGGCGAGACCGTGGCACTCCTCGGTGCAGGTGCCGTTGGTCGTGAGGTAATCCAGCATCTGAAGCCCTTCTCCTTGCATATCCTGGTCTTCGATCCGTTTCTGAGCGAGGATGCGGCGCGGGCGCTGGGAGTCGAGAAAGTGGGCCTTGATGAAGCCTTCGCACGTGGGATCGTCGTCTCCAACCACCTGGCCAACAACCCACAGACGGCCCAGATGCTCAAGGCCACGCACTTTGCCCAGCTTCGCTCCGGCGCGACTTTTATCAACACCGGGCGTGGGCTGACCGTGGTCGAGAGCGAGCTTGCCGACGTTCTCCGTGCCCGCCTTGATCTAACGGCGCTGCTCGATGTCACCTGGCCCGAGCCCGTCCCCCCCGACTCAC
>NZ_JANNYP010000724.1:0-26060 GCF_031410135.1 Armatimonas sp. | reverse complement strand
GCTGCTGCTGGGGCGCTACAAGCACACCCTGCCCAAGCGCGACGTTATAAGGGTCTACCAGGCGCAGTTTCCTGGGCTCGACATTGTAGCGATGACGGCGCATGCCTCCAAGGGGCTGGAGGCGGACTATGTGATCCTGCTGGAGGTAAAGCAAGGGCGGCTTGGGTTCCCCTCGGAAATGCAGGACGACCCGGTCCTGGAGATGGTGCTACCCGAAAGTGAGAGCTTTCCCTTTGCTGAGGAGCGGCGGCTGTTCTATGTGGCTCTGACCCGCGCCCGTGAGCATGTGTACCTGATCCCCGACTTCGCAAGCTACTCTGACTTTGTGCGAGAGATTCGCGAGGAGGATCTCTACGAGAAGGAGATCCTTGGTGAGGTGGCTAGGCTGAGCGATGTCTGCCCACTCTGCAAACGCGGGGAGGTGAAGCAGCGCACGGGGCCTCACGGCACCTTCTACAGCTGCTCCAATTACCCTATCTGCCCCCATAAGGAGCGCACCTGTCCGAGGTGCAAGCAGGGGCGAATGGTATCAGGAGAGGAAGTAAAGCAGACAACTATAAAGCGTGATGTACCGACCAGGCGGTGTGGCTCTTGTGGGTTTCTGGCCCGCCAGTGTCCGCGCTGCGATTCTGGTTGGCTCGTCGAGCGTCTGAGCAAATCAGGGGGTGGAAAGCCATTTTGGGGGTGCTCCAACTATGGATCTGGGGCGGCGTCCTGTGGGCATATGGAGCCAATTCATATCAGTGGCGAGTAGGCTTTCTGCATGACTGAGAAGCCGATCAATGGTCAAACAAATGAACCATTCTTTGGTATTTTTGTGCAAGCCATAAGAGACGAGATCATGATAGTCATCCGCTTGTATAAACGACGGCGAAAAAGTGTCCAGAAAAATGCCTGGTCTACAGTACTTCACTGTCTCTAATCCTCCTCGTCAAGGTCATCGCGCATGGCTGCGATATGAGCTGCATACCGCGTCCGAACACGATGATCGTGCTCCGCGCAGTCGGCACAGCATGCCTCTTGCGAGTCGGCACAGCATGCCTCTTGCGAGTCGGAGCCGCTATGTCCCAGGATTAGCTCTCGCGCCTGCTGGAACTTCTCCAGCATGTCTTGCTCCGCCTCCCACTCCATCAGCCGTTGGCGGGCATTGAGGACGATTTGTGCTTTTTCGTCCTGGTCTATCGGGTTGTCTTCGCTGTCTATCGGGGCAGGATGGCGCTGTTGCATAGGCTCTCAGCCAGCAGTCTACTGGATGGTCGGCTTGCACGGCAAGGAAATTGGCGGTATAAACCGACTGAAGTTATCGGCGACAAAATCTGTCGCCGATTCGGAAGTGTAAACAAAGGCACCCTGGAGGGATCGGACCCCTCCAGGGTGCTGGAGCGGCCCGAAGGCCAGCCCGCAACCTAATGGTATCACAGGGCCGCTCCGCTGATCGGGTGGCAGACAACCCCTCTTGCCACCGCAGAAAATGAGGAGTGGGTCTATGAAGTTACGGGCGTTTACGCTCATTGAGCTACTGGTTGTCATTGCAATTATCGCCATCCTTTCGGCGATTCTCTTTCCCGTCTTTGCTCAAGCACGCGAGAAAGCGAGGCAGACGACCTGCCTCTCCAACCTCAAGCAGCTTGGGCTGGCGCACTTGATGTACGCTCAGGACTACGACGAGACACTGCTTACGGCACAAGTAGACCTATTTCGTTGGCCCCAGCTCCTCGCGCCCTACGTCAAGGCTCGCGGCTTCGTTCTCTGCCCCTCGGCCAGTTACGCCGCTCCGCTGACCGGCACTCTCACGTACGCCGATGTCATTAAAGATCCGGTCGGTCCCAGTGGCTTCAACGACTACTACTACGGGCTCTACCCCAGCTATGGCTACAACTTCGCCTACCTCTCCCCGAGCCCCACTTGCCCCGATGCCTACGACACTCCCAGTGGCAACTGCACCGTGATATCCAGTACAGGAACCACCTACGTCCCTTCACCCGCAGGGATCAACCCTGCAACGGGGCTTGGGCGAGCACTGGCGGGGGTCGAGGCACCTGCCTCCACGGTGCTCATGGCAGATAGCGTCTCCTCTCCCGCGGGTGCGCCCACAAATCTCCAATGGGGCTACTTCCTGGTTCGTCCTCCCCAAGTCTGGGCGCTGACACCACCTACCGCGCTGGATCGCGAGACCTTTGGCCGTGTCCATCCACGCCACCAAGGCAGGGTGAGTGCCGCCTTTGCAGATGGTCATGTCAAAGCGATGTCCATTAACTCCCTGCGCGATGCAAACCTGTGGCGTGCACAAAAGGTAAACCCCTAAGATGAGATCTTTCTTTATTGCTCCAACACTTGCCATAGTCGCGACCCTCGCTGCCCCTCGCACGGCACAAGCCCACTTTGTCTGGGCGACGCTCCAGCCCGATGGCCAGGTGCGTTTTGCCCTGCTCGAAAACCCTGCTGAGGCACCTAACCCCCAGTTCGGTAAGTACGTCGAGGCTCTCCAGACTCCGCTCCCCCTGGGAGCGCTCACTGGGGGAGCCCGCTACGCCAATCGTCCTGCGGGAACGAAGCGGGTCGCGGCGCAGGCGACGGTTGGGGTGAAGAATCGCGAGGGGATGGATTATCTCCTGCTCTACCATCCCAGCGCAGCGGCCAGCCTGGAAGCCGCAAAAGAGAAGGGCGAAGGGAGTGTCGAGCTGCGTGCCCGGCGCGAGGGCGACACGCTTATCGTCCAGGTCTGGCACGATGGCTGGCTGGTTCCGGGAGTTGAGGTCACCGCGCACTGGCCCGGCTCCGAGCTGGCTCCCGCCGCCCCCACGGATCTGAAGGGCGAGGCACGCTTTGCCTGGCCAGGCAAGCTCTCCAGCGGCTTTGTCGGGGTTAGGGCGAAGGTGACTGAAGAGGTTGCAGGAGAGGACGAGGGCAAGAAGTTCACCCAGAAGCACCACTGGGCAACCCTGACGTTTCCCTCAGGCGTGCAAGAAAGCCTTACGCGACGCCTCAGTAGCGCGTTTCGCAAGAACCATGAGATTGTCGCGGGCTCCGCTTTCAATGTCACCCTCTTCCAGGGGCAGCTCACGCGCCCGCAGGCTGAGATCCATCTGCAGCAGCGTGCCTTGATCCATAGCGAGGTGCACCGCATCCTCAACGCCGCTGACCCTGCACTCGGGCTGCCTTACGGTGCCCCGCAGAAAGCGCTCCTTCCGTTGTTGCAGTCCGATCTTGTTGCGATGGGCTCGGGCTGGCCGACAGAGGCGCAAGCGCGGCCCCTCACCAAAGCGTTTTTGGAGGAGATTCGCGCCAGTGAGAAGCAGGGACCATACTTCGCGCTGGGGGTCTTTCATGTCTACTACGGCGGGACGACCAACGGGGGGAGGGCGATTGGTCAGAAGCTAACCCAGACCGTCGGGTTCAGTCCGACCTACTACTCCCAGAGTGGTGGCTATCTGGACTACCTGCGCGAGGTGGACAAGATCGCCGACCCTGCGGCCCAAGCCGAGCTCCTGCACGGTGGTGAGGCGGCCTATCGCTACATCCTGGCCTCCATGAACGAGAAAGTCTTTCAGCATGAGTGAGCTCGACTCCCTTATGCACGCGATCCGGAATCGCCGGAGTATGGGAGTCGCTCGGCTCAAGCCCGATCCCGTCCCCAAAGAGCTCGTTCTCACGGCGCTGGAGGCTGCCAACTGGGCACCAAGCCATGGCGAGACGGAACCCTGGCGCTTCACTGTCTACACGGGTGAGGGGCGGCGTGGTCTGGGAGAGGCTTTCGCAGAAGCCTATCGCCTCGACGCGGAGCGCGAGGGCAGCTTCAAGGAATCGAGTTTTGAGGGACAACGTAAGCGAGTAGAAGCGTCGCCTGTCTGGATCAGCTTGGGATTGGAGCCCGCGCTCCGCCCTGATGGTTCGCTGAAGATGGGGCTAGAGGAAGAAGGATTGGCTCTATCCGGTGCTGTTCAGAACCTCCACCTCGTCGCCAATGCTCAAGGGCTTGCGGGAATGTGGCTCTCCCAAGGGGTGATGGTGCACCCGCACGTCGCGGCATTCGTCGGCCTGGATGCACCACATTCTCGGCTATTTGGCTTCTTCGTTCTCGGGTGGCCCAATATCCCTTGGCCCGAGGGGGAGCGCCGCCCCCTCGAAGAGAAGCTGTGTTGGGTGGAGAGCTAGAATCCGTGTCCTCTCCCCGGTGGCGGGCCACCAAATCCTCCGGGAGGCGGTGGAGGTGGCCCACCACCGGGACGAAACCCACCGCGCTCGCCCTCTTGGGGAGTTGCTCCCAGGACAATATCAAACATTGTCGCGACCTCTCCGATCTTAGAGCCATCAATCGGAGCGAACTCTCTTGCAACCAGTATCTGCTCCTTGATGCTACGAAGCTGCCCGAAGACGTTGTCGCGGGCGTTGCCAGGATGCCCCTTGATGAAGAGCTGCGTGGTGAGAGACTGCTTGCCCTTGACACTCACTCGCATGTGGATGTGCGGAGCCGAGCGGCCCGGATAGACAACCGGCTTGACGGTGCGGAAGCGGTACGTCCCTGTGGAGTCGGTCTCAAAGCGGCCCCAGCCCTGGAAGTTCTTGTCCTCGTAGCCGGTGCTCCCTTGGGCCAGATAGACTCCGTTGCTATCGGTCTGCCAGATCTCGATGGTGGCGTCCTTGATGGGATTGCCCTTGGCATCCAGAATGCGCCCGCTGAGCTGGGTAATCGTCCCGATTGCAGGAGTGAGGCTCTTGCCGACGATCACCAAGTCATTGTCTTTGTCCAGAGGGAGACGGTTGTAAGGATAGAAGGGGCCTTCCGTCATCCAAGGGGTGCGCTGAAGCTCATCGGCGAAGGCTTGTGCATTCAGGCTGGAGACGAAAAGCCCGGAAGCGAGCTGCTGTAAAAAGCGTCGTCGGTTCGGGTTTTGTACATCGCTATTTGTGTTTTCAGTGGTTCTCATGCTCCCAGTTTAGGAGGGCATCCTGAAGCAATTGTGAACCCCTTTGAAAGAGAAAACGAAACTTGGAGCTATTGGCAAAGCACATAGAGAGATGATAGAATTCCTCATCAAAGAATTAACCTTGGTTAATTTATGTGCCGAAAAGAACCCCCTGATGCGGGAACATCAGAGGGTTTGGACTTGGGTTGGTACCCGTGTACATCTGGATTGTACCACCCCGCTCTAAAGGGCACTATCACAAAAGGGGTACTCTCTATGGCTTTTTCACAGCGCTCGGGCTTTACGCTCATCGAGCTTCTTGTTGTTATTGCAATAATCGCCATCCTTGCGGCGATTCTCTTTCCTGTCTTCGCACAGGCACGGGCCAAGGCCCGTCAGATTACAGCGATCTCCAATCTCAAGCAGGTCGGCAATGCGGTTTTGATGTATCTCCAGGACTATGACGAAACCTTTCCCATGACGATGGAGACGATTTCATCGGGAAAACCCGACACGGTGAGCTACTGGGCTACCCAGAACTACCAAGGAGCGCTCAACCCGTACATCAAGATGGGACGGGGTGTAGAGAAGAAAGAGAGTGTCTGGTTCGACCCTGGCGATCCCGATAAATCCCAGTCCACGATGTGGGGTTCGTTCACCGACAATGGCCTCATCACCGGTGTACCACGCTCACTTGCTTCTATAAACGAACCTGCCGGGACAGTCTATGCAACCCTGCGAGGTGACAAGTGGGCGCAACTTGTCGGTGTCAGCATTCCCTCGCCACTTCCTTCCGCAAGCGATCCCTTCTGGCAGTCTGAGTACTTTGATATGTGCCTTGACCCTTGGGACGAGTCCGCTGCAAGCACGTCAAGCTACCACTGGTCAAAGGGCAATGCGCTTCCTCCGTGCTCGCTCTTTCCCACAGCGTCACCTTGTGGGACATGGGATCTGCAGATTGCCAAGCGGCGGTATGGGAACATGACCCTAGTCTCGTACTGCGATGGTCATGTCAAGGCAACTCCGTTCGAGCGAACCTTTCGCGATGTTGCTAACAACGAGTGGGATATCAACTAGTCCCCTCCAAGTTTTACGAGAAGATAAGACCAAGCCCCCAGCCGATGAGAACGAAGAACCCGAAGAGGATCACGGCGAGGGGCTTGGAGACCTCGCGCCAGAGGTAGATGCTAGGCAGGATGCTGTAGACCCCGAGTGTCATCAGAAACATCATCACGTAGCCGCTGTCTACCCCCTGCCGCTGTAGCTGATTAGCAAACATCACGTCGAGCGCGATGGGCACCGGCATCAGGGTGGCAAGCCGGCTCATCAGGAGCATGGTGAGCGGGCTCGTATTGGCAAGAAGCGTGGGCCAGGGAACGAGCACTAGTAGCACAGAGGAAACGAGGCTTGCCAGCACCATTGTGGTGACTGTGGGCTTGAAGAGTCCCCATACGTGCTTGCCAAAGTCCGTGAAGACCTCCTTGGCAACAGGCCCGAGCTTCTCGGTGCACTCCGTGTCAAGGGTAAAGTCCCAGGTCTCATTGATTCCCGTCAGCTTGCTGGGACTCTCCAGCGCCGTGCCTTGGCGCTTCTCCAGCCAGCCGATAACGCCTGGGACGAGTACGCAGATTGTGAAGAGCAGTATGGCGTACTTGGTGATCCCCATTGCCAGCGGTAGCGCGGTGAAGGTCATGAACATCACCACGGGATTGAAGTTGGGGGAGGAGAAGAGAAAGCCCAGCGCGACTTCGATGCGGCCCTTTCCCCTCGTGATGCCACAGGCGGCAGGTACAGCACAGTTAGCACAAACTCCCATCGGTGCCCCGATGAGTGCTCCTTTGAGAGAGTTGAGGTAGAGGTTCTTGCCGATCTTGAGGGGGAAGTAGCGCAGGGTGGTGTGGAGCAATGCGCCAAAGAGAATCCCAAAGCTCATCCCGATCTTCATGCCATCGAGCCAGTTGAGCGCACCGATAAGGATCTGCTCCCAGGCGGGCGCGGTGGCGGACACGGCGAAAGTCGCCTTGCCATAGGCCATGGTGGCAACGTCTTTGTTGACGTGTGCAGCTTTCTGGAGAAGCTGCGGGTAGCGCGAGGTGAACCAGAAAAGGCAGAGCAGCAGGGCCGCCATGCCGATCAGCAGAACGGGGCGGTAGTGGCAGCGAATCTGGAAACGGCTGCGTTTGGAGGAAAGAGCGACGGTACTCACACTCATAGCCTTCCTTCTCATAGCCTTCCTTGGTATCAGGCTGGCACGAGGCAAACCATAGAAAACGTCTGAAGGCAGGGGGGATGAGCGAGCAGGGATAGGGAAAATTGGCAACGAGGTCTTTTAGCCTAAGCCCTCCTCCGTACTTCGGAAAGCACGGAGGAGGGCTTATACGGCAGGGTCTACTTCCAGTAGGTTCTCTTGTAATGATCCGCCGCACCTTGGTTAGGGATGTACCAGTCGCGCCCGGTGGCCGGGCTGTAGGTCTGCTCGAACTTGTGCCACTTGGCGTGACCATCCACAAAAGTGTAGTTTGCGCCGCCTTGATAGCGGCGTTTCTCCACCTCCGTCTCCGAATTGATGCTGACGCAGCTCGCGGTGGGAAAGCCTTCCCAGCACATTGGGTGTGCATGATCTCCCGCCCTCGTTGCCCCTGGTTTACTCTCCTTGTACTCCACCACATAGATGCACTCGGAGGGTTTCTCGATACTGGCGAGCTGCCAGCCGGTTCCTGCCGCTGTATTGTTGAGATACGCATTGGTGACGTAGCTCGATAAGCGCGGCGTCTTGCCAGGTGCAAGCGCCGTGAGATCAATTTTCTCGGGCCAGTTGTCGCTGGCGTCGTCGGGGAGGCGGCGCATGGGCTTGGACTTGATGTAGGGCTGAACCGCGTCCATCCAGCTCGGGTCGGGATCACCGTACTTCCAGCCGACGGGGCGGGCGTGGGAGTTGAGCGGCAGGCTCTCGTCGTTGTCCTGAATGTACATCTGAATGGCAATGCCAAACTGCCGCGAGTTGCTGAGTGAGTTGATGGCTCGCGCCTTGGCCCGCGCCTGTGCGAAGACAGGAAACAAAATGGCAGCGAGAATCGCGATGATCGCGATGACGACGAGAAGCTCGATAAGCGTAAACGCGCTTTTGTTGCGTTGCATAAGAAAACAAAACCTTTCTGTAAAATCTCTCTTTTAGTTTTAAGGGAGCGAGTGACGCGAGTCTTTACAGGGAGGTTCTAGGCGGGGGCGCTTCTTGCTCTGAAGAGGCCACGAGCGGGAGTGTCGGTGTCGGCCAGCCCTGCGTGCTTGCGCAGGCCACGAGGGGAAGCGCCAACACGTTCACAGAAGGCGTTGCTAGGAGCGGCGGCAGGGCCGCGACACCACTGACAGTCTGCGTTGCATCACAATTTGCCGAGAGTATTTCGGCAGTCTCCGGGGTGCAGCAACATTTTTTGTCGCCGCCCTTGCAGAGCACGCACCGGCAGGCGGCGTGCAGTGTTGGCTGAGCAGTGTTCCATTTTGGCTGAGGCGTGCGCGAAATCAGGCCCGCTCCGAAGAAAGTCCAGAGCAGGCACATAAGTATTCCTAAACGTAGGGGCGAGCGCGTCATGAGCTGCATGAACTTATACCCGAAGACAGAACAAATGCGAGCCGAGGCGAATTACAAGCTGGCCTTCGAGAGCCGCGTAGCCGTAGAGAATCGGGTCGAGCGAGTCTGGACTGCTGGCGCGTGCGGCTCCGGCGTTGGCGGGGTTGTTGGGCGTGGTGGCGAACGGCTCTTTCGTTTTGGGCGGGTTCTGCGTGTCCCAGAGCGCGTTGCTCACCACTTTCTCAAAGACCGGCCCGGCTTTAATCACCGTGGTGATGCCGTTCTTGCCAAAGAAGTAGACGTGCTCCCCGATTGCCAGAGGCGAGGCCCAGCAGGGGCTGTCAATGCGCTCGGAGTAGAGGGCATTGCCGGTTTTGGCGTCCACGCAGAAGACGATTCCCGCCGCTGTGACATAGTAGACCAGGCCACGGTAGGACAGTGGACTGGCAAAGTCGCACGTCGCTTTCTTGCCCTCCCAGAGCACTTCCGCGCCGGGCTTGCCGTCTTTTGTGGTGAGCTTAATGCAGCAGTTAGACTCCGCCGCCGTCCGGCTACCGGGTCGGGCGAGGCGAGCCTGCGCGGGGGTTGCGCCCACGAAAACCAGGTCACCGTCCACGCTCACCGAGGGCATGATGTTTCCCGTGATACGATCCACCGACCAGAGCAGAGCGCCGTCTTTGGTGTCAAAGCCTTCCACAAAGCCATTGGCGCTGACGATGAGAATCTCCTTTTCTCCCTGCTTTGTGACCACGGGCGATGTCCACGACTTGCGCGGCTCGCGGGCCACTTTCCAGCGGTTCTTGCCCGTCTTTTTATCCACCGCCAGTAAATAAGCCACTCCCGGATCGTCCACCAGAACAAAAATCGTGTCGGCGTTTTGTGCCAGCGACTGCCCGATACCAAACTCATTGGTGAGCGTGCCGTACTCTTTGACCAGCGAGCGGCTCCAGAGTGGCTTGCCCGCGTGATCGAGGCCGACCAGCTCGCCGCTCTCAAAGAAGGCGTAGATGGCCTTGCTGTCCACCACGGGCGTGGGGGCAGCGCGGCTGACGTAGTAGCTCATCTCGTGGAGCAGGCTGGAGGCAAAAGAGCGGCTCCAGAGCAGCTTGCCGCTCTTCAGCTCGCAGGAATGCACCAGGCAGCGCTCCCGCATCGGGCCTTGCACCGCTGTGACAAAGACTTTGCCGTTCCAGACCACCGGCGACGACTGGCCGTAGCCGGGCAGCTCGGTTTTCCAGGCAATCCCTTGCGTGGGTGACCAGCGGAGCGGAAGGCGTTTGAGGCTCGCCTCCCCACTGCCGCCGCCGTTGCGAAACGCAGTCCAGGTAGCTTGCATCTTATGGAGTTCCCTTTCCGTTGTAGAGCGCGTCGTTGATCGCCGCGCCCTGCGTCACGAAGCCCAGGTTGGCATTCTTAATCGCGGCGGCGTTGGCGATGTTGGTCGGGGTCTGC
Organism: Armatimonas sp.; assembly: GCF_031410135.1. Classification (GTDB taxonomy): domain Bacteria; phylum Armatimonadota; class Armatimonadia; order Armatimonadales; family Armatimonadaceae; genus Armatimonas. The sequence continues at coordinate 16,133 of NZ_JANNYP010000724.1, read as the reverse complement.
ACGGAAAACGCTTTCGCGTGGCCGTCGGCGAAGGCCACGTTGGCTTTCATGTTATGGCGGGCGTGGGCGGTCGGAGTGGCTCCGGCGCGGCTGGAGGGCGGCCAGGCCCAGGGGTGCAGGGTCGGGCGACTCTCCACCGTGTTCCACAGAGCGCTATTCTGAAAAACAATCGTATCGGCGGGCACCTCAACGGAGGCAAGCGCCGCCGGGTTCTGCGTCCAGCCGGGCATCGGGCCACCAGGGTGCGCGAACGTGCCATAGCCCCCGAGGTAGCAGACATTGTAGGCGTAGTGGATCGGTCCCCAGACTGGGCTGACCGGCATTCCACTAGCTGCTGGATCGCCCAAAATCGAGGCGTTCTTGAGGTAGGGGTAGATGAGGCCATTGCGTGGCCCCAGATCGGGAGCGGAGTCAAACGCCGCTCCAGTGCGCGTGGCCGTGTACCAGTAGACATTGTAGCCAGGTGCCCACGGCCCCTGCAGCCCGGTGGGCAGCACCGTTTCGTCGTAGTCCTGTGCGTACATCAGCCAGCCTAGAGCGAGCTGCTTGAGATTGGACAGATCGGCTGTCTGTCGGGCCTTGACACGGGCTTGCGCGAAGACGGGAAAGAGAATCGCGGCGAGAATCGCGATGATAGCGATCACGACGAGAAGTTCGATTAAAGTAAATGCTGATTTTTTCATGTTTTGCTCTATTTCTTGTGATTCTCTATTTTTTCAAGATCATGGATGTCCTTATCAAGTGCCTCGATCTGTGTCTCCAAAAGATGCATCTGTTTATCAAGGCTGGCTAATTCTGAAATCCGCTGTTTCGCATTTTTCTTGTGATATGCCCGGTCAAAGACATGAAAATCATAGTCTATTTTATGGAACTTGACATCGATCGCGTGGTACGCCGTATCTGCCGGTGTGGATTTCCCCGCCTTCTTTTTTTGGTCATAGGCTTTGTCTATTGCGTGGAAAGCAGCACTGTGCGTGACAAACAGTTTGCCTGTTAAGTTTTGCATGGAGTAAGAACCTGGAGAAATTGCTGGAGTTGACGCTCTGTTGGTGGCCCCACCAGATAAAGAGCGACTCGATGAGCTATCTGCAAACCACGACGAGCCACGCTTCGGCGCAACCGACCAGTGGATTGACAGATCACTTCCGCTACGGACTGGCCCAAGTGAACACAGACTACATAGGCCAAACTCAGCAAACCAAACAGACGACACAAACGCACAGGCTCAACCACACGAGTTTCTTCTAGGTGGAAACCACGACCTTTCAAAGCCTGAAACAAGCACTCGATGCTCCAACGATTTCGATAGTCTTCCATCAAATTGCCCGCTTGACTGCTGGCGATAATGAGAAAATCTCCGTCAAAATGGGGCTTACCCCCCAGATAAACCCAAGTCCCCCAGAGCAGAAATTGACCTTTACGACATTTATACGAACGAGTAAATAAGTTAGCAACTTTAAAAACTCTCCCCCGACGATCTGTCACTTGATCTGTTTTTCGCAAACGAAGTCGGTACGAAATTTTTCGCTTATCCAGCCATTGGATCCAGTCTGCTCCGATAAACTCCCTGTCTCCTGTCACATAATTAATTTTTCTCGCTCCGAACAAATCCAAAAATTGCTGAATCAGCTCGATTCTCTGAGCAGTATCGCTAGCTCCATCACGTTCCAGATTCATCCAGAGCAAAGGAATCGCGACTCCGTTATAGAGAACTGCAAGCACCAGGAGATTGATCGGAGATTTTCCCCAGAACCAGTTCGTGCGATCCATAACAAGAATCCAGGAGGAGATAGGCAAAAACTTAGCGATCAAAGTGGCGAAGGATTCTGGAGTGACTCGGATGTCCTCCAAGAACCTTTGAATTCTCTTTCGGTTAGATTCCTCGGTGGCTGTGGGGGACAAAACGGTTGCTATCCAGGCGAGACTGACGGTTCTTTCTGCCAGCATCGCCACCAGAAACAGGACGATAAACTGGCAATGCGGTGCCAATTCCCCTATAATTTCTCGCATCAGCCTTTGGATTTTAGGCAGGTAATCGTCTTGATTCTGAAGGCCGTTCGGCTCGGTCATGGTCTTTCCTTTCGGTGTAAGCGACCTCAAGATAGTCCATTTTGGCCGAGCCGTCATCCTGTAAAAACTGCCCGCGTAAATCTAACAGGCAAACTGTTTGTCACGCACAGTGGGAAAGCAGACTCCAGACGGTGGAATTTCTTCTCCATCAGATGAAAAGCTTTGTCCAAAGCGGCGATAGTCGCAGCGCTGGGCTTCTTATGAAAAGCCTTATCTGCTCGGTGAAAATCAGCGTCGTCTTTATGCTTTAGTTTCCGCTAAATCATGCACTCAGTAGCACTCCTTGCCCGAGTTTCACAGCCTTCTGACGACGGTGACCCTCGACACCGGTTTTCAAATGGGAAGTCATACTGGCCTTTTTTCGAAGTTGTTCGCCCACCACGGGCAACTCCGAGAAATCAAGACGATTCAGCACACGACGAAGACGACCACACGTAGCGCGGTACATACGATCCCAGAAACCTGTCGCGACAGCAGAGCTAGTAGCAGCAACGTAGGATAGTACATTACCACAGAGCAAAGCCAACTCAGGAAGGCGAAGACGACTCTCTTCACCAAAGACAAACGCTTGACTACAGCCAAGCATCGGCTTGGCAACCAAAGGAAGGTGCTCCACAGCCCACCGATCTCGATAAAGACGCCATACCACCTCAGCCGTCACTGCAAAATTATCGGCAGTCACTTCAAGATTGGTCGCCAGAAGCCAAGGCTCTTTGTAACGAGGGTCAAACACCGCAACAACATTCACCGTCTGAGCACCGACTTTATCCTCGGATAAGACGACATCGTGCCAGACCTCAGCACGAAGACGAATCCCCTCGTCCTCCCATCCAAAAGTGGCATCACAAGCCGTTGCTTCAAGCAACTTGCCAGCATGTGTGCGAGCAAGAGGGCGGACGATTTCACCGTACTCAGAATGTCGTCCGCACCCTTTGTATTGAGGCAGAAAATTGCGGCGCATCGTGGCATTCTTTGCCAAACGAATCACAAATCGAGGTGTTTTGGCACGCACTTCAGCAAGCGAAAATCCAGCATCAAAGACGGCCACTTCCTCCGGAGTGAGTGTTTTTCCGGCCTGTTCGATGAGTCGGGTTTGGACATCGGCTTCCCGAGTGTCGCCTTGCTCCCAACGTACGAGCAGTCGAGGCAGAGCAAAACGGCGCTTCGCACCTGGGACTTCGACGATGCCTGGGACTTCGACGATGGATGGATCCACTAGGGAACTCGCGCCTTCCTCCTGGTAATTCCCTATGCTACCCACTGCTACGGCAATGCCAACGATAATAGCGGGTAAGGCTTTGCCTGCCTCAGCCACGAAGTGTTTGGCAGGATTTCCTTTCAATTGCGGTCGCCTAAAACCTGTGAGGTCACAAGGCACAGGGCGGTAACCTCCATGACAATGGGGCGTAAAAAACCCTTCCTTCTGGACGATTTTTTGCCAATTGTCGAGCAAATCTTGCGTTTTCCATCGCCCTTTTCGCAAGGCTGCGCTTGAGCGACGAACCGCATCGGCTTGAAGTCCCAGGTTGTCCAGGGCAGGAAAGACGGCTCCTCTTGATTCGAGAAATCTGCCTGAGACGAGTGCGAACTGGAGTTGAAATAAGCCCAGGTTTGTTCCTAGCGGAACCCCTTTGAGGGTCTTTTCCAAGAGGTTACAAATACGATAAACTGGCTGTGACATCGGGTTTCTTTCGGTGCGTTTTAGTTTTCCGACTCAACTCTACCTGAGAGTAAGCCCGATGTCACGACTGCAAATCCGATCTTGTAGAGAAGCAGCGGGCGACCCGATTTTAGCGGAAACTAAAGTTATGAAGGGTTTTGTCTTCTTTATGCAATTTCTTATCTGCCGACGACTGGGCGAGAGCGATATTATTAGACAAAGAGATTACACTAGCGAACAGAGCCGCTAGAAAGAGTTGATTGGATTTCAAGATAGGTTCCTTATTCTGAAAGTGGAGTTGTGACGAAATGACAGAGTGATTTCCTTATGCACGGCGCATAGTTTTTTTGCGCTTGCTCATAGCTTAATGTAGCTTTCGGGGGCTTTGATGGTGGCTGGTTTTTCTTTGGCTCGCTTGATGAACTCCTCAATGCAGGGCGGGCAGCAGAAAAGATAGGTCTTGCCGCCAACGATCCAGGCGAACTTGGGATTGGCTGTGGTATCGGTAATGGGGCAGATACGCTCGCCGGGCTTGGGATGGGCGTTATGTTGCGACATCTGGCTGCCGTATTTCTGGGTCGCTGTCTGTCGTCCATTGGCTGCGATGTCAGCCTCGGTGTAGAGTCCACCGGGCGTTAGAAAGAGCTTCCTGGCTTCGTCGGTGCCCACGGCTTGCGGCATGGACGCATCGGGGAGTTGCGCTCCTGGAATAAGATGCTCTGGTCGCCACTGGAGCCTGTAGGTGCGGTTCTCGATAGGGAGGGTAAGGCAGAGCCCTATCTGCATCATCTCGACACTTCGTCCAAGTTTCCCAATGAAGCGAGAGGTCATCCCAGCAGGGTCGGTGGAAATCGGTCGCGCCGTGAGCGTCACCGGCTCGCTTCCCTCGCCGGAGATAACTGCTGCTGCCTCCATCCCTAGATCTGGGGTGCTGACTGGAATTGGAAAGAGCTGCTTCTCTTTTGCTCCATAGATGTAGAGCACAAGCGTACCCTGACGACTGAGCTGAGCCTCGACATGAAAGTCTCCTGCCGCTTGGACATTGGCAGAATGAAGGACGGTCTCGGAATGATTGCTGACTTGCCCCGCTGGGGAGACTGAGTCTCCTGACTGTGAACGCTGCGCCTCTTTACCTGCCCACTGCATCAGCAGACCGCCTAGAACGACGATTCCGATGGCGAGAGGCCAGAGAGGTGCGCTGTGTGAAGAACGCATGGAAAAACCTCACTTGCTAGAAGAAAGAACTGAAACGATGAGTTAGCAAGCGAAGGCGGGAGGTGCTCGGAGGCTGTCAAAACGCTGGGGCGCAAGACGCAAGCACTCGACTCCAGCAAGAAGCTCACAAACCAACAAAGGCTGCGTGAGGGGTTCGCTAAGAAGCCGTTCGGCGATCGGCAATGTGACAGGAAGAGCCGCGAGGGCACAGAGAGGACACGGCTCTGCCGGAGCACTCAAACGCACCGAGTCGTGCTTTTGTACCGCTGCGATTGCCTGTGCATGAAAGGCGTGATGAAAGATTTCTACGGGGCCGTTAAGTAGCGCCAGCACCACGCCTAGAAAAAGCGCGAGGCGTCGGAGCGAGTGACGGGTAGATCGTAACATCAGGTTCTTGCAATTTTACATCAATTGCAAGCATACTGCAATTGATGTAGGTTTATTCTTTGGGAAACTTTAGGGGATCAGAAAAATTAGCCCACTCGCTCGGCTCCCGAGCGAGTTCGTCGTCGGTGAGCAGTGTGGTGTTCAAAGCACCGCGAAGCTCAGCCTCAGAGATACGCTGTTGGTTTAGATAGTGGGCCATCGCTACAATGATGCCACCCGCTACAACAAGTATTACCCCCGAGCTTCTCCCTGCTGCTTCAGCCAAGCGCCCCGAGGTCAGTAGTGCCAGTCCAAGAGCCAAGACCACTAGAGGCCGTTTTTGTTGATGGCATTGGTATCCCCGCATCAGAGAGCCCGTCCCGAGTCCTGCTGCGGTTCCAACAAGAATCCATTCTAGACGCTCGTCTTTTAGAAACCCGAGTCCTAGAAGTGGCAAGAGGCCGACTGCAAGTGGCATCAGCGCACAGTGAGCCGCACAGGCGAGCGAGGCCGTCATTCCAAGACGATCCAGCTTATCGGAAGGAGAGAAAGAGATTCCATGCGACCCGGGCATAGAGGAAGGTATCATATGAAACTCATTAATGTAAATAATTTGCAAATATAAAAACAGATATTTTGATTCGCGCAGCCCCCCAGAATCGCCTTGATCGTTGAGGACTTCCCCGTGCCATTTGGCCCGAGAAACCCGACAACTTCCCCAGGCGCTACTGAGCGGGAGAGATTCAGAAACTCGCATTTTCGGGGGCACACTCACCTTTTTCATTAGTGAACCAGTCCCGGAGCAGGGCGACAATACCGAGCCTGCCAGGGCCTACGAACTTCTCGCGACGCTTTTTATACTCCGTGAGAATGCGCATGGCCTTTGCTTTGAGCTGGCGATCTCCCTCGGTTTCGGGTGCACCTTTGGGGACAGCGTAGACAAAGCTGCCGCTCTCACGGCCAAACGTCGGGATCTGGCGAAAGTCGCGTGGTGTGATCTTTTTTGTGATGGCATACTCTTCCTGTCCCACAACAAAGAAGTCCACAGCGGACTTAGGGTAGCCATAGAGATAGCCCAGCCCACGATTGCGCGGGGCACCCTCAAGATGCTCGACGATCAGCGCGGTTCCCAGTGGGTCGGCATGGGAAGTGATTCCTAGTGGGGCGAAATAGTCTGCATAGGTACGAGCCGTCTGGCTCACCGCTGGGCGATAGAAAACCGCCCCCTCAGCATAGCGCTTGCCGTCGCTTGGCGTGTGGAACGTGAGCAAGTTGCAGCGCAGGTTCTCACCACATCGCAAGGCGGAGAGCACTTGGCGCAGCTCATCAAGTTTCGCCGTGTCAGGCTTGTCTATCGAGAAATAGAGGCTGACGAAGCCGCTGGACATTGGCTTCACCCCACCTACCACAGTGTAGAGTCCCTCCGAGTCCATGAGTTTGAGGAGCGCTTCCTCAGCCTTAGGGCGCAGTGCAGCGGGCAAGCGCTCAATGGGGAAACACTCTGAGGGGTAGAGTGCTTGCCCCCAGGCGGATGGGAGCGTCAAGAACAGAGCTGCTAGGAGCAAAAAGAGCCATCTCATAGGCCGCTTGCCTTTCACAGGCCCGTTGCCTTATCGAGCGCAAAGAAGCGGTTGTAGGCAAGCAAGTTCGGATCGCTTGCCGTGATCGTTGCCGGAAGTGTAACCGGCGAGAGTTCCCCGACATTTTTGGCGCGGCGATTGTCGTTGATGGGCGCGGAGCCTGCGGGACGGAACTGGGGACGTGCGACGGCGACGTGTCCATCAGCCCAGAGCACGCACGATGTATTACCTGAGTGCCGTCCGTGTACCCGAGGGGCGAGGCTACTCGTCATGCCACCGTTGTCTACGACGTTTCCAGCGGAGTTTCGCGTCCAGTTGGGTGCGATGAAAAAGGACTTGGTAAGATTTGCGGGGTTAAATGCATTGACCGCATCTAGCATCAGCATCGTGCTGGCAGGCTCTTGGATAGCAGCTAGGCTGACCGTTGTGGGATTCGCTATCGTTGGCTGTACAAAGGCTAGCTGGTTCGTGCCGTAGGCGGGTACGAGGTTGCCATTGACCCAGTTGAAGGGAGTCGGGATGTCTTTCCCCACGGGGCAGTCCTGGATCTGGACATTCTTCAGGTAGGGCTGGAGCAGCCCTACCTCGCGGCGATAGGTCAGTGGGCTCGTCGGGAGCGTCACGCCATGCCACCAGACGGTTCCCCCGCCCACGCGTGGGAGCAGATAGGGCACCATCGTCTCGTCGTAGTCCTGCGCATACATCAGCACCGCAAGGCCAATTTGCTTCAAGTTTGAAAGATTACTGGCCTGGCGAGCCTTTGCCCGCGCTTGTGCAAAGACGGGAAACAGGATGGCGGCAAGAATGGCGATAATGGCAATAACTACCAGTAGCTCGATCAGCGTAAACGCTTTTCGTAAGACTTTCATGGATGTCCTCTCTCAAAAAAACGTCCCGGCAGGAGGTTGAAAAATGCCGGGACGAGTGGGTCTCTGTCGCGTTTCCCACTAGAAATCGTTCACAGATAGAGTTTATCGCAACTAAAAATCTTTCGCAATTAAATTGCATTTATGTATTGAAGAGCCGCTGAAACATCCAGACCAGCCCCGCTCCGGCGATCAGGCCCGAGAGCATGAGCTGGATACTCTTCCAAGTAAGGCTGGAGCTGCGCCGCTTCTCGGTGTCTTTTCTCCAGAGCAGCAGCAGCGGGAAGACCGCGCAGCAAATCAGCACCTGAGCCGTCTCCACCCCGAGATTAAACGAGAGCAGGCTCCATATCAGTGCACCACCCTCCGGGAGGCCCATGTCTTTGAGGTTTCCCGCGAAGGCGAAGCCATGGATAAAGCCAAAGCACGTTGCCACCCAGAAGCGCTTGTTAAAGGCGCTGTCCTTGCGTAGGCCAATCACGTTCTCGATGCCCACAAAGACTATCGAAAGCGCTACCACCACATCCACAAGGCGGGCGGGGAAGCTCAGGATTCCCAGCGTGGTCAGGATCAAGGTTACAGAGTGCGCGATAGTGAAACCCGTCAGGGTCTTGATAATGGACTTAAAGTTAGGAGTGGCCAGCAGAAAGGCAAAGATAAAGAGCAGGTGGTCGGGGCCGGTAAAGATATGCTCCATCCCAGAGAGCAGAAACTGCTGGATATTGCGCAGCAAGTTGGTAGTCATATCCGACGGGTTGATGCTCGCCTGGCTCCCTGCCTTGAGCCGCTGGGTAGTCCCTGCGGCCACGACCATCGTCTCCGCATTGGGCAGGTAGTCAAAGAGCGTGTTGGTGATCTCGAGCACCTGAGTTTGACCTCCGATCCGTGCGTAGCGCATCGAGAGGGTGAAGCGGGAGCGAGTCACGTCTAGGCTGTTGTCGTAGCGGACTTGAGTGAGCTCACCGGGCCAAGGCTGAGCATTTTGCTCCAACTTGAAACCGCCATTGATATAGCCTTCCAGCTTTTTCTGGAAATCGGCAGGAAACGTCCCATCGGGGTTGCGCCGCTCATCTCCCAAAGTGACGCCTGGAATCTGAGTGATGTCCTGAACATTGCCTACAAACTCGATGTAGAGAAACTTCTCCTGTGGCCGTAGCTTGGCGACCACCGCCTCGACCTGCATGGGATGGGCAAGTACAGGAGCAGCTACGGCTAGGAACAGACAAAAGAGCCAAAGAAAACGAAATGATTTCAAATGAGGATTCCTTTCAAAAAGTGACCCGGAGGGTGTCATGTTCTTGGCGCACCTGCTCCTCAAGCTGGCCTGGGGAAAAGTGCTGGAGGTGTCCATCGGCGCAGATTGCCAGAACACCACCCGGATGCCGTCTCAGCGCCAGGTCGCTCTGAAGCATTTCAAGGAGCCGCTTCGGGTGGCGCTGCCAAGCGCGATTGTGGATGTGATCTCCCCAGGTGTCCGTACCACTTAGGCCGCTCTGCTCGATAAGTAGAAGGGTTCGAGTAGGCTGGTTTAGCTGATCCAGCCGGGGCGGAGCAATATAGGCAACTCCCTGGCTTGTCCCCGCTTCATGAGATTTAGGAAGCTCGCTCAGCAGGTTTTCATTCCAGGCGTAGCTTGTGCCGCCTTGTGTAAGCCGCACCGAAGCCAAGGGATCGCCAGGGCAGATTCGTAGTACGGGGGTAACACCGTAGGCTTGTAGAGTAATCCCCCAAGCATGAACAGGGCCAGAGTGACTCGTCAAAGGAAGTGCTTCATCATGATCCGCCGCGTACTGAAGCGCAGCTCTTCCGAGCTGATAGAGGTTACTGGAGCAAGTCACTTGCCGCGCTCGTGCCTGCGCTTGTGATAGTGCTGGCAAAGCAATTGCGGCAAGTATCGTCAGGATCGCGAGACTTACCAGGAGTTCCATCAGGCTGAAGGCTCGCTTCATCTCCACCTCATTTGGGGGGATGCTACCGCAATAAATATATAATTGCAATTAAATTGTAATAGTGTTATGAAGTCAATATAAGTCTTTTAGAGTGATACAATTTGTCAACGTATATGACCAAGGATGAGCGACTTCGGTGGTTCGAGGCCACCCTTGAGCAGGCAGGAATGCGACGAACGCTCCCACGCCGGGTTCTCTTGCGCCTTATCGCTGCCAGTGAGCGCCCGCTCTCCGCCCAGGATATCTACGAGCAGACTGCCGAAGAAATCAACCTGGTCACGATCTACCGCACCCTCAACGAGCTCACACGGTTAGAGTTGCTAATTCGCACGGAGTTTGGTGAGGGCTTCTATCGCTACGAGCCTGCACCTGGCCCTAGCGACACCGAACATCATCACCATGTTGTCTGTGATAATTGTGGTACCATCGCTGACTTCGAGGGTTGCATGGTAGATGCTATGCTGGAACAAACGCACCTACCTGACAACTTCCAGGTTGACAGCCATACACTTACCTTACACGGAACCTGCGGTCGTTGCCTGGCACAAACGGCGACAAAGTAATTTTGCATCCTACTTGCGCGTGAAGGCTGGAAAGTCAATCATAGACGTGTCTATCGTCTCTACAAGCAAGAGGGTTTAAAGACTGAAAAAAAGAAGAGGGCAGCCCATCCTCGTGCTGTCTGCCCGGAGGCAACTGCTCCCAACTACCGGTGGAGCATCGATTTCGCGTCGGATCGGCTTGCTGATGGCCGGGCATTCCGGGCGGGTCACCCTCTAAAAACTAACTCTGTCACTGGACCTGTTTTGGAGGTACAGCGACTTTTCTTGATAAGCTCGTCACCCCCGCGCTATACTTCCGCACTGGAGATGAAATAAGAAAGCAGAATGAGCAAGGTCTTGTTGGCGCTCTACGCGGCTATCTTTCTAGATCTCGTCGGCTTTGGGATGATGTTCCCGGATGTCCAGCTTCGCGCTGAGGCATTGGGTGCGCGTGGCTGGCTCATCGGGCTGATTCTGGCAAGCTACTACATCGTCCAGACGATCGCCTCCCCGCGCTGGGGAGCGCTCAGCGACCGGCTTGGGCGCAAGCCCGCCCTCATCGCCTGTGGCACGATCTCCGCCCTCTCGATGGTGGTCTACGCTCTGGGTAACAATGTCTGGTGGATGCTCGCTAGTCGTGCCGTGGCAGGACTCGGTGCGGCCAACGTCGTTATCGCGCAGGCCATCGCCTCAGACCAGACCGAGGGGGAAGCCCGCTCGATAGCACAAGGGCGAATCTCCGCCGCGATCTCAGCGGGGCTGGTGCTCGGCCCCGCGCTCGGGGGTGTCCTAGGGCACTTTGGCGATAGTCGGCTCATGGGTCTTGTCGCGGCGTGTTTCTCGCTGGTGGGGACGCTCTGGATCGCCTTCGTTTTGCCGAAAACGCCCTCGACCAAGGCCGAAAAGTCGGACGAGACATCTAAAGACGCGCTCCCTTGGGACGGGATTCTGCCACTGCTGCTCGTCGCCTCGCTGGGCTGGCTTGCACTGGCGTTTCTGGAGGGAACCTTCGGTCGTCTGTTGGAGCGCACACTGGGGCTGGGGCGATTGGAGTTTGGGCTGATCCTAGCGCTTGATGGAATCGCGGCGGTGCTCCAAGGGGCATTCTTCCCCGTGCTCGTGAAGCGCAACTCCCCACAGAAGCTCCTACGCATCGCGTTTTTGCTGCAAGCAGTCGGGCTGGCAAGTATTCCCTTTGCGCATCACCTCTGGCTGCTCATTTCCCTCAACGCCCTCTTTGGGATTGGGGTGGGACTTGCCAGCCCTACGATAAACGCGCTTGCCAGTCAGCTCGCCGCGCCAGAGCGTCAGGGCATTGTCTTTGGGCGGCTCCAATCCGCCCGTTCTGTGGGGTTTCTCTTTGGCCCCATTATCGGTGGAGCCCTCTTCGATCTGGGCTACAGCCTGCCGTACCTACTCGCGGGAGGACTTGCGCTCTTTGCCGCCGCTATCGGCTACGACGCAAGCCGTGGGCGTCGTAGCCTGACACCGACTTAGTTGTGCCTCATCGGCATACCACCGGGCTTCTTACCCAGAACATCGAGCGCCGCCTTAAAGCCAACCGCGAGTTTCATCGCTGGGCCGGTACCGTAGTAGTGCAGGAAGATCATGCGGGGATTCTCAAAGAGCATGTGATGGTGTAGTGCCACGACCTCCAGCCCAGCCTTTCGTAAAATGGGGATCACGACATTAACTTCACGCTCCAGCATCGCGATGTCACCGGCGATGTGGGCTTGCTCCATGTTGCCCGCAAAAGCTGCCCAGGAATTAAGGCCGATGGCCGCCGTCATCTCGACATTCATATCCATCACGGTCAGGTCTGCCCGGCCCACAGTGTACTTGATCGTTGTGCCGTTGGGAGTTGCTTTGTAGCCAACCACGGCATCAAGCGCGGGGATCTCAAATGCGGGAGTGGGCGGTGTCGCGCTGGGGTTTGGCTTTGGCTGGTTCGCTGGGTGGAGTGGTGAGGGCTGGATCGCGGCCATGTAGCGCTTTGCCAACTCGCCCGCATCACTGCCCATACCGTGGAGGTGCATGTAGAAGATGCGCGGCTCCTCGTAGAAGAAGTGGTTGTGCAGAGCCGCGATCTCAAGGCCGTTGGCAATCGCGGCATCCATGACTCCCGCGACCTCGTGTTGCTGAAGAACCGTGTCGCTCATCACCATGATCTGCTTGCCGTCTTTGGTGCGCTTAAAGCTGGCCCAGCCACCGAAGCCAAAGGGAATCGGAACAGGCTCGCCTTTGATGGCGACTTTCAGGTCGTTTCTGGGCAGCGGAACCGTGTAGAGCGCCTCATTGTCAACGCTTCTCCCCTTCTTGCCAAAAGCCGCTTCGATAGCGGCGATCTCCTCTGGGGTGAGCGCCTTGGGAGGCTTGGCAAGTGCAGCAGCGGGGTAGGCTGCAAGTCCCAGGCCGAGGGTGGCGCTCGTCAAAATATCTCGTCGGGATAAGGGGCTGTTTTTTGGGGACAGGGGCATGGTTCTTTTCTTTCTTTACTTTTGTAGGCTCTGACTAAATGCTGCTTTGATTGCGTCTGGTGTGCTTGCACTCGCTTGCCAGACACGTCCGATTGCCGCAACGACTTGTAAAGAGTCTTGCATTCCGTCAGCATCGCCTTTCTCAAAGTCGCCCTCGATGCTCGCCATCTGGTTGGTGACATGCGCGACGCAGACAACCGATTTTTGCCGAGCCTGTGCGAAGGCGTAGAGCGCTGCCGCTTCCATCTCGACCGCGAGAATACCCGCTCGGCGGTGATGGTCAATTGCCGCCTGGCTCTCTCGAAACGGAGCATCCGTCGTCCAGGTCGCACCACAGAGTATCGAAGCTGCGCCACAGAGTACCCCATCAAGGTGATTTTTGGTCTCCTCAAGAACCGGCAGTAAGCCTGCTGGAATGTGGCTGTACTCTGTAGGTGACAGGTAGTGATAGCTCGTCCCTTCGTCTCTAAGTGCCTTCTCGATTAGGATGAAGTAGGGCGGTTCTTGAACGGGTGCTATCTGCCCGGATGAGGTGACGCTGATAAGCAGCTCACAGCCCGAAGCGAATAGCTCCTCAGCCACCAAGACCGCAAACGACGCCCCAACCGCGCAGCCCACAACTCCGATCTCGATTCCTTCCCATGTAAAGCGATGAAGGTCCGTGTGGTAGCAAGCCCAGAACGGGCAGCGTGTAGAGAGTCCCCGGATAGCAAGTTGGCGCACGATATCGCCGTCTGGGTCGAGCAGGCAGACAGCGGGAACGGGGTGCTCCTCAAGGCGCTTCTGCCGCCTGGCTTCACGGAGGAGCCCATCGGCGGTGAAGACAGAAGGAGCATCAGGGTCTTTGTTTTCAAGGATCGGAATCATTAAAAGTTACTTTCTCATCAAGCGGAGGGCGAGGAGGCCAGAGAAAACCGTTAGGGTGGCGACGGCTCCAATGGCAGGTGCGAAGCCCAAGAGGTCAGCGATGATGCTTGAGAGTAGCGCCCCGACCGCGTAGCCCATGTCGCGCCAGAAGCGATAGACACCCAGCGCACGTGCTCGCCAGTCGGGCTCAGAAGCGTCGCTCACCACGGCGATCAGCGCCGGGTAGACGAGCGCCGTTCCCAGCCCGAGCAGTACCGTTGCCACGAGCCAGAGCGAGAAGGAGGTGCCGAGCAGTGTCATCCCGAGAGCAATTCCCTGGAGCACCATCCCCGACCCGATGAGCAAACGGCGAGCGATGATGTCGGAGAGTGGCCCGGTGGCGATCTGCGCCAGCCCCCAGACGGCGGGGTAGACGAACTTCAAAACGCCGATGTGGGCCACATCCAGCCCCCCTGCCGCGAAGTAGAGCGGGAAGAGTCCCCAGCTCATGCCATCGTTGAGGTTATTGACCAGTCCCGCCTGACTCGCTCCCAGAAGCCGCCGATCCTTCCAGCTCACGCGGGAGAAGATTTCCCTAAAGGGAACGGTGGTTGTGGCTCCCTTGGTGACAAGGTCACTTGTATCGCGAACGAAGAGGACAGAGAGAGCGAGTCCTAGAATCGCGTAGCCGATGCCTAGGTAGAAAGGAACCGGGCGCAGTCCGTAGACACTCGCCAGGTAGCCAGTCACCAGTGCGGTGACACCCACGGCCAGATAGCCCGCGAACTCGTTGAGCCCGACTGCAAGGCCGCGCTGCTTCGGCCCCACGAGGTCTATCTTCATCACCACAGCCATCGACCATGCGAGTCCTTGGTTGATCCCCAGCAGGACATTGGCAAACGCAATCCACTGCCACGAGGGGGCGAAGATGAGAAGAAAGGGAACGGGAAGCCCAAAGAGCCAGCCCAGCACCAGAATCTTCTTGCGCCCGAATCGGTCTGCTAGTGCCCCGGAGAGCAGGTTCACCAGGGCTTTGGTGATGCCAAAGCTGACAATGAAGCTGGTGATGGCACTATTGAGTACGAGGTGGAAGACCTGCGTGCCGAGCAGCGGCACCACGGTTCGCTCCAGCCCGACCATGCCCCCGACAAAGGCGTTGATGAGCATGAGCAGCAGGAACTGCCCCAAGTTCTCGCGCAACCCAACGGTGCGTATAGGTTTCATCGTCCCAGATTCTTGTTGCGTGTCTCTTCGGCTTTTGGCGGGCGTGGGGGGATGTCGGCGAGCATGAAGCGCACGAACGCCTCTTCATCCTCTATGGCAAAAGCTGCGTTGAAGCGCCGCTCAAACCCGATGGTGGAGGTTGGCTTGCCCGAGAGCGCTCGTCCGCAGACGGAGCCTGCAAAAGCTCCGGGAAGCACCTCGATGTGGTCTGGCAGAGCTTTGAGCCGCTGTGCACTGTGAAAGAGTGCTCGTGCGCC
This sequence comes from Armatimonas sp., assembly GCF_031410135.1. GTDB lineage: Bacteria > Armatimonadota > Armatimonadia > Armatimonadales > Armatimonadaceae > Armatimonas. The sequence continues at coordinate 1,081 of NZ_JANNYP010000724.1, read as the reverse complement.
TTCCTCCGGTGAGCCTGCCAGCTCGGTTCTTCCCAGATCCCTCACCATGAGGGTGTGACCCGTCAAGACGAACCAGGGCTCCTCGGCGCGGCGTTTGTCGGTGACGAGGAGGGAGATATGCTCTGGGGTACGCCCTGGCGTGTGGAGCACCTGGACGAGGACATTGCCAAGCTCAAGCGTATCTCCATCACGGACGGGGTGATGTGGGTAGTCTGGTGAAGCGCTCTCATGGAGGACATAGGCTGCCCCTGTTGCCTCCGCGAGCTGTCGTCCCCCGGAGAAATGATCTGCATGAGCGTGTGTGTCCACGACGTAGGCGATGCGCATCCCGAGCGACTCAGCGGTATCTTGGTAACGCTGGATGTCTTCTACAGGATCGACGACGGCGCAGATTCCCTGGCCGCCACAGCCGAGGATGTAAGAGGCAGCGACAGTCGGCTCGGTGTCGAGAAAATGGCGAAGGATCACGGCTATGCTACTTTCTTCTCAGTAGGAAGCCCCTGCGCCATCCAGTCGGGTAGCCCTACGTCTAGGCGCTTGGCATCGAAGCCTTTAGCCTTTAGTAGGCGGACGGCATCGTCAGCGAAGACACAGTATGGCCCTCGGCAGTACGCCACGATAGAAGCGCCCGGTGCCAGCTCCCCAAGCCGTGCTTCTAATTCCTCAATGGGAAGAGAACGTGCCCCCGCGATATGGGCAGTGGTGTACTCGGACTCGGGGCGAACGTCCAGAACCGTGATGTCTTCCTGGGCAAGTCTTCGGGCAAGCTCCTCACTGCCGATGGCTTCTAGCTCCGCGCGATCCGTGAGATACGTTGCTACGACACGCTCCACCTCGGCGAGCCTTCCTTCCGCAAGCTCACGAATCGCCTGCCAGAGCCTAAACACGGCGGGATCGGAGAGGCGGTAATAGATGTGTGTCCCTTGCCGCCGAATGCTGACGAGCTGTGCGCGGCGCAGCACCTGGAGATGCTGGGAGGCATTGGCGATGGGAATGCAAATCGCGCTTGCCACGGCCTCGACAGGCTTCTCCTCTTGAGAGAGCAGCTCTAGGATTTCGAGTCGCTGGGGCGCGGCGAGTG
>NZ_JANNYP010000723.1:0-3348 GCF_031410135.1 Armatimonas sp. | reverse complement strand
GGCCTTGCCTGGTGTAGCGGCATGTGCCGCTCATACCATCGGGGTAAGTGACAGTGCACTCATGCCAGCGGATGTGAAGAGGGCTGCGCCGTTTCACGTCCCAAGCATTGGGTACGTCGGCGACAACGCCCGTCTTGAGAGCGAGAGCCTTGAGCGCCTGCTCCAGCTCACCCTCTCGAAACGTTGTGTAGATAGGGGATCGGGCCAATGGATTTCTGGCCTCCTGATTTTGTAGTGTCTCCAGCAGCTCCTTTGCCATCAGGCAACGGGTGCCCGAGCGGAGGCCATCATAGAGGAGTCAGGCAGAAATGCAACGAGACTGAACCAGGCTTCACCACTACGAAAATCCAAAGTCGTTTGTGGAGCTCACATTGAATGCCTTGATGGGTAAAAGAGGCGTTCACGGGTTCAGTCTCGTTGCATGTTCGGTATACGTTCGGGCAAAATAGGCAAGTCGTGCGCACGACACAAGTTTATTTCTAGCCCCTATTGCCATGCCAAAATCGGCGCAAGGACCGCCCCTCGCCTTCAATCGAGTGCGGGCGGTTCTGCTACACATACCCCACTACACTGTCGCTCCCAAGGCGCAGCTTGCCCTGGAAACGGGAGTTTCTCAGAACGCCATGTCTCGCATGGTTCGGGGCAAGCTCAATCCGAGCTACCTCACGGCGGAACTGATCTGCCGAGCGATCAATCGGCGAAGTAGCCTGAAACTACCTGTAGACGAGATTTTTTCTACGGATGGCTACTATCCGACTCCCTCTGTCTGCGCCCTCATGGGCTGCAAAGGCTGCTTACCTCCTGAAGCTTGGGATGAGCGCTCCGACAGACTCAAGCCTGAGTGGAGACATCAAAAACCAGGGGAGTGGTCACGCGTGGAAGCCGACCCAACCTCTCCTGGTCACCCCATTTAACGCCTATTTCATGAACACGAAAACCCCGAACAAACTCCGGCAGCGGTTGCTTGAGCTGCCCTTTGATGCGTATCTCAAGATCATCGCGCTCCTGCTCGCTAAGCTCGGCTACCAAGACGTTCGGCTCGCCGGTCGCACTGATTGGAAAGGCCGCAACCGAGGTGGTGGCTACGATCTTCTTGCGACTGTTCCCGGTGGTTTCTCGCCTCGGCGCGTGATCATCCAGGCCAAGCAGTTCGATGAAGGCTCTCGTGTCTTCCAGCGCCAAGCCGACGAGCTACGTGGTGCTGCAATCCGAGTTGGTGCTGCCGAAGCCCTGCTCATCACCAGCGGCCCACTGTCAGCCTCAATAGATCAAGAAGGGCTTGCTCTCCCACTTGCTCCCGTGCGAATCATCGGCGGCGATCACTTGGTGGAACTACTAAGCACCCACCAAATCGGCGTCACGCCACGAGGTACTCTCGACGAGGATTTCTTCAAGCGACTGGAACAGGAAGCTGTTGGCAACCGCCAAAGCGACTGCCTGGGAGCCAAAAGCGAGCTACTGCTCACCGTCGCCGTAAAACGCGTTCCAAGGCGAGCAACCCGCTCTCATCAGTCTTCATGACATGGCGTACTCACGTCATGGCGGGAATCGTCAGCCTTTATGGTCTACCCCTTGCCCTTCCCTTCGACTCGATGTCGCTGGCGATTCTTTTCGCTGTCATCGGAAGCCTGCTGCCTGACCTTGATGCTAGGGAGTCCAAGCTCTCCAACATGGCAATTGGCGGCGTAGCTCCCTTGAAGCTAGTCGCACGTTTGCTCAGTCGAAGCCTCGGGCACCGTGGGCCGATGCACTCGCTTCTCGCGGTGCTGGTCGTCGCCGTTGCTTTTGGCTTGCCCTTGGCGCTCTTGCTCGATCCCTTTGCTGGGTTCGGTTTGACGCTGGGCTACCTGTCCCATTTGCTACTCGATGCCTGCACCAAGAGCGGCGTTCCTCTCTACTGGCCCGATAGTGGGCGGGTGTGGCTCTTGCCCTCGCGGCTTCGCTTTACGACCGGCTCTACGGCGGAAGATGGATTCTTTATCCTGCTCTCCTTAACCGCGTCCGGTCTTCTCCTTATTCACCTTTTCCAATTCCAAAATGCAACCACCACACTTCAAGACACATTCAGCACAACGCTACTTTGATAGATCAGCCTCCAGCTTTAGAGTCTCTGCGGAGCTTGCCGCCCTTGACCAGGCAGCGCGCCTAACAGTCAGGCTCGTGGAGAGGATCGATATGGTCTCCCTGCGCTTCTCGGAGCGCCAGCGTCTCGCCCGAATCCTGCTCCGGCTGGCAAAGGTCACGGGGGAGGCATACGATATCCTGCCCTTAGTGGCATCTAGCGAGCGCTCTACCTTCTCATGAGTCCGCTGCCTCTTTCCGCTACCCCAGGCAGTCCAGAAACGGCTCTGGTGCTCCTCCAGCACCAACCTGGCCAGCCCGCGCAGCTCGTGCTCTCACCCAACCTGAGGATCTCAGGGCTCCTGCGAGTCTTACCACCCGACCTACTCCAGATCTTCATCGCCCTCCTGACGTTCCAAGAGGCAATGGGTGAAGTAAGGGCCGTTGTGGAATCACTTGCCGAGGCTCTCAGTCTCCATCCTGACCAGGTGCAGCAACGCCTCCAGCTTCTCGCCGCCTACACTTTCGATGGTGCGCCGCTAATCTTCCCAAGTGCCGAACATACCTACTCGCTCTCCAAGCGGGTGGGGGTGCCTGTTGACATAATGCCGCCAGCACAAATGAGCGAGAAGCCGTACCGAGCAGTTCCTCGTGAGGAGATCATTCACCGCTCCAGGGAGCGCTACGCAACCCCTCGCGCTGAAGCGGAGGAGATCGTTGCCGAGCAGCTTGGCAACACGCCCCCGGAGCCGATCCCAGAAGGCCGCGAAGGGGAGGCGTACCATGCCATGCTCGCAGTCGGGGTGCCAGAGCATGAAGTGAGAAAGCTCCTGGCAGAGTTTCCCATTGAGAGCATTGAGATTCAGTTGGAATGGCTCCCGGCTCGCGGTGCCAGAAACCCCGCCCGCTTCCTCACCGCCGCAATACGAGGCGATTACGCCTCTCCAGACACTCCAAGGTCATGAGCGGACAGCCAACATCTAAGGGGGAGCAGGCAAGCTCCCCTTGGGCTGCGCTTGGCCCCGTAGTGCCCGTACCCTCGATCCTGATCGACCGCTTACTTCCCAAGCTCACTGACACTGAGCTGCGGGTTCTCTTGGTCGTGGTGCGGCAGACGCTGGGTTGGATAAGCGACGACAGCACATCTGGCCATAAAAATAATGTGCATGGCCGTAAGTGGCGTGACTGGATCAGTCAGAGCCAGCTTGTAGGCAAGACAGGCAAGAGCCGTGACTCGGTGAGCCGGGCGGTGGGAGCGCTTGTTGATGCGGGCTTGGTGGTGGTCGA
>NZ_JANNYP010000722.1:0-7368 GCF_031410135.1 Armatimonas sp. | reverse complement strand
GTTGCTTGAAGCATGAACGTGCCCCCATTTGCCTGTTCCGCCTCGGCTTGGACGCACTCCAAAATTGGATGACCTCTTTGTGCAGAACTGTCAAAGAGTGTCAGCGCGAGAAGGCACTACAATTTTTGTCCTGTACTTAGGTCGCCTTCTTATACCCCACGCACTTCGCTGAGTATTTCACGCCGTCGTGTTCTTTCCAATCGCTGAATCGGTGGATGTCGTCTCGCCAGTCGATTCGAACCAGGAGACTCTTGGCTTTGTCGAAATACAAGTCCATAGCCGGGGTGACTGTCCCACTTACCCGAAGCCCAACAGCCGGTTTGCCCGACTCCATGACATCCGGGATCATCTCCAACTTGGATGCAGGGTCGGTCAGCACCCCGAGCGTCCATGCCCAGACCAGAAACGTAGCAGGTTCATCCGGCTTCTTCTCGTTCTTCACCCGCTCATTTTTGTTGGTCCACCAATACTTTGGTGGCTCGTAGACAGATACCCGCTCGGGCGCTTTCTTCGTCGGATCAGAGCTTGCGTTGACTGTCTCACGAGTACGAAATAGCTTGAGTAGTTTGTCCTCGCCGCCAGCGGCAGTGATAACCTGCTTGACGAGTGACTTCGGATCAGGTTCGGCTGCGGTCGTGGAATTGGACAAGCATGCCACGCAACACAGAGCCACCAAGCAAACAACTCGCATCGGGTTCCTCCTCGTTGATGCCTCTGGGGCCGAACTCGTGTTTCTGCCGCAGCGATCATAATGATGATTTTGGGGTGTTATGCCGCAAATGGCTGTTATCAGGTTTACTATACGATTTTTCACTTTTTGTCAGAAATGTCCTTTCTCAAGCGTTCTGTAGGCGAAGGTTACTTCCTACCTATACAGGAAGAAGTATAACAAAAAATGACAATGATCTCAAACTTTCTAGATGAGTGCCACAATGTTGCTCGACTGCATCATCTTGCCTACTCCACGGAGCAGAGCGATATCGTCACGATCAAGCGCGTCCTCTATTTCTCTGAGCGCCAGCATTTCCGTAATCGTGGAGCGGTAGGGGGATGCTGGCAGGTAGAATCTCTCTATGAAACAAACGTGGAAGAACGGGCTTCCTAGCTCGCCAGACTACTTTCCCATCGGGGTGTGGCTTCAGTCACCGCAGAACGCTTCGCGCTATACGGCGGCGGGGATCAATCTCTATGTGGCGCTCTGGCAGGGGCCGACGGAGAAGCAACTGGCGGCGCTGAAGGCGGCGAAGATGCGGGTGGTCTGTGAGCAGAACGCAGTGGGGCTGGCGCATAAAGACGATCCGATAATCGCGGCGTGGATGCATGGCGATGAGCCGGATAACGCGCAGGCGGTGACCGATCCGGTGACGGGCAAGAAAGGCTGGGGGCCGTGTGTGCCGCCGCAGAAGATCGTGGACGACTACAAGCGGCTTCGCGAGAAAGACCCGACCCGGCCCATTCTGCTGAATCTCGGGCAGGGAGTCGCCAACGATGCCTGGAAGGGGCGCGGCGCGGGGGCGAAGCTCTCGGACTACGAGACGTACGTGCAGGGCGGCGATATTATCTCGTTTGATATCTACCCCGCCGCCAATAACCTGCCGCTCGGGCTGGTGCCCAAGGGCGTGGACCGACTGGCGGGCTGGACGGGCGGGAAGAAGCACATCTGGAACTGCCTGGAGTGCACGCGCATTGATGGCAAGAGTAAGGCAACTCCCAAGCAAGTGCGATCCGAGACGTGGCGGGCGATTATTCATGGCTCGCGCGGCCTGATCTACTTTGTCCACCAGTTCCAGCCCAAGTTCAACGAGCACGCCTTGCTAGACGACCCCGAGATGCTGGCCTCGGTCACGGCGACCAACAAGCAGATTCAGGAGCTGGCGGCGGTGATCAATAGTCCTAACGGCAAGCGTACCGAGCAAGGTGGCGTGGAGCTGCTGACCGTGGAGCACGCAGGAGGACTCACGATCTTCGCCGCCGCGACGGGCGAGAAAACCGTGCGGGTTGCCGTCGCCAAAACCGGGAAGGTGGAGGTTCTCGGTGAGGGGAGGATGCTAAAAGCAACCAATGAGGGAGCGGCGGGTCAGGCGCTGTTCTACGATACCTTCGCCCCCGAGGACGTCCATATCTACCGGGTTACGGTTCGTTAGAGGCTGCGAAAAAGCTCCAGCGCCTCGGCTTTTAGAGTGTCAAGACCGCGTGGGCTGGGTTGCAAGGTGCAAAGGCCATTCGGAAGCTTGAGACGCGTGTGGTGCGTGTGGAGAATGTTGTCGAGAGCGGTTGCGGCACAGCCACTTGCCGAATGCCCCAGCTCATCGTATTCATGATCTTCGTCCAAAGCTTTAAGGAGTGCAGGAATGGCGACGGGGGAGCCAATACCGCCGAGGGCATAAGCTGCGGTGTTGCGCACCATCGGGTGGGGATCGGCTTCCAGGCGCGAAATCAGTGGCGGAATGGTGCGCTCGTCGGCGATGTCGTGGAGTAGCCCACAGATCTCCACGCGAACCTCCCACTCGGGATCGTCTAGGAGAGGCAGGAGTAAGGCAACACTCGCCGCGGGATCGATCCGAAAGGCCGTCTCCGCGACAAGGCAACGGAACTCCCCATCAGGATCACCAAGAAAGCGCCCCAGGATCGGAAACAGGCGCAGGGCCCCGAGGGACTGCATCTTGGCGATGATGCGGTTTCGTGTCTCAGCACCGGGGGCTTGGAGCTGTGCCAGCCAGTCACGCACTTCATTGGGGTGGATTTCCTCATTCATGATCTCTTGAATTATGCCACAAGGGAACACGGGTAGAATCTTTGTATGAGTCTGCCACGGATTGTTGTGATTGGAATGGGCGGCACGATTGGCATGGTGCGCGGGGCCGATGGGGCGCTCCTACCCGCAGCGTCGGTGGGGGAGCTGCTCGACCAGGTGCCTGCCGCCGCACGTTATGCCGAGCTGACTCTCGTGCCGCTGGTGTCACTGGACAGCACCAATCTTGCGCCGAGCCACTGGGGAGAGCTAATCGAGGTGGTTGCCGAGGCACACGGGCAGTGCGACGGCATCTTGGTTCTACACGGCACCGATACCATGGCCTACACCGCCACGGCGCTCTCGCTCGTATTGCCACGGGGCGGGCATCTTCCCGTGGTCTTCACCGGCTCGCAGCTGCCGCTAAAAAGCGACCACACCGACGCGGCACGCAATCTCATCGGGGCGCTACTGACGCTACGGCTCGCCATTCGTCGCCAGATCGCCGAGGTGATGATTGTCTTTGGCGATAGAGTCCTGCGCGGCAACCGGGCAATCAAGACCAGCGAGATTCGCTTCCCCGCCTTCGACTCGCCTGCCTTCCCGCTACTGGGCGAGGTCACCGCGGCAGGGATTCGGCTCACCGGGCTCCACACCGAGCGCACCCAAACCACGCCCTTCACTCCCGACACACGCTTCGATGGGGCGATCCTAACCGTGGACATGACCCCCGGCCTGCCACCTGAGGCGCTGCGTGCGGTGCTCCACTCTGGTCACTGTCGCGGCCTGATCCTGCGCTCGCTGGGAACCGGCAATATCCCCAATGTCGGCCCACTCTCACTGGTTCCCGTGATTCAGGAAGCCACCGCCGCTCAGATTCCCGTGCTCATCACCACCAAGTTTGTGGGTGGCTCGACCCGCATGGGCCTCTATGAACCGGGGCGGGACGCGCTCGAAGCCGGTGCAATTCCTACGGGCGACCTGACCGATGTGGCGGCGCAAGTCAAGCTCATGGCCGCACTAGGGCGAGGTATCCCGCCCCGTGCGTTTCTGCTGGCGGACATTGCAGGCGAGCTCACGGTCACGGAGGATATGGAAGATGAGTCCCACTGAGTTTGTGGGCGCGGTTCAGAGCGCACTGGAGCCGCACCGCGACGCCGAAAAAGCCGCGCCGATGGTACGCTACATGCGCGATCACTTCCCGTTTCTGGGCCTCAAGCGCCCGGAGTTCCAGCCGCTCGTTCGGCCACTTCTTGCAGGCGCAAAGCCCGTCGCTGATGAAGCTTGGCTGGCTGAGACAGCACGCCTGCTCTGGGCGCTGCCCGAGCGTGAGTACCAATACGCCGCGCTGGACTTGCTCGCCAAGTACCAGAAGAAGCTTACGCCTGCGAGCCTGCCACTGCTCCGTGAGCTGATCGTCACCCACTCCTGGTGGGACAGCGTGGACGGCGTCGTCGGAGCTGTGCTCAGCCCGCTCACCCTACGCCTGCCCGAGCTGCAACTTTCCATGGACAACTGGAGCCGCGACGAGAACTTCTGGCTCCGTCGCGCCGCGATCCTGCACCAGCTCAAGCACCACAAAGCCACCGACACCGAGCGCCTCTTTGCCTACTGCCGCCACAACGCCCCCGACCCGGAGTTCTTTATCCGAAAAGCCATCGGGTGGGCCTTGCGCACCTACGCCTACACCGACCCGCTCGCCGTCCAAGCCTTTGTCGAAGCCAACAAAGCACAGCTCTCCACACTCACGGTTCGTGAAGCGCTGAAGCACCTCACGCCTATTTCTTAAGATATCCCAAATCGGCGAGCCACTCCTCAAAGCGCACTTGCCAGGTGCCAAAGGGGATTCCCTTGCGCTCGCTGATCGCGCCGCCATGCCCGCCGTGGCCGTAGATGTGCAGCTCCGCAGGGACTTTGGCATCGAAGAGCAGGTTGTAGTACTCCACCGTCTGCTTGGCATGAAACGCATCGTCGAGGCCCGCACTGGTGAGAAACGCGGGGCCAGCGCCCGCGGGAATCTTGAACTCCATCGGAGCCCAGCCAGCGTAGACCAGCGCCACGAAGTTGGGGGAGCAGCTCTCTCGCTCAATCGGGTCGGTGGCATCGGGCTTGCCGATGTCGTTGCGCATGTGGATCAGCGCGGCGAGCGCGCCTCCCGCGGAGAAGCCGAGAATCCCGACCCGCTTGGTGTCTATACCCCAGTCTTTGGCGTTGGCACGGACGAGGCGAAACGCGCGTTGGGTGTCCTGAAGAGCTTCGCCCTCGACCGTGTACTTGTAGCCCGGCGTGAACGCTAGGCGGTACTTCAGCACGGCGGCGGCGACCCCCCGCTCGTTGAGCCACTGCGCGATCTGTGTCCCTTCGTTGGGCCAGCCCAGCTCGCGGTGTCCACCGCCCGGCGCGACAATCATCATCGTCCCCGTGGCCTTCTCCTTGGGCGGCAGAAAGACCTCGATAATCGGGTTGTGGACGTTCTTGATATTGAAGTACTGCCCCGGCTTGGCATTGGGCGGGGTTAGGATCTCTTTCTCGTTCTGTCCTTGGAGTGTCGGGTGACCCAGTGGATAGAGCGGGAGAGTCTGCGACTTGGTTTGTGCGTGGGCGGGAGCCAGGAGCGCAAGGGCGGCAAGAGGTAAAAGAAAAGCAGCTCGGGTTTTCATGTGCTCATTGTACCGACTACTTTAGCGAGAACGTGCTATAATTTTCCCGTCATGACATCGTCTACTTCCTCAACTCTCACCCGGCGCGGCTTCTGCGCACTTAGCCTCTCTCTTCTCTCGCTGGCCTCATTTACTTTGATGGGCTGTCCTTCGAGCAATAATGCCGGAGGAGGAGCAGGCGGCGGTTCGACGGGCGCGGTGCCGGGTGTCCTGCGCTACCCGATCGCCACGGAGCCCAGTACGCTTGACCCGCACCGCGCTCAGGACGGGCCGACGATCGATCTTCTCCAGAACGCGCACATGGGCCTTGTGGGCTGGAACGACAAGACCGAGGTCACGCCGATGGCCGCTAAAGAGCTGCCGAAGATCAGCGCGGACGGAAAAGTCTACACCTTCACGCTGCGCGAGGGGCTGAAGTTTCACAATGGCCGGGAAGTGACCGCTGACGATGTGAAGTACAGCCTGACCCGCGCTCTCGATCCCAAGCTCGCCTCGCCCGTGGCTGGGAGCTACCTCGACGACATCCAAGGCGCGAAAGACCTCGCCGCGGGCAAGGCCACCGAGCTAACCGGCGTGAAAGTAATCGACAAGAGCACCGTTGAGATCACGCTTGTCGGCTCCCGACCCTACTTCTTGGGCAAGTTCACCTACCCAACTGCCTATATCCTCGCCAAAGAAGAGATCGAGAAAGGCCCGACCCTCCCTAGTGGCGCAAAAACCATTGGCTCTGAGAACGCAGCACTGGTCGGGTGTGGCCCCTTCAAGCTAACCAACTACACGCCGCAGAAGTCCGTAACACTGGAGGCCAACAAGGACTGGGTACTCGGCGCCCCCAAGCTCACGAAAGTGGAGCGCCCGATTATCTTAGACACGAAGACGGCTCGTCTCCAATACGACTCAGGCCTCGTGGACATTATCGCACTCGAAAAAGGCGACTACGAGAAAGACAAGTCCGACCCCAAGTACGCCGGTCAAGTGCAGACCTTCAACCGCGCCTCGACCTACTATGTTGGGCTGAACCAGAAGGCCTATGCCCCGTTCAAGAACGCCAAGGTCCGCCAAGCCTTTGCATACGCCACCAACAAAGCGGAGATCAAAAAGGGCGTGCTACTGGATGTCAACACCGCCGCTGAGTGCGTCGTCCCGGAAGGAATGCCCGGCTACGATGCAAACTTCAAGGGCTACCCCTACGATGAAGCCAAAGCAAAAGCGCTCCTCGCCGAGGCAGGCTTCCCCGAGGGCAAGGGCCTCCCGCCGCTCACGCTCTGCTTCCGCCAGCAGCAGCCCGATATCGTCAAGACCGCTCAGGTGCTCAAGGAGCAGTGGAGCAAGGTAGGCATCCCGGTCGAGCTGCGCGAGATGGAGTACGCCTCGCTCATCAACGCCATGGACCGCGACGAGGTTGTCTACTTCCACCGCTGGGGCGCGGACTACCCCGATCCACAGAACTACCTCTCGCTTCTCCTAACCACCACCGGCGCGGAGAACCACGTCGGCTACTCCAACCCCGCCTACGATGCCCTCTGCGCCGCCGCCGATGTGGAGACCGATCCCAAGAAGCGTTTGGAGATGTACGCCAAAGCCCAGCGCATGGTCGTGGACGACGCCCCGTGGATTCCCGTCTACTACCAGCGCGACATGGAGCTGATTAAGACCCACGTCACCGGCATCAAAGACGGCCTCCTCGGGCACCTCCCGCTCGTCTCGGTCGAGGTCAAATGATCCTGAACCCATCCCCCCGGCCCCCTTCCCTTGCGGAGCAAAGGAAGGAGGAGATTTACCCTCCCTGTCCTGAGGGAGGGTGGCGAGGAACGAGCCGGGTGGGTTCGGGTGGGTTCACAGCCGGGTGGGTTCGGCCATGATCCGCCTGATTTTTACGCGCCTTGGCCTCGCGATCCCGACTCTGCTGGCGATCTCGTTTCTGGTGTTCTTTGCCACCTACCTCTCGCCCGCCGACCCCGTGGACATCCTACTGGG
>NZ_JANNYP010000721.1:0-4675 GCF_031410135.1 Armatimonas sp. | reverse complement strand
GCATCGCAGTGGCGGGCGGAACCGCGCCGTGAAAATCAATCGCGATATCAATATCGGGGCCTGCCGCCTCGCGCATGGCGGCAAACTTGTCGTGGGCCTACCAGGCCATTGACAAGCTCGCGCAGCTCAAAATCATCCTTGGCGATCCAGACGGACTCTACCATGGTAAGCGCACCCTGACCCGCTACGAAATGGCAGTGATGCTGGCTCGCATGCTGGATATTCTCGATCAGCGCTACGCTATGAAGAACCATGGCGAGCATGGTGGTGGCACCCCCCCGGACATGACCAACTTTGCCACCAAGGGCGATCTCAATGCTGTTAAAGGCATGATCGGTAAGGGCGGCAATGGCGGCGGCACCCCCCCGGACATGAGCAACGTTGCCACCAAGGGCGACCTTACCAACCTTGTCAAGAAGTCCGACCTCGACCTGATTCGCAAGATGGTGGCCGAGTTCCAGACCGAACTGACGACGCTTGGTGTGGATGTAGACGCGATCAAGAAGCGTCTTAAGAACGTTGAAGACCGTGTTAGCAAGCTGGAAGACCAGTGGAACAAGCGTCTGAAGATCAACGGTGGCTTTAACACCTATGTCCGTGGCAACTTCCGTGAGGATGGCACTTCGGCATTCCGTGACCGTGATGGTTTCGTCGTCACTGGTGGCCCTGGTACGAGCGGTAGCATTCTTGCCGACACTCGTGCACTCCACGATCTCGACCTGAACCTGAAGGCCACGCCCAACGACAACACGACGTTTGAAGCGAACCTGACTGTCGGTAACTACCTTCCTTACCTCGGTGGCGGCTTCGGCGCTCGCTCCGATCGTCCTGGCACCAAGGTGAACCAGGATCAGGCAACGACCCTCTGGTCCGCTCACATGAGCACGGGTGTTAGCCTGCCGATCCTTGGCAGCACCGGTGTGACGGTTGGACGTATCCCCACTCAGTTTGGTGCGTACACCTTCAAGACCCCCGATCAGGACTCCTACTTCACGAACCAGAAGACCGATAACGGATCCATCCCCACAGACGGTTTCCGTGGGAACTTCCGCATCCAGGGCATCAACTTCACCACCCAAGCGGGTAAAGTGAACCCCGTAAACTATGGATTTGGCTCTGCCAACCTCGCTCCGGCTGTGATGGCAGGTGCGTTCCGTGGTGGATATGTCGGTGGTCTGACCCGTGCAAACACCGTGGGTGTCTTCGGTCAGTCGGGTCGTGTTGGTGGTATGAACGTCAACCAGTTCGCAGGTGGTACGGCTAACTTCAATGTTAACGTCCTGACCAAGTTCAATATCAATGCCAGCTACCTCACCTTTGGTGGAGCTGCTCAGTCAGCAACCGCTGGTGCTCCGGCGAACTTTGATACTGTCAATGTTATGGCAGCCGATGTCTCTACCCGCCTGCTGGGTGTCACCGTTGTGGGTAAGTATGCGAAGTCGGACACCATGATTGGTAGCAAGAATGTCACTACCAAGAACAACGAAGCACTTGATGTTAACGGCCAGTTCGGTCGCGGCAACTTCATCGTTTCCGGTGGTTACCGCAACGTCGGACCGTACTTCGGTGCGCCAGGTGCATGGGCTCGTGTTGGTTCCTTCCAGAACCCCACGGACATCAAGGGTGCTTATGGTAAGGCTTCTTGGAACCCAACCAACCGCATCGAGCTGATGGGATCAGTTCAGGACTACCAGGGTACGGGTAAAGCAACCGGTCTTGGTGGTCTTACGACAAACGACAAGATCGCTAATATTGGCCTCGGTGCCAAGTGGCAGGTTACCGGACCGTCCTCGCTTGAGGTATCGACAGAGTCAACAACCTACACCCGTGCAGGCAGTGGTGTGAAGCCTCGTGAGATGTTCACCAACATTGGCTACCGGTTTGACTTCAACCCGGCCAGCACCTTCCGCCTCCTTTACCAGGTTGCGGACTACAATGGTAAGGGCAATGCAGCGTTCAACGGATCTACCGCCGGAACCGACAACATCCAGAAGGGTGGAGTCGTCTCGGGTCAGTTCTCCGTTAAGTTCTAAGCAGGAGTCATCCCGCTTACGGCCCTCAGCTTCGGCTGAGGGCCTTTTTCATGCTATAATACGTTCTAGTTTCAAAGGAGTATTTTCGATTGGATACCAGCGATTTCCGCAACGGTCTTTCTTTTATCTTCGACAACGATATCTATACGATTGTTGATTTTCAGCATGTCAAACCAGGCAAAGGGGGAGCATTTGTTCGCTCTACTCTCAAGAACCTGCGCACGGGACGCACCCTGGATAAAACCTGGCGTGCCGGTGAGAAGATGGAGGCAGCCTATCTGGAGCGCAAACCGATGCAGTACCTCTACGAACAAGATGAAGAGTACTTCCTCATGGACATGGACACGTTTGAGCAAACCGGTGTCTCGGCTACGATGATTGGCGAGCAGAAAAAGTACATGAAAGAGAACATGGAAGTCCAGGCCATTCTCCACAAAGAGCAGATTATCCAGGTTCATGTACCGGACTTTATGGAGCTTCTCGTAATCGAGACAGACCCTGGCGTGCGTGGAGACACAGCTTCTGGTGGCTCCAAACCCGCCACAGTTGAGGGTGGGGTTGTTGTCTCGGTTCCTTTCTTTATCAACGTGGGTGATAAGCTCAAGATTGATACTCGCAATGATAGCTATCTCGAGCGAGTCAAGTCCTAGCGCAGTACTATAACAACATCAGGAGACATTCCATGAGCAGAGAAGAATCAGAAGAAGGTGGGATTTATGTTCCACCTATCGTCTACACTCTAGCGAACTTGGTGATGACCGTTGCCTTTATCGTCGCGGGTCTGAGCCTGGCCTACCTTCTCTATGGAGTTTTTGTTGGTCTAGGTGGGTTCTCTAGCTGGGATGCCCCCAAACAAAAGATTATGATGGGCAATATTGCCCTTGCAACAAAAGCACTGACCTATGGCTTGGGGGCGGCCTCGCTTGGATTAGCAGTCGCTCTCTGGTTTGAGGAGATCGCGGGCTATGCCCTACTGATCGGGGCAGCGCTTCTTGGGTTGGGGCTCCCTATGCTAGGCGATGCGAGCTCTCTTGGCGTTGCCAAGGCTCTGGCTGCCTTCCCACAAGCGGCCTTAGTGCCGGGGGGAGTTGGCCTCGTGCTTGTCCTCCGGGATATTATCGCCAAGTTTGGAAGAGCGATTCAGAGGCGTGGTGCAGAGCCAGACTCCTCGGAGGCGACATTTGGGATGGGGGCAAAGCGTGAAGCAAAGCCCATCCGCACGTCGCTAATTGGCAAGTGTTGGGAAGGAAGCTACTGCCGCGACTGGGTTCGTCCCCACTGCCCTATCTACCAGAAGCGCGATGCCTGCTGGCGAATCCGCCAGGGTTGCTACTGCGAACAGGATATTGTCAGTAATGCATCCAGCAAGACTCAAGGCGGTGTTCAGCTGGAGATGGCTCCTGCCTCGCAGCTCAACTACGCTAATCCCTCGTCACCCGGGAGCGCGGCCCCTACCAAAATATTTCTCACGGATGCTCAAAAAGTGGAGCGCTGTCGGAACTGTGTGATCTACAACGACCATCAGTCTGATAAGTACAAGCTCATCATGCCGATGACCATCATAGCCACGATCGCTCTCTGCGTACTGATCTCCCCCTGGATGCGCTCGGGAATACAGTCGAGCATGACAGGCATTGAGTCTATTGCGGCAAAACTTTCCTTTGCAAGCAGCCAGGAAAGTGGCGTGAAGTTGTCACGCCCTAGTGATGGTGTTCTCTGGGCTCTTGTCGGAGCGTTCTCTCTAATGATCGTCTCTAAAACCCTCCAGATTGTGGAGTGGTGTATCTTTGTTAAGAAAATCTAAATGAATCACGAGCAGATTGAGGGCTTTGCCGCCCTCTTCACCGAGGCTCCATGCCTCACCGAGATAGAGATCCGACATGAGGGGGCGACCCTGCGGATGCGCCGCGCGACGACTGGTCCTTTGCCCACCCTACAACCGAGTCCAGCGACGCCTCCTGCCAGCTCCGCGCTTTCGATACCAGCACCGACAAACACTTGCGTGGTGACGGCGGAGCACGTGGGGGTAATCCACTCGGTAGTTGAGGTAGGAATCTTGGTCAAAAGCGGGCAGGTGCTGGCCCAGATAGACACGATGCGCTTACTCTCGGATTGTAAAGCACCACTTAGCGGGAAACTTGTTGAGGTTCTTATCACTGAGGGGCAGCCTGTTGAATACGGCCAGCCTCTCTTTACGATTGTGCCGGAGGAAAGCTAGATGCAGCGACGTGTATTCACGCTTATTGAGATCCTTGTGGTAGTGGTCATTCTTGGCATCCTAGCCGCCATTGTCATCCCTCGTCTGACCGGTGGTGGGAAAGATGCGGCAGGAAAGCGCATTCTCGCTCCCAAGGAAAAGGCCCAGCAAGTTGGCACCATTAGCTATGTCTCCCAGATCCAGCAGGCCATCACCATGTACAAGATGGATAACGACGAGCGCCTGCCAGCCAACCTCCAGGAGCTGAAGCGCTACGGGGTCACCGATGAGATGCTCATTGATGGTATCAGTAAGCAGCCCCTGCAGTACAATCCCCAGACCGGTGAAGTCACCAGTCCAACCGCTCTTCCCGGTAGTGTGGGTAGAGCACTTAATCTTCAAAATCAAGGACAGTAATGTTCAGTAAAATCCTCATTGCCAACCG
>NZ_JANNYP010000720.1:0-9646 GCF_031410135.1 Armatimonas sp. | reverse complement strand
GGGTCGCCTGGGGCCGAATGGGATCATTGGTAAATGATTCCTGCTTGGGCAACATCGTCACAGGCGTCTTATGCTCCCAACGCGTCTTTCCTGTTGACGTGTCTAGGCTCACCACTACTTCCACACCCGCCTCGCGCTTGGGGCTTATCTCGGTGGAGTAGAGGGTAAAGAGCACCTTACCATCCCCGACCATCCCCGACGTTCCCTCGCCCAGTGCTCGCCGCCAGCGCACCGTCGGCGCTGCTTGCTTGGAAAGCGCCTGCGTCAGCGAGAAATCCCGATTGGGGCCGCCGTACTGGAGCCAGTCTTTTGCCATAACTACTGAAATCGCCAAAACGCAGCAGCGGTTCCCGTTTCTGTGTCGCCGGTTGAAAACCGGCGGCATAGGGCATTGTACCCAGACCATGTGCGCTCAAACTCCGTCAAAAGCCCCATGCACAGAGTGCATAACTCGGCTACAGTAAGCCATGAAAGAATCCGAGTTCGTTCGGCGGCTCCGACAAGAAGTAGAACACTGGCACGACGAGGGTCTAGTGGATGCAAGCCTGGCCGAGCGCTTGCTGGCGCGCTACGATGGTCAGGACGGCCCTGCGCGGAGCAAGATTGCCGTGGTGCTCTCGTTTCTGGGGGCGCTTCTGATCGGGATCGGGATGATTGTCTTTGTGGCCTCCAACTGGGTGGTGATTCCCGGCGCGGTAAAGCTCGGTGGCCTGCTGGCGGCGATGGTGCTCGCGTACTGGGGGGGCTTCCGGCTACGCTACATCGGGGAGAGCTACCACGGGACGGGAAATGCGCTCCTCTTTCTGGGCGTCTTGCTCTACGGCGCGAACCTCTTTCTGGTGGCGCAGGCCATGCACATCAACGCCGAGGCACAATCGCTATTGGTGCTCTGGGCAGTCGGCGTGTTGCCACTGGGCTGGCTTTTAGAGTCTCGCGCGATGCTCACGCTGAGTTTGCTCTTGCTCACCCTCGCGCTGGGCGGGGAGGCCGAGTTCTGGTGCGACGGGCCAGGTGGTTTCTGCGCGGTCTTTCTGCTCTGGGGCGTGCTCCTCGTGGCACTAGGCCGACTGGTTCCCAAGCTTGCTGGGCTGGCGGAGGGGCTAGGGGTGTTCGTTCTCCTGACGGTTCTCACTGTCTTAGCCGACTTTGGCTACGGTGCCGAATGGGGGTATCTCGCACTAGGTGGCCAGCTCAGGTTGGTGCTTCTGGGCGCCGTGACACTGGCTGCGACCGTCGTGGTACTGGCTCGGCACTGGCAGGAGCCGCTGGATCGTGCCGAGGGACTGGGGCTATTAGCCTTTGTGCTTCTCGCGGGGGGCGTGCTCGTTGGCGACGGCCTCGACGAAGCACTCCTGCGAACGGTCTTTAATATTCTCCTGCTCGTCGTAATTGTGGGGGTGCTCTGGATCGGCTACGAGCGCCGGGAGCCGGGCTGGGTGCAGCTGGCGCTGGCGTTCTTTGCGCTGGAGGTGCTAAGCCGCTATGTGGAGCTGCTCTGGCAGAGCCTCCCGATGGAGGTTTTCTTCCTCAGTTCGGGGATCGTCCTTCTGGGCGGGGGGCTTGTGCTGGAGCGGGTACGGCGTACCTTGCTCAAAAAACTAGCGGAGAGGGAGTAAAGCGATGCTGAGTTTTCCAAGACGGTTCGCGCTGCTTATCGCGGTTCAAGCGGCGCTGGTGCTCGGGCTCCTGGGAGTCAGGCAGCTCACGCTCCGCACCGGGCAGTCGGTTCTACTCAGGGTCGAGCCGATAGACCCCGTGGACTTCTTTCGCGGTGAATATGTCGTGCTGAGCTACAGCCTCTCTGAGGTGCAGAGCAGGTGGATTGAGGGGCCACCGCTACAGAAAGGCGAGACGATCTATGTCACCCTAGGGCGCACGGGCCGCTTCTTTGAGCGTGAGAGTGTCTCACGGACGCCCCCCAAAGATACCCCCACCTTCTTAAAAGGTACGGTCGTGAGCGCCGACAAGACCCACTGCCGCGTGGAGTACGGCATTGAGAGCTGGTTTGTCCCGCGTGGCAAAGGCCCCGAGCTAGAGCGCGAAGGCCGCCGCTCCGACCGTCAGCTGGTCGCTGAGGTGGTCGTGGACACGCAAGGGCACGCCGTCTTAAAAGCTGTCACGGTCGAGCCCAAGCGCCCTACTTCCACTCGGTAGCCTTTGCGCCGTGCACGCGTAGGGCGTAGCTCAGCTCGCCTAAGTGATACGTGGTGTGCCGGAAGGTGTAGAGCACGCGCTCCATCACGATGGCACCGCACCAGGGAAAGAGTGTCTCCTCCTCAAGGAGCGCGGCGTCATCGAGCGAACGCAGGTGCGTGTCGGTGCGGGCGGCAATGTCATCGAGATAGGTGCGGAGCGCTGCGCGGCTGGGAAGGGTCGCCGGGTCGTCGTTGGCATCTACCCCGAAACGCGCCTTGGTATCGAAGGCGCTGGGGTCGGACTGGATATAGAAATCGGCCCACTGGAGTGCATGAAACGCAATCCGTGCCGGAACTAAGCCAGGGTGCTCCCCCGCATACCACTGCTCATCGGTGAGGCGCCCGATCGTCATCCGAAACATTGTCCACTGGCGTTCGGCCTGTGCGGCCAGGCCATTGCTGAGACTCATTTTTCATTTCTCCTGGGTAGATATCGCTCTCAAGGAGGCAAGTCTCACAGGGAAACTAGCGCCGACCTTGCTGGATTGTGGCTGTTTCTTGGGGCGTGAGATAGCGTGCGAGCTCGTCGTGTGCCGAGGCGGCGCTCTGAGACTCCTTGGCAACACTACGGGCGGACTCCGAGAGGGCGGCGAGGGCTGTGGCATCGAGTGCCCCCGATTGTTGCGCTGCGATAGCGTCCCGGAGGGCGGCGATCTTGGAGAGAATCTCATCACGGAGCACCGCAGCGCGGCGACCCACGATGGCGGATTTTTCCTGGCTCTCCGCGCGTTGCTCAGCAGACTCGGCCTGGCGCAAGAGCGAGGCGGCGATCACCGAGTCAGTCTCCTTGGTGGCACGCTCGGTGAGCTCCTGTGCCTGTGTGCGGAGCAGGGTGGTGTCCTGTGGCTCGATCACGACGGCAGGCAGGGCATCAATGGCCTCTCCTAAGGCGAAGAGGGCCTCGCGCACCTTGAGTGCCGTGGCCTCGTTGGCCGCCACCAGCACGGCATCGCGCACCAGCTGGAGGTAGGCTTTGGAGAGTTCGTCTTGGCTGCGGCTAATCAAGTCCTCGACTTCTTTAGGCGAGAGTGCTTCGTGGGCCTTGCGAAAGACGAACTGAGCAACGGGACCGTGCGCAAACATCCATAGGGCAGTGGTACCTGCTCCGAAAACAGAAAATCCCAGAGCAGCGTTGCGAAGAGATGCTCCCAGGACAACGGCTGGAAGTCCTACCAAGAACCCCCCCACCATCATCGTGATTATGGCAACGCTCTTGGTTCCCGTCGCCGATGCGGGAGCTGCAATAGCCGCCTGCTCCTCGGTGAGCTCCATTCCCTGCGCCCAGAAGCGCCCCATCTTACGTAAGTCTGGCTTTGGGATCGGCTCGTCCACCTGTGGCTCCCCGAAGCCCTTGGCGGAGCGCCGCCGCACGAGCTCAATGTGATAGCGGCTACTCAGGTTCTGTGGGAAGATTTCCATACTCTATTGTAGCCTAATCGCATCCTTCATTCTTTTCTTACGACGAGAGCTTGGCACACTTCTTGCAATACGGCTTCTCCTGAGGAGTAGAGAATGAAATTTTTAAATGTAAAAGGGCTGCTTGCGCTAGCTCTCCTATCAATGTCAGGTGCTGCAAATGCCCAAAATATGTACGTCGGGGACTTTACAGGCAATGAGCTGATGCGCTTCAATGCAACGACCGGCGCGGGTCCCAGTGCATCTGCCGGTGTCAATGGCGTTGAGCACATGCAAACGACTGCAACCACGCTGTATGCAAACTCGTTTGCCAACGGGAGAATCCAGACCTTTAACCGAACCACACTGGCTGCAGGGCCTGATTTTGCTGCTCTACCTAACGCCATTGGACTTCAGCTCAGTGCGGATAATACTAAGCTTTTTACGACCAATACAGTTAGTGGGGGCATCATTGACCCCTTCGTTCGGCGCTATGATATTACCAGCGGCCTCGTCGAGGCAGAGGTCAACCTACTCAGCTACGGTATCAATCCTTGGTCGGTGCGCTTGGATCAGCCAAACAACCGAATCCTGTTTTCCATGGGCTTCGATAATTTCACCTCAGACCCGGACCGAGGAATTTATACCCTTCCGACTAACTTCACCAGCGCGAGCGTTCCAACCACCCTTGTTTCCGCCGCAAATCTCAATGGAATCAATCGCCCCGCAGGGCTTGCAGTGCTTCCCAATGGAGATTTCTTCACGGTCGGCAGTCAGTTTGACGGCGGCCCGCTGAAAATCAACCGCTTCAACTCTGCGGGAACCTACCTCGCGACCGTTGCAGGCGGATCGGGTGCCACCGATTTTCTAAACTTTAGTGGCTATGATGTCGCTGTTGGATTTGATGGTTCCCTGTACGCAACAGTGAATCCTACCAATGGTATTGATCCTGCCTGTATCTTTAAAATCAACACGACGACCAATAGCTTTGACAGTGTCTTCGTCAATGGAACCGCCGGCATTCACCAAGCGAAAACCCTGCACTTTGATCAGTTCTCGCTGCCAACCGCAGCTCCGGAGCCTGGTACGCTGGCCCTAGGTGCACTTGGCCTCGTCGGCCTGGTTGCTGCTCGTCGCCGCAAGCACTAGTCTGTCAGTGAAAATAAAAAATGACTCTCTGGAACGGTTCGTTCCAGAGAGTTTTTTTATAAGTTGATTGTTTGCTTTTTGTTTGTATTTCAAGTATACTTCGTTGTCTTGACGATGAACGAGAAACTCACTCCACCCCAAAAAGGTGCTCTTGCCAAAGCACGGAAAATTCGTGAAGCTTACTGCGCGGATCCAAACCGTTGCC
Organism: Armatimonas sp.; assembly: GCF_031410135.1. Taxonomy (GTDB): domain Bacteria; phylum Armatimonadota; class Armatimonadia; order Armatimonadales; family Armatimonadaceae; genus Armatimonas. The sequence goes on along the minus strand of NZ_JANNYP010000720.1, from coordinate 4,702 downwards.
GTCACTGTGGCGAAGCCATCTTACCCAAACCTACAGAGCGCCTTCAAGAAGTCCGACGACGGCTTTTCTGTTCCCGGTCTTGTGCTAACTCTTTTCACAATGGGCGGGTTCCTAAACGTAGCCGTAAAGATCGTGTTTGCAAGCACTGTGGCAAGGTCTCCAAAGAGGGCACTGAGGATCGTCAGCTTTGCGAGGAGTGCTGGCAAGCCTTTCGGGTACAGGTGGAGGCGCGGTGTAAAGGCAATGTCAGCCGGCGCACGATCTATGTCCACGCGGCTTCTGTGATGAAAAAACGTGCGAGGCAGTGTCAGCGGTGTGGTTACGCGCTTTTCGTGGAAACTTGCCACCTGCGAGCGATTAAGGACTTCCCCGAGACAGCGCTTCTCTCCCAGATCAATGCCCCTGAGAACCTGCTCTATCTCTGTCCAAATTGCCACCATGAGCTCGACGCTGGGCTTTTGGTGTGGAAAGGTGAAATAGCGGCATCCGGACTTGAACCGGAGACCTATGGGTTATGAATCCATCGCTCTAACCAGCTGAGCTATGCCGCCAAGATCGCGACGGTAATTCTATCGCGTTTCCTCTTTCTTTGCAACACGCCGAATTCGGTGGTTGAGGGTATCGCCAATATAGAGCGCCCCATCGGGGCCAACCACGACGCCGTGGGGACGATCCAGCCCCGCCTCGGTTGCAGAGCCGCCGTCGCCGCCAGAGCCCTTGCGTCCGCCCGCTACTGTCGAGATCACGCCTGTTTTGGCATCAATGCGCCGGATCGCGTGGTTCTCAGTGTCCACGATGTACAAATTCCCCGCTTTGTCGCACGCCGCGCCTTTGGGGCCATTGAAGGTCGCCTCTTTGGCCGGGCCACCATCGCCCGTATAGCCTTTCTTACCCGTTCCTGCAATCGTGGTAATGATGCCCTTCTCGTCCACTTTGCGCACGCAGTTTCCCTCGCGCTCGATGATATAGACGACTTTGCTATGGCAGCAGACCGCGCGTGCCCCAAAAATCTCCGCCTGCGTTGCCAAGCCTCCATCGCCGGAGTGCACACGCTTGCCCGTGCCTGCAAAGACCTGTGGCGCGAGCTTATCGGGGCTGAGTCTGTAGATCTGGCACGCTTTCACATCGGCGATATAGAGCCAGCGCCCATCACTTGAAGTGGCGACATCGTGGGGCTCTTGAAACATAAACTCGTGGGGCTTGGAGTCGAGGAAGACCTTGTGACTGAGGCGATGTGCCGTCCAGACCTGCTCCCCCAGCACGGCCACAGCAACCAGATCCTCTGGCTTTGCTCCCGGAGTCTCGTAGATCGTGGAGATTTTCCCCGTCTTTGCCTCGATCTTACGGAGCGCGTTTACCCCAGCCTCAGCCACAAAGAGGTTGCCTTTTTTATTGAACGCCAGCGTGAACGGATCTTGGATTCCCGCATCTTTCGCCACGCCGCCGTCGCCGCTATGTTCGGGCTTGCCGTTGCCCGCAAAGGTAGTAATGACATCCATGCCGAAGATTATACTATGGTGCGCACATTTCTCTTGTTTTTACTTGGTCTGGCGCTGGCGGGGGGAGTCTTTGTCTTGCTACGGAGCCAGCATCACCAGCCTGCGCGTGTGCTCACACAGCACCCCAATGCCACCGTGCGCCGCCTCGCTCCCCTCTACCCCCGCTTTGAGGAGACGGACTGGAGCGTGCGCCACCCCGAGGAGCAGCCACAGACCCTAGAAGCCTTTCAGGCACAACGCACGCCCCTCGCGGACCGCAAGACACACTCATTTTATATCCAGCCTATTGGCCGGTTTGGGAAAGACCAGCAGCAGCTCCTGACGGATACGGCGACACTTCTCGAACACTGGTTTGGCTCGCCCGTTAAGACCCTGCCTCCTCGGACACTGGAGAGCCTTCCTCAGAGTGCCCGTCGCGGCCCCCAGCTTCTGACCGGGGTGCTCCTCAATCAGGTCTTGCTCCCCCAGCGCCCCCACGATGCCATTGCAGTGCTCGGGGTCACCACGGTGGACTTGACACCAGGTGAGGGCTGGAACTTTGTCTTTGGACAGGCATCGCTGGTCAATAAAGTGGGAGTCTGGTCGCTGGCGCGCCTGATTGATCCCACCGGCAACCAGGCACGTACACGCCTGCGCTTCTTTAAGCTCGCTACCCATGAGACAGGTCATATGTACGGAATCGAGCACTGCCTTGTCGCAAAGTGTGGCATGAATGGCTGCAATAGCATTATGGAGACTGACCGTGCCCCACTCGCGTTCTGCCCCGAGTGCACCGCCAAGCTCTGGCACGCCACAGGGCTCGCGCCCAAGCCCTGGTTCACTGCGCTCGAAGCCTTTGGCAAGCTACATGGTCTCAAAGAGGAAGCGCTGCTCTGGCAACGCTCCCGTGAGGCTCTCAAGCCATGAGCAATTTTTTTGTGGCGGGGGGAAATCTTGCGCCCGATGCGCCCTGCTATGTTCTGCGACAGGCCGACGATGCGCTGCTGGCGGCGCTCCAGGCGCGGGAGTTTAGCTATGTTCTGGACACACGCCAAGTGGGCAAGTCCAGCCTGATGGTACGGGCCGCCACTCAGCTTCGTCGTGATAGCGTCCGGGTGGCGATTTTAGATCTCACGGGGATTGGGCAGAATGTCTCACCGGAGCAGTGGTACAGTGGTCTGCTCGCTCAGCTTGGGGCCGCCATTGGCCAGGAAGACGCGCTGGAGAACTTTACCGACTCGCACCCTCAGCTTGGCCCTGCACAGCGTTTTTTCGCCGCGCTCCAGGAAGTGGCACTGCCTCAGGACACCTCGCCGCTCACGCTCTTTGTGGACGAGATCGATGCCGTGCGCTCTCTGCCCTTTCCCACCGATGAGTTCTTTGCCGGGGTGCGCGCCTGCTACAACCGCCGCTCAGATAACCCTGGACTCAAGCGTCTGACGATCTGCCTGCTGGGTTCGGCAACTCCCGATAGCCTGGTTCGGGATGCTCGCGTGACCCCGTTTAATATTGGCCAGCGCATCGTCCCCACGGACTTCACACTCTTGGAGGCGCGGCCCCTCGCGGAAGGCTTTGGTGATGGGGGAATGCACGCCATTGAGCGGATTCTTTACTGGACCGATGGCCACCCGTACCTGACACAACGTCTCTGTCAGGCCGTTGCCAAAGTCGGGCACTTCGACAATGGCTCCGTGGATCGGGCCGTCGCCCGGCTTTTCTTTCATGAATCCGCGCGTGAGGAAGAGACCAATCTCAGCTTTGTTCAGCGGCGGGTGCTGGAAGGCGGCGAGGATGTCACGGCGCTGCTGGAGCTCTACCGTCGCGCCCGTCGCCGCGAGATTAAGGAGGAACCGGGGAGTCCCCTGGGGGCGATTCTAAAGCTCTCGGGAATCGTGCGGAGTGTTCGTGGCCAGCTTCGGGTACGCAACCGCATCTACGCTCGTGTCTTCGATGAAGCCTGGATCAACCGTAGCATCCCTGACGGTGAGCGGCGGCGGCAGCGCGCGGCGTTCCTGCGTGGGCTACTTCCGACAGCAACTGTTGGGCTTGTAGGGCTGGCAGCCACGGGGTTGCTGACCTTCCGCTCAGTCAGTGCCGAAAAAGAAGCAACACGCTCGCTCAACGAAGTGCGACAGCGTGAGCTACAGTGGAAGCAGGCCCTGGAAGCGCTGGCGAACGAGCGGGCTAGTCACTCCAGCGCAGATGCCGCACTGCGCCAGCTCGCCGAAGACCGCCTGAAGTTCGCTCAAGAAGAGAACCTGGAGCTTCGTAAGCGCCTCGGAATCGCTCCCGAGACCGATCTGCGCCTCCGCTAGGGTATTCTATTGCTAAATGACTATATTAATTGCGGGAGCGAGTGGTTTTATCGGCCAAGCACTGGTAGCGCAGCTTTCGAAAGAGGGGCACACGGTTCAGACTCTCAGCCGGACACCAAAAAATGGGCAGCTGGCTTGGAGCAATGAAGTGGCTTGGCGTCCTGCCGTGGCGCAGGCCGATGCGGTGATCAATCTCTGTGGCACTTCTGTGGCAGCCCAGCGCTGGAACGATGCCTTCAAAGATGAGATCATCACCAGCCGCGTCGAGCCGACTCGCAAGCTGGCCAGCGCCCATCCCAAGGTGCTGATCAATGCCTCCGCTGTGGGCTACTACGGCGACTGCGGTGAGGCGGAGATTACGGAAGAAGCGCCGGCATCGAAAGACTACTTTGGCCATGTCTGCTCAGACTGGGAAGCGGCTGCGCAAGAGGCGACCGTCGCCGGAGGACGAGTCGTTTTTCTACGCATCGGGCAGGTTTTTGCACGGGGGGGAGGCGTGATCGCGACCATGCTCAACCCACCCCAGGTGCCTTTTTCGCCGTGGAAGCTGGGGCTGGGGGGGCCGCTTGGCAATGGACGGCAGTGGGTGCCCTGGGTACACCGCGACGATGTGCTAGGGCTGATTTCCTGGGCGCTGATAACCCCCGAGGTCTCTGGCCCGCTCAATGCTGTCTCTCCCAATCCGGTCACGGCTCGTCAGCTCTCCGAAGCTCTGGGAAAAGCTCTCGGCAAGCCCGCGCTCGTCCCTGTGCCTCTCTTTGCCCTGAAGGCACTTGTCGGAGAATTCGCCCAGTATCTCGTCGCAAGCCAGCGTGTCGTTCCGAAAAAGGCACTTGACCTCGGCTACACGTTCCGCTGGCCGACTCTGCCCGAAGCCCTCACCGACGTGCTACTGCCCTAGCCGCTTGC
>NZ_JANNYP010000719.1:0-1328 GCF_031410135.1 Armatimonas sp. | reverse complement strand
GCTCACTTCGAGATGTCGTCAAATCTTTGGAACCCCACGGGTTTCGAAAATTCTATGTGATCAACGGACACGGGGGAAATTCCGAGCCTAATGGCATCGCCATGCGCCAGCTAAAGGCGGAGTTTCCGACTTTGACCCTTGGTCACAGTGGCTATTTTGAATACGCAAAGGTCGCAACTGTTGGAATCTTGGAAGGGCCTTCGAAAGAAATTCGACATGCGTGTGAGGCCGAGGTAAGCCTGATGATGTACCTGCATCCCACCCTGGTTCGAGCGGACAAGCTTCGCAATGATGGGCTGGTATCGGAGCCCTTCATTCCCGGTCTCATTCACCACTTTGATGAGCAAACCGAAGAAGGGAGCCACGGGTTTGCAACCTTTGCGACTCCAGAAAAGGGAAAGCTCATCTTTGAACATGCGGTGGAGGGGCTAACAAAAGCGATGAAGGCTCTGGCAACCGGGTATGTTCTGAGAAGTCTTTAGGTTGCAGGAAAGAATGCAGATGAGGACGGAGAAAAAATGAAGCGATCCTATCGAATCGTCGCGGTTGCGGCCTGCGCTCTGACCACCGCTATGGTCTCAGCTCAGCAGAACATTAGCATTGGTGGCAGCATCGGACTTTATATGCCAACGAATGCGGGCGTGCGAGCGGCACTAGGCAACAGTTCTCCTCGGCTCGGATTCGGCCCCGTGGACACCGATCAAAGACAGAATGGCCTTCGGCCCAGTTTTGGCGTGATCAACGTGGCCAAGAACGGTAACCGTCTCCTTGCGATTCCGATCACTTATGGATACGAGCGCAAATTCGGTAGCGGAGTCGTCGCACCCTATGGCCGTGTGTTCGGTGGGCTCTCCTACCTTGACTACAGACTGAACATCAATGGAGCGAACTTCGCTGGCAGAAAATTCGTACCTGTGTTCGGTGGCGTACTTGGCGTAACTCTCAGCTCTTATGCTCGTGTCTATGCTCGGTACACGGTGATGAGCTCAACCAGTGGAGTGAACTTCAGCGGACTTGAACTCGTCGCCTCTTTCTCGCTCTTCAAGCTCTGAGCTCGGAACCTGCGATCTCGTTTCTGGCGTATGCTGGAAACGTGATCGCCATTTCCCTTCTCGCCGCCATCACCCTGGCACCCTCATCCCGCTCCGACATTGACGGTTGGATTTATCTGAAACTGTCGGGCTCTCCGCAAGAGATCGGCAAGCAGTACGGCCTCTTGGCTTCCAAAGAGATCGACAATGCGCACCGGGCGCTTCGCGGTGTGATGAAGAACGCCACTGGAAAGGACTGGGACTACTTTCGAACAACCGCTAAGAAACTCTTCTGGG
>NZ_JANNYP010000718.1:0-5061 GCF_031410135.1 Armatimonas sp. | reverse complement strand
CGGCGTGAAGGTGCCCGTGGAGCTGGGCGTGAAGATGGACGGGCTCCCCAAGATGGCGTCGGTGAAGCTCAAAGTGCGGAGCACGGAGATCAACCCAGCGCTCTCTGCAGAAGACTTTAAGCTGCCCTAACCCGTGAGCCTGATGAGGAGACGATCATGATGCGATTTGAGAGAACGATTGCCTGGCGGCACCTGAGAACCGGCGGCGGCACGACGATCTTGATCATCCTGGCGGTTGCCATCGCCACGATGGTGATTATCTTTGTGAACGGGAGCATCGCGGGAATGTCCAAGAAGCTCATGGGCAACCAGCTGCGCACCCTGGCCCATATTACCCTTGAGCCCAAAGACATCCAGCCTACGCCTCTGGAGAATCTCCAGGCGGCCAGCCGCTCAGACCGGATCTACACCTCCGAGCCACAGCAGACCTTTCAGCAGAGCACGCGCATCAACAACGGCGGCGAGATAGAGGCGCAGATCAGGCCAGTACGAGGGCTGACAACCGTGATGTCGCAGGTGAAGGGCAATGCTTTTGCGCTCAAGGGCTCCAAGCGCGAGTCCGTGACGCTGATTGGTGCCGACCCGGAGCAGCAAGAGCGGCTGATCTCCCTGAAAGAGAGCCTGCTCACGGGGCGCTGGCCCGATATTGCCCCCGACGAGGTAGTGGTGGGCATGACGCTGGCCGAGAAGCTGCGCCTTCAGCTCGGGGATCGGGTGCGGATTCAGTCGTCGGAGGGCGTGACACAGATCTTTCGGGTGGCGGGCTTCTTCTACACTGGTAGCCCGCAGAGCGACGAGCGTGAGGTCTATATCCCCCTGCGAGCGGCCCAGTCGCTCTTTGCCATGGGAGCGGGCGTCTCGCAGATCGCCGTCAAGCTCGACGATGCGTTTGCGGTGGACAAGACTGGCCCGGAGATTCGGGCGATGTTTCCGCGCCTTAAAGTCAAGTCCTGGCTTGATGACAACGAGATGATGACCAATGGAATGCGCACCCAGACGGCGATTCGCTCGCTCCTCACCAGCTTTATGCTCATCACGTCTTCCTGCGCCATTGCGGCGGTTCTTATTGTCTCGGTGCTACAAAAAAGCAAGCAGATCGGCATCCTCAAGAGCATGGGTGCCTCCGAGCAGCAGATCCTGCGCATTTTCACGATGGAAGGGCTTGGTGTCGCGGTTATTGGCGGACTTGTCGGCTGCATCGTGGCCTATATCCTCCTGAGCATCGTGGACAGCGTGACACTACCGGGGCGCTACGGACGTGTGGACAAGCTTGCCCCCGTCGCTCTGGATCTCTGGATCGTGATTGGCGCTTTTGTCGCCGTGGTGCTTGCCACAGTTCTTGCCGCGCAGTGGCCCGCCCGCCGCGCCTCTCGTCTCGACCCTGTGGAGGTGCTCCGTGGTTAGTCGCTCGGTCATTGTCGAGACAGTGGGGCTCAAGAAGACCTACAATTCGGGCACGGATAAGGCCGTCGAGGTGCTCCATGGCGTGGACATGATCGCCTACTCGGGCGAGTTTATCGCCATTATCGGCCAGAGCGGGAGCGGTAAGTCCACGCTTCTCAATATCCTTGGTGCACTGGATAAGCCCACCGAGGGCAGCGCCTCCATTGATGGCGTGGAGATCGGCTCGCTCGACGCGCTCGGGCTTGCCAAGCTCCGGGGCCAAAAGATCGGCTTTGTCTTCCAGTTCCACCACCTGCTCGAAGAGTTCACCTGCCTGGAGAACGTACTCATGCCCGTCTCGATCCAGAAAGGCGCTCCGGAGAAAGACGACACAAGCTACGCCAAGCTCTTGCTCACACGGGTCGGGCTGGAGACGCAGCTCAATAAACGAGCCAACCAGATGTCGGGCGGACAGCAGCAGCGCACCGCGATTGTGCGGGCGCTCTGTAACAAGCCAAAGCTCGTGCTGGCCGATGAGCCTACGGGTAATTTAGACTCCCGCTCCGGTGCCGAAGTGTTCGCGCTGATGCGCGAGATCGCTCGCGAGCTGGGCGTCACGTTTTTGATGGTCACCCATGATGACCGTCTTGCTGCCGCCGCAGATCGCATCCTGCGCATCGAGGACGGCTACTTAACCGAGGTAACAAACGAATGAAACGAAACTTTACAGCCCTGGGAACTGGGGCATTGGCGCTCCTAGGAATCGGCATTGTCGGCGGTGGAGTACTCTTCGCCAAGAACAAGCCACGGCAAGTAGAGATCACCCTCCCCCAGCGTAAGCTCGTCGTCGAGAGCATCTCGGCCTCGGGGCGGCTCCGTGGAGAGGTCGAGACCAGCGTGGGAGCGGCCACCGGTGGGCGCGTCATCCAGCTCTTTGTCAAAGAGGGGCAGCGCGTGCACAAGGGCCAGCTTCTGGCGCAGCTCGACAATCAAGTGCTGGAGGCGCAGCGCTCCCAGAGCCAGTCGCAGCTCCGCACGTTTCAAGAGCAGATCGCCCAGGCGCAGAGCAGCGTGCGCACCGCCGAGGCACAGCTTCGGCAGGCCCAGCGCGGCCCGCTCGAAGGTGATGTCGCGCGTCTCAAGGCCGATGTCGCGCAGAATATCGCCGTCGCCGAGACCAAAGTCACCAGTAGCAAGTCCCGCCTCGCCGGAGCCGAGCAAAAACTCCTCTCGGCCCAGCAGCGCCTCGCGGAGCTGAAGGCGGGAAGCCGGATTGAAGAGATTGAGCAGGCGGAGGCACAAGTGCGCCAGAGCGAGGCCAATCTTACGCAAGCCAAGCGCGACAACGACCGCCAGAGCGAGCTACTCGCTGCCCGTGCGATCCCACGCAATCAGGCCGAGCAGGCCCAGACCCAGCTCGCCGTCGCCGAACAGACCCTGGAGAGCCACCGCGCCCGGCTCCGCCAGCTCAAGAGTGGCACCCGCCCTGAGCAGCTCCGCCAGAGCGAGGCCGATGTCGCCGCCGCCGAGTCCGAGGTGCGCACCGCCAGCGCGGAAGTCGCCTCCGCTCAAGCCAGTCGCACGGGCTCCGAAAAATCGGGCCAGGCCCAGCTTCGCTCGCTTCTCGCCAGCCCGCGCCCCGAAGATGTTGCCGTCGCCGCAGCCCGGCTCGAAGATGCACGGCGTGCAGAGTCCACAGCCCGCCAGCGTCTGAGTGAGGCCAGCGAGGGAATCGGCCTCTCGGAGAAGCGGCTCTTAGAGACGCGCCTTCTGGCCCCCTTCGATGGCACGGTGACCCAGATCCTCACCGAAGAGGGCGGCATTATCAGCCCGACATCTTCTCTTCTCAAGCTCACCCGCCTCCAAAAACCGGAGATCAAGATTGATGTGGACGAAGTGAACCTGGGGCGCTTGCGTGTCGGGCAGGACGCTGAGGTCACCAGCGACGCCTACCCCGGCCAGAGCTTCCCCGCTAAAGTGACGGAGGTGGGAACCCAGGTAGACACGGATCGCGGAACGGTAGAAGTCCGCCTTACCCCTATCAACCCGCCACGCTGGATTCGCTCCGGCCAGACGCTCTCCGTGAATCTGATCGTCGAAGCAGGCAAAGAGCAACTCGTCGTGCCCGTCGCCGCTGTCAGTACCATGGGCGACACCTCCACAGCTCTTATTATTGAGAACGGCAAAGTAGCAAAGCGGAAAGTAAAAATCGGTGCCGCCAGTGCGCAGCTTCTTCCCATTCGAGAAGGGCTCAGCGAGAGCGACAAGGTGATTCTCGGAGGAGCTGACCTAAAAGAGGGCCAAGCAGTGATCGCAAAGGAGAAGACTCGTTGATTGCTATTGTTATCTACCAGGAACAAGAGATTCGTACGGTGGAGCAGGCGATTCAGGTCGCGCTGGAGCGTTCGCCAAAGCTCCAGCAAGCCCGTGAGCGCCGCCAGCGGAGCCGCGAGAGTGTGGAGCAGCAGCGCTCCCAGCTGCGGCCCCAAGCCAGCGCAACGGCATCCTACACCCGCCTCTCGACGGCCCTTGCCAACAGTGGCGGAGGCAGTGGGAGCGGCGTGGGTGGCGGGAACCCGTTTCCCGTTGGGCTTCAGGGCACGCCTCCAGGCTCTGGCTCCGTCCAGCTCACCCGCGCCGAGACCGAGCCTGGCACGGGAACGGGCACGAATGGCAACACGCTAAACTTGGGCGGCGGGAGCCTCAACCAGACCAGTTTGGGACTCTCGCTCACCCAGCAGCTCGATGCCTGGGGCGTGCAGAAGACGCTGATCCGTCTGGGGAGCACCGACGAGGCGATCCAGCAGCTTGAGGAAGAGAAAGTGAAACGCGAGGTGGTCTTCAGTGTCCAGAATAGCTTCTACGAGCTGCTCCGAGCACAAGAGTTTGTGCGCGTCCAAGCCGCCGCCGTTGCTAGCAGCACCGAGTCGCTACGGGTCTCGCAAGAAAAAGAGAAAGCCGGAAGTGCGGCGGGCTTTGAGGTACTCCGTGCCGAGACACAGCTCGCCAACCAGGAGCAATCACTTCTCAATGCCAAGAACCAGGCCGCGATTGCGCGAACCAATCTCGCCAACACGTTCGGGCTTCCCCCCACGGCGATACTGGCCCCAGAGAGTCCGAAAGCACTTCCCAAGATTGAGAAGCTAGAGCGGCAAGTGCTGCTCAAGAGCGCACTGGAGCAGCGCCCCGAGGCAAAGCAGGCCCAGCTCAACCAGGAAAAAGCGAATCTCGGTGTCCGCTACGCACACCGTGGCAACGCGCCCAGCCTCTCAGCGAGGCTCAACGGCAGCTACAACCCTAGCCCCGCCAATGCCTTCACACCCAAAGACGCCGCGACGGTCTCGCTCAATCTCTCGATTCCCTTAAGCGACGGCGGCACGACCCGCTCACAGATCACCAGCGCCCACTCGGACCTGCGCTCGGCGGAGTCACAGCTAGAGGAGTACAAAAACGGGATTGCTAAGGAAGTGGAGCAGGCGTGTCTCTCGGTGGAAGATGCCCAGGCGCGGCTCAAGAGTACCGCCAAGACCGTGGAGCAGTCTCGCGAGGCGCTTCGCATCGCCCAGGTGCGCCTTGCCACGGGAATTGACACCCAGCTCTCTGTCAGTGATGCGCAGTCCACGCTGGTTCAGTCCGAGGTCAACCACATCAACGCCCGCTACGACCTGCTCATCGCCC
>NZ_JANNYP010000717.1:0-14539 GCF_031410135.1 Armatimonas sp. | reverse complement strand
TGCCCTGGGGAGATATAGAGGGAACGGAAAGTGTCTCAAATCATTGTGGCACACAGGGTACTCACAGCAAGTCGAGACAAGACCTCAAGACTCTGGGATGTGTCAACGGGAAAAGTGATTCAGACATTCACAGGGCATTCTGACAGAGTTATGTCCGCAACATTCTCCCAAGATGGAAAACAAGTACTCACAGCAAGTGAAGACAAAACCACTTGCCTATGGGATATGGAAACAGGAAAAGTGATACAGACACTCACAGGACATTCTGACGGAATCATGTCCGCCGCATTCTCCCAAGATGGAAAACGGGTACTCACAGCAAGTCTGGACAATACCGCTCGCCTATGGAACATTAAAACAGGAAAATCGGTACATATTTTCAAAGGAAATACAAGTGAAATATATTCGGCTACCTTTGCCTATGATGGCAAGCGAATCCTAACCGCAAGCAACGACAAAACCGCAAAGATCTGGGATTTGGAGACGGGAAAGCCGACACAAACATTCAAAGGAAATTCTGACGGAATCATATCTGCTGTCTTCTCTCCGAATGGCAAACAAGTCTTAACTGTCAGTCAAGACAATACAGTTACAATCTATTATATCTTAACAGGAAGAACATTACAAATAAAAAAAGTACGCCCTAATGAATTTATATCAGTTGTATACTCTACAAATAGCAAACTAATCCTGACTAATACAGATAATATCGCCAGACTCTGGGATACAGACACAGGCAATGCAATACAGATATTTAAAGGACATACTGATGGAGTTATGTCGGCTATATTTTCTGCAGATAGTAAACGAGTCCTAACTGCAAGCATAGATAAGACTGCTAAACTCTGGGATATAGACACAGGCAGGGTGACACAGATTTTCAAGGGACATACTGATGGAGTTATGTCGGCTATATTTTCTGCAGATAGTAAACGAGTCCTAACTGCAAGCATAGATAAAACCGCGAGACTCTGGGACATAGCGACGGGAAAGGAAATCCAAACCTTCACAGGCCATTCGAGTACAGTCACTTCAGCCGTGTTCTCCCCCGATGGAAAGCGAATCCTAACTGCAAGTTTTGACAAGACCGCAATACTCTGGGATGTAAAAACAGGAAAATCGGTTCAAGTCTTTAAAGGACATTCAGCGGGCATGTACTCAGCGGAGTTCTCCCCAGATGGCAACCGAGTCCTTGCACATGATAAATCCCCGGCAGCAAAACTCTGGGATACCAAGGCAAGCAAAGAGCTTCAGGTCTTCACTGGATTTTTCAGCCAGGGGGTCACTGCCGCATTCTCTCCCAATGGCAAGCAAATCCTAACCGCAAGCGACGATAAGATCACAAGGCTCTGGGACACTGAAACGGGAAAAGAGCTTTGCTCTCTAATCCCCTTCGACGACGACACTTGGGCAGTGACCGATCCTGAAGGGCGCTTTGATGGCTCCAACAGTGGCAAGGTCAATGGCCTCCACTGGGTCATTGGCCTTGAACCCGTCAGCCTAGATCAGGTCAAGGGATTCCACGAACCCGGACTCCTCGCACGTATCATGGAGAGAAAGGAACCGCCCTTCCAAGTCACCGATTTCACCAAGTACCCAGCGCTTCTCTATCCCGAGATACAGCTCAACGAGCCCAAGGCAGGCGAGAAGACACTCCAGATCACCCTCACCAACCGAGGCGGAGGCATCGGGCAGGTCACGGTGAAGGTGGATGGTGCGCTCTTTATCGCGGACGCTCGACCAACAGCCTTTGACGCCAAACAACAAAAGGCAACTCTCACCGTGGATATGTCCACACTCGCGCCACTGCCAGGCGAAGCGCAGCGACAGATCGAAGTAACGGCACGCAACGCCTTTGGAGATGTCCCCATTACCAGCCGAGGCGTCATAGCAGCCTACGAACCACCCAAATCAGCCTCTATCGAGCCGCCACGCTTCTTCGCCCTCTGTGTTGGCACCGGAAACTACGCAGATCCCACCCTCAACCTCACCTACGCTGCAAAGGATGCCAACGACTTCCACGACGCCCTCGCGCTCGGAGCAAAAAAGCTCTTTGGGGCGGCGAAGGTGCACACCACGCTTCTCACCAGCGACGCCAAAGACCCCAGCAAGCGTGCCAGCCACGGCAATATCACTGCTGCACTGGAGGCCATCCGAAAAGACGCCAAGCCCGCCGATGTCTGCCTGCTCTACTTCGCCGGGCACGGCGTCTCCTTTCGGGAGAGCACCGCCGCCAACGCCATCGAGAGTGACCTCTACTGCTACCCCACCATGGAGGCAACCGGGCTAGACCCCATCACCGTGCGCTCCCAGAGCTTTCAGGAGACACGCGCCATCACCAGCCGCCAGCTTGCCCACTGGATGAACGCCAAAGACGGCATCCAGGCCACCAAGAAAGCCCTCATTCTCGACACCTGCTCCGCCGGTGCTGCCGAGCAAGCGCTCCTGATGGCGGTGCGGGAGATCACGCCCGAGGATGCCGCACGAGGACGCGCCATCGCAGATCTTCGTGACAAGACCGCCTTCCATGTCCTGATGGGCTGTGCACGGGACCGCGCCAGCTACGAGGCTAGCGAGTACGGCCAGGGCTTGCTCACCTACGCACTCTTGGAGGGCATGACCGGCCCTGCCCTCAAAGACGATACCCTCGTAGACATCCCCACCCTCTTTAGCTATGCCGAGCGCCGTGTCGAGCAGCTTGCCGCTGGGATCGGGGGCATTCAGCGCCCGCTCGTCTCGGCACCACAAGGCGTCGCGCTCCCCGTAGCGCAGTTTGGTCAGGAGGAACGTGGGCAAGTGCGCCTCGCGAGCCGCAAGCACCGGGTGCTCGCCCCTTCGTTTTTGGCCGCATCGGGCCGAGACACCCTGGGTCTGACACCACGTGTCACCGCCTATCTCAGAGAGAGTGCCCTTGCCTCCCCTCGTGGCGGAAGTTTCGTGTTCTTAGAGCGTGGTCTGCTCCCCAGCGGTATCCAGCCCACCGGCATCTACAAGCTCGATGGTGACAAAGTTCAGCTTGACCTGGTTCTCTCCCGCGGTGAGAAAGAGCTCCAGACCCTGCCCCTGACGGGAAGCAAGAGCGACCCCGAGGGGCTAGCGAAGAAAATCGCCACTGCCCTCCAGCAGCGTCTGGAAACTCTCCCTTTAGACGAAAATAAATAAGAGACTGTGTACAAAACAGTCTCTTATTACTGGCCCCCCTTGCCCTAGCCTAACTCACCGCTAAAAACGTATTGTCTGGACAACTTCGAGAGGCTGCCCTTTGCCAAATGCAATATCGATCCCTAAAATTCCCAGACCATAGGTGGCACCGCCCCGGCTAGAGTAACCGGCACGTAAGGCAAGCGGCCCCAGCTTTTGCTCGCCTCCGAAGCGAAGCTGCTGCTTTCCTGTAAGATCAACGAGATCACCCGCGATAGTCAAACCTCCTTTGTGGAAACTTGCTCCTGCAGAGACAGTCTGCACCACCGGGTCAAATAAAGTGCCACTGGCATCTTTGAAGGTCAGACGCGGCTTGACTGCATTGGTCACAACGAGTCCTCCCGCCAAACTCGCACCCGCTTGAGACCACTGGCCCATCAGCCCAAGATCAGCAGCAATTCCTTTTTGGGAAAGGTAGTCACGCCCACCGAGTTCAGGAGCGGGGGTTGCATTGAAGCTCCCTGAGCCATCCGAGGTTGCAATGTAGCGCGAGTACACGGAGTTCAGGTACTTGACTCTTCCCCCAATAGCGAGAGCTAAATCCGTTTTTTGCCCCCCCGCGGACAGCTTTCGCAGGGGAAGCTGAATCCCCACACCGATGGAAGGCAGTGTATAAAGAGCTGCCGCAGAGATCTCTGAGCTTGCCCCGGCTGGGGCATCACCACTCCCACCGCCTTGTGCCCACCGCTTTAGAGACTCTCCTGGAATCAGCTTACCCTGAGTTACCCCATTCGTCTGGAGCTCCAGTGGCCCCATGCGCAGCCCAAAGCCTGCATTTAAACCAAATTGTGAGTCTTGGCTCGCAAACTGGCGAGCCATCTCCGTGGCTGCCTCCTGCTTTTCCGACTCCGTGCCACGGATGAACTTAGAGACATTGCTTAGCTTAGTGACCTCGTTGATCCCACCGGATGTTCGTAGCCCCAGAGTTGGTAGCGAGACCGATAGCTTCTTCGCGAAAGCGAGTGAGGCAGGGTTTGCACGGTTCGCTCCACCCGTTGCTACCCCTGCACCTCCCATCGCAAAAGCACGAGCCTCACTACCAATGGTGACATTTCCAAGCTGAGCATGAGCTGCGGTGGCAAGCCCTACAACCATTACCGTGCTAACAATTCTAATCGTCATTTCGTTTTCCTAACTTTTTGGCGCTAAGCCAATGAAGATGGCTCTATAGTAGCGGCGAAAAAATAGGGAAGAAGTGACCTTTGTTACACTAGAAAAAGACTAGCGTACAACCGTATAGGAAATGCTGGAAGTTGACCAGGCTTCGTTGCTGGAGAGCATCACGCCATCGCGTTTCCCGTTTTGCACCTGGCGAAGAAGCTTCCCCAGAGGGGTTTGGCCCGCCCTCGTCTCTCTATCAGCACTGGCGGCCTCGAAGACGGGGCGCAGGTCTACGTTTCCTGGTAGGGCAAATGCCTTAATGAGTTCAGTGCCAACAGGATCGCCTGGGCCAAAAGGACGCCGACCAGTCCCTATTTTGGTTGTGGCAGGTGTCTGTGGCTCTATCCAGATATCCTTGAAGCCAACAGTGCGCCACTTGCCATCTGGCTCCAAGGGGAGCACGCTACTGTCACGCTCAAAGGGGAATAAGGGAAAGATTCCTCCTTGGGAATCTATATCAATTACCGTCACGTAAGCCGGTCTTGTCCCTCGATTACGCACCTGAAGCGTAAACCAGTCCTTCCCTATCCGCCACGGCTTGGGTTCCGACTGTGGCAGATCACCTTCCCATATCAACATGGGATGATTCGGATCCTCTTCTTTGTCGTTGTAGCCCTCAGGCCGTTTAACCGAGCAGGGAACCATTCGTAGCTCGACCCGTATTTCTGCATCGGCACTGACAGATCCCCCTTCCAACTGCCGGAGCTGGAACCGAAGAAATGCTTTCTGGAGCAGCTCGCGCACCGGGGTGGGACGTGTCTCCTTAAACGCTAGCAGTAGGGCATTATCGGGGAGCTGCCTGAGCTCGAAGCCCTCCTTGGTAAGAGAGAGAACGGCATCGCCTCCTTTCCCCGCTTCAGGGATCAGCGTGACAAGCCCCTCGGGGCCGCTGAGAGTGGCCAAAGCGGCGCGTAGTGTCACGGCCCGCTCCTCTGTCACTTTGAGTAGTGAGGCGATATTCAGTCGGAAGGCCGCCGGGTCGTAGCGATGCTCTTTCTCGACAGCCCATGCTCCCACCAGTGTCGTCAGAAGTGCTTGGGACAGAGGCTTCTGATCTAACGGCTCCAGCCAGGCACGTGTCAGCTCAGTATCTACCACGCGCAAGCTAGTAAGAGGCATTGTTGCCGTAAAATCCTGGGTGCCAGCGGGATAGAGCTGGTAGACCGAGCCCAGACTAACCCCTTGAATCCGGCCTGCTGCCAGGGCAATATCCCGGGGAGCATTAGGATCAGCACTGCGTGGGAGGAGCTGGACAGGAACATAGGTAGGTAAGGGAACTGCTGTCCCTCCCAGCACGGGGCGGCGAACCTCCCCTTCAATGAGTGGGAGCTGCCCTTCGCCAAAGCGTGCCACCATTCGTGCCTGAACGGTCTCGATCACCTCTTGATAGGTCGTCCGTGTCCCTGCCTCACGGAGCACCTGCACCAGAAAATACGTAAAGCGCCCCATCGCCTGCGCCGCACGCCCTCCCGTGATATCCGCAATCTCCCCCAGCTCCAGCTCCGCCGCCTTCTGATCCGAGCGACACGCCAACACCGCCGTATAGCCCTGTCGGCTTCCCTTGAGAACCCCCTGTATGGATTCAACGGGGGCAGTAGCCATTGCTTGCTGTGGAGGCTTGGGCTCATAGCCCGCCACCACACCACGAACCCGTGCTGCGCCTCGCACGTTACTGACGATGTGGCCAGAGTGGCAGCAGTCAAAGGTCATCAGTAGCGACCCCTTTGTGCCAACCTTGTCTTTCAGAGCCTGAACCAACGGTGTCAACTGCGTGTCGGTAAGCTCATTGTGCGCCTCAGGATCCGTTGCTGTCTCCATGCGCCAGTCAGAAGGCACAAGCGTGTAGTGCTTACGACCCGCACGGTCAAACTTATAGGCACCATGCCCACTGTAGTGTACAAAAACGGTATCGCCTGGCTTGACTCTCTCTGTTAGAGCTTGAAATTCATGCACGAGTGCAGCATGAGTCGTCTCCGTTTTGGACAGACAGACCTTGATCTGCTCGGGCGCAAATCCGAACTTCTCACGCAGTAGCTTTGAGAATACTTCTATATCATTTGCGGCATGAAGATCCATGTAGCGCGGCCCGCCCTGTGCGTAAGCACTCACTCCGATCAGTAGCGCGGCCCGCCCTGATTGCGCTTTCACCATGCCATGTGCCTTAGCACCCGAGGCAGCTAAAAGAACACCCCCAAGAAGAAACTCTCTTCGAGTAGGCAAGTCGTTTTCCATCCGATCCATCGCTCATTATAGCAAAGTTACCTAACAAGCACAGAAAGTCGCTCCACGACTAGCGATCAGTGGGGTAGCTCAGAACACCCTCTACCCGATTTTAGCGAAAACTAAAGAAGTTAGAGGGTATCGGTTTGGTATTTCGGGAGGCATTTCAAGAAAGTGGACGAACTGCGGGCTGGCAGTGATGACTCATGCATCAGACACCTCGAAGACCCTATCGTAAAGTGGCGGATAGTGACACGGTATCAGTGACTACAAATAGTGGTGTGGGAGTGGCCACCCAAGCCACTATCAACGGCCACCACAGAACTCAAACAGAACAAGCCGCCTGGTGCAAATAATGACAGATAGTGACTGCGTGCCGAAGCCCCCCAGCTCAAAGCCACTAGCAGGCGCCTGGCTCAAAGCCCGCTGGGGAAGCGTCTACTGCGTTGGCTACGTGTAAACTCGGCGAGGAAGTCCGCCCCGGAAACCCAATCGCCCGCGTCCATCTCCTCCAGCGCTTTCTTGAGGTCATCAGGAGCGGGGCGCATGAGAATATCGGGAATCGTGTCGAGGGAAGACTCTTGCTCTTCTTCCGCCCCATCGAGCAGCTCGTCGAGCGCCTCCTGCGGGGAGAGCCCTCGCGTGGTCGCAAAGCGGTGCAAACGCGCTTCGGTTTCAGGCTTCTCAATGGTCAGGCTCATAGATTCGCTTCCCTTCGTGCCTCGCTCAAGAAGTCAGGCATCATAATTATATCAAGCGATTCAGCCTATGCACTCCATCCCTTTGCGCTTCTCCAGAATCCGGGCCAAAGCCGGGATTCGGGTCGCGGCCAATAGCTCTGCACCCGGTTGTACAGTTGGAAATTCAGGCATTAACTTGATCCGCTTCACGTTTTCAACGGCTTTAGTCTCGCTAGGATGTGTGGTGGCGGGTGAGGGGGGAGCAAACTCTCTGCGAATTGCCTCACGCAGCCATGCCCCACGATTGCGAATGTTGCTAATCTGGCCACGGTAGGCTGCAACAACACGCTCGATTTGCTCGGTACTCAAAGCCTTCTTAGTGGCCTCTCGTGCCAGCTCCTGGGCTTCATGAAGTGGGACAATCTTTTCTAGGCAAGAGACAGCAACAGCCTGCATTTCGGACTCTCCAAAAGTCTCCGTACCGACACCTGCACTGTTGTCGTCTTCTTTCCCTACGGGAGAGGTCTTTAAAGGAGTCCCCCTATCGAGAGTGCAACTTTTGGTATTTGAGAGTGCAATCGATGGTGCACTTTTGGTGCAAGAAAAAGGCACCTCAACAACTTGTAAAACGGATTGTGGAGTCGCTTTAGAGCGAGAGCCGAAACGGCCACGACTAACCTTTGGGAGCCGCACCAAGGGAGCAAACTCAATCCCCCGCTCCCCGCGTCGTCGTATAGGATTCCACGAGATCCAGCCCGCCGCCTTTAGTTCCGCGATAAGCTGCCAAGCACGACGCTCCGAGACCCGTAGCATCGCGGCTAGGGTAGGGAAGCATCGAACAAAACCCGTACCAGTACGCCGGGCGAGGTTGGTGATAGTGCGGAAGGCGAGGAGAGCCGACTTACTGACGGCCTCCTCAGTTGCGAATAGGGAACGCTGATTATTGGCTGCTTGCACGAGATTGGCTCCGTGCAGGAAGAGGATAAACCCAGGTGATCGTAGAGGGTTTAGAGGGCCCCATATTTAGAGCATCACGACCGACGTGTGCACTTAGGGTTAGGAGATTTTTTCCGAACCTCTCCGCAAAAAAACCAAGAAACCCCTTCGTGTGAAGGGGTTTTCTCTTATCAGACCAAGTGTGTTCTGTAGCTCTTATACATTTTTGTCTCCGAGTTTTATTGTTTTTGGGAAACTCTCAAACTGTCCGCCGCCGTGTCGCCACATCTCAAAGGTCGCCTCGCGGGTCTTCTTGTTGAGCCGGACAATACCATAGCCTGAGCCTTTTTTGTGCGCGACGTCCTCAGGCGAAACTGGCCCGCCGACTTCTTTGAGCGTGTTACTGCCCTTCTCCGGGTTGGCGGCGGCCAGCACGGTTATTTTATGTCCGAAGCTGTCAGTGAAGCGCCCGGTGATGCTGGTGCCCTCGGGCCACCAGGCGCGCGGCCAGCCGTTGGCGGTGCCGGGCACCATGAAGGCCAGCGGGCCATCGTCCCAGTTCTCGATTCCGTGCCGCAACAAAATCCCACTGTGCTGATCTCCCGCCAGCATGAGCACTGTCGGGTTGAGCGCAGTGAGCGCCCGCCGCCGCCCCGACTGTGGCCAGGCGTTGCAGTCCAGATCGAGCTTGATGGGATTGAGCTGCGGCCCCGAGTGCGTCGCAGCGTGGCAGAAGATCGTCTGCGAGAGAACGACCTTAAACGGCGCGGGCTCTTTTGACCAGCGGGCCAGAAAGCGCTCCTGTCGCTCGCCCAGAAGCTGTGCACCGGGCACGTCCAGCGCCTTGGGATCAGACTTGGCTTGCTGACGAAGCGCCGGGGAGACGGCATCATCCGGGCCGGTCTTGAACTTGCGGTCCTCGATCACAGCAAAGTCCACGCCACCGTACTTGAGCTGCGTGAAGTACACACCAATGCCTTGCGCGACCGGCGCAGGGTCAATGGGATCGGGCAGGTGCGCGGTCTGGGTGCGCTGCACGACGCCTACCCACTCAGCAGGCATCATGTAGCCACCGTTCTCTTGCTTGCCGTTTGGCGCGGGCCGTCCGCCCTGGCCCCAGACATTGCCCTGAAAGACATCGTGGTCGTCGGGGAGGATCACCGACGGGCGATCTCTGAGTAGCTCGCGCCACATCCAGCCAAAGTGCCAGTATTTGCGTAGGTAGTCCAGCGTCGCGCGATCAGTGGGCTTACGGATGATCCCAAAGCCGCCGTAGTTCTCGTAGATCTGGTCGCCTAAGAAACACAGCATATCCGGGTTTTGCTTCGCCACCATGCCCGTGAGTCGCGTCTGGGGAAAGACATAGCCATGGTCGCAGGAGAGCACCCCCACCGTCAGGCTCTCGCGCTCCACCGGATCGCGGCGGATCGTTCCTTCCCAGAGAAACTCTTTCCCCTGCCAGGTGTAGGCAACCCGATAGGCCATGTCCGCGCTGGCCTTCCAGCTAGGAACGCGAAAGAGCGCCGTGCTGGAAAGCGGCTCCACTGTCGCCTCACTAAGCCTCTCCCAGCGATCACCACGCATTGCATCGAGCCGAACGGTCTGAGCGTCGGACTTTTCCAGCGGCGGCAGGAGCGCCAGGAGCTTGAGCACGCCTCCGGAGAGTGTGTACTGTGTCCAGAGCAGCGGCCCAAACACCCGCTCCGGGAAGTGCGCCACCCGTTCACCGTCTACTTGCCAGTTGCTGTAGCGCCAGCGGAGAATCGGCTGGTTGTTGCCCTCCGGCTGATTGCGCGGTGCCTCAGCCAGAAGCGCGATATTCCCGTGAAGCGCTGCTGCATCTAACTTTGCCCCGACACTCACCATTTTCTCGCCCTGCGTGCCGGTCAGTGTCGCCGCACCATCTGCCGCCACGCTCAACTTCAGCGCAATGGCTTGTTTGGCATCAAGCGCTTCCGTGCTCACTGTCTCGCCCAAAAAGAGCTTCCCATCGGCGCGAATCCCAGCCTCAAGCTTGTGCTGGTAGTGCCAGAGCGCGTGGCGAAAGTCATTGAGCTGGCCGCGCAAGGCAAAGGCAAATCCCGCCCGCACCGCCGACGGCTGCGCGGCAGTGCCGTCCAGCCGCACGGTCACCCAGAGCGTAAACGCGCCGGGCTTGTCGGTCAGCGCATGGGTCAGCAGGTGTAGCAAGCGCCCCTTGGCCGCCATTGCCACCACCTCGCCACTCTCCACGCTCCAGTCTTGCAGTGGTGCCGCCCAAAACTCCGGCCCCACCCAGCGGCGGGTGCCCTTCCAGTCACTTTGAAACATAATTAAGCTTTCGTTATTCCAGCACAAATGCGACACTGATCCTAGCGCTGATGCTGATCGTGCCCGGAGCAAAGACGGATGTAGTATCATCGCTGAAGCGCCCGTTACCCATCTCCGTTCGTTGGAAATTAGTACTGTTTGCATTGGACCAGGCAGGTGTTAATCCTGTGTCTGCATCCTCAGTAATGCTATAGGACTTGCCTACCTTAGCTCCAAGCTCCTTGGCAAGAGCCGTGGCTTTCTCCTTGGCAGCATGAATCGCTTTGGCACGGGCCTCATCGCGCAACTTTCTCAGCTGGGACGTCCGCAGGATCGCTTCCTCCACCCCGGTTGCGCCCATTGCCACAGCGACAGCCGTCACATCAGGCACTTTCTTGATGTCGTGGAGGGTGCAGGAAACGCTCTGGGAGACCTGGTAAAATGTCACCTTCCCAGTTTCCTGATAACTGCCGTTCGTGTAGTTTGCTCGGATCTGGCTCTGCGACGACTGGAGCTCCGCTTCAGTCACACCCGCGGCTCGCAGGGCTGCAAGGAGCTTCGTGGCTCGCTCTGCTTGTTGTTGCCGTGCCAGTGCGAGATTCACACTACGAACTTCAACTTGAAAATGCAAATCGGCCAGATCGGGCACCACGTGCAGCTCGGCACTGCCCGTGGTCGAGATGAGGCGCGGCATTGCTGACTCGGGCACTTTTCGAAAGACCACCAAGGACGTGATCGCGGCTGCGACAAACGTGATCGCGGCCGCAATGAACAGAAGGATAGTTTTCATGGATTTGGTTCCTTGAATACAAGGGTACTCCATTTTTTGCTCCGCGGTGTCACGATTATTTCTTTCCTGCCAGCGGAGCATTGGTGGACTTGATCCAGGCGAGCAGGTCTTTGAGCAGCTCATCGCGCTTGCTGGGGTTGGTCTCGGCAAGATTGACGCGCTCGCCGATGTCGGTCTTCATGTTGTAAAGCTCCAGCGCGTTCTTGCCACCATCGAGCACCCACTCCTCATGGTAGAGGTGCAGCTTCCAGTCGCCCTTGCGAATCACCGAGACGGGGCGGGTGCGGAAGTCTTTGTCACGGCCTCGGATCACTGGATCGTTGAGGTAGCCGGGGAAGTGCCAGAAGATCGCTTGGCGTTTGAGTGCACTGCCGCCCTTAAGCAATGGGACGAGGCTCTCGCCATCCAGCGGCTTGGGGGGCGTGGCTCCGGCAAGCTCCAGAAATGTCGGGTAAAAATCGACGTTGATGACCGGCGTGTCGCAGACGCTGCCGGGCTTGGTGACGCCGGGCCAGCGGACGATCAGGGGCTCGCGGATGCCGCCTTCGTAGTAGCCCCCTTTGTTGCCCCGAAGCGGCTCCTGCGACGACTGCTGGGTCGCGCCATTGTCCGACGTGAAGACAATCACGGTGTTTTTCTCTAAATCCAGCGCCTTGAGCTTCTTCAGAAGCACGTCAACACTGGAGTCTAAGGCAGAGAGGCACGCGGCGTATTTCGCGTTTTTGTGCTCCTTGCCCGCCGTCTTGCTTTTGAATTTCTCCAAAACTTCCGGCTGCGCTTGCAGCGGCGAGTGAATGCCGTGGTGGGCTAGATACACAAAAAACGGCTTGGCTTTGTTCTTCTCGATAAACGCGCAAGCCTTGTTCGTCAGCGCAAAGACGCCCTTCGGATCGCTCGGCGGCCCCGTTTGGTTGCCCTCACCGCCTTCTTTGAGGGGGCCATTCCCAAACGAGTCGTAGGTCT
This sequence comes from Armatimonas sp., assembly GCF_031410135.1. Taxonomy (GTDB): domain Bacteria; phylum Armatimonadota; class Armatimonadia; order Armatimonadales; family Armatimonadaceae; genus Armatimonas. The sequence goes on along the minus strand of NZ_JANNYP010000717.1, from coordinate 2,299 downwards.
CGTCGAAGCCCTGCTGGGAGGGAAGTGCGCCCTCGGTGGGGTGCATGAGGTGCCACTTCCCGAAGTGTCCCGTGGCGTAGCCTGCCGATTTCAAGGCATCGGCGAGCGTGATATTCTCTTTCAGCAGGCCCTCTTTATTGGGGTAGGGAGTGAGGCGCATCAGCGCCTTTGGCCCCCGATCCGTGCTCCCGACCGCGTAGACTCCGTGGCGTGGCCCGTAGGTTCCTGAGAGCAGGCACGCCCGGCTGGGGGCACAGTTTCCGGCTGCGGCGTAGGCATTGGAGAAAACCAGACTCTCTTTAGCCAGCCGATCTAGCACCGGAGTCTCGTAGAAATCGGAGCCCTGGTAGCCCACATCGCGCCAGCCGAGATCGTCCGCGAAGATCAAGACGATATTGGGGCGTGAGGGTGCCTGCCCCCTAGCCCCCGCCAACCCCCTAGCCCCCGCAGGGCGGGGGAAGAAAATGTTGAGGGCCAAGAGGCAAAGTAAACAGGCTACCAGGAACTTTCGCATCTCAGGCTTTCTTACCCATCGTGACGAACTCCTCCTGGCTCAGGACACCGTCTTTGTTGGTATCGAACTTGGGAAAGCGCAGCTTGGCCTGCTCAGGATCGGTTTGCTTGTCCATAAACTCCTCCATCGTGAGCTTGCCGTCGCCGTTTTTATCCCGCTTTTTGAAGAGCTCGTTACGATCACTCGCGGGTTTCTTAGACTCCGTGTCTGGTTTCTTTTTGGGAGCGTTCCCGGAGCCGATTCCTTTGTAGGCCGCCTCTAACTCACGCGTGAGCTCGGCGATGATCGCGGCATTCTTGGGCTTACGGGCGACATTAACGCTCTCTTTCGGATCGTTTTTCTCGTCGTAGAGCTCCGTGGCAATCGTCTCGTTGGTCGCACGATCGCGCCAGAGAGTGAGCCTCCAGCGAGCGTCGCGGGCGCTGTAGCCCATGACGGGCTTGCCACTGACGTTGCGGGGGTACTGGCTCAGTGCGACCTTGCGCACGGAGGCCGAGGGATTTTCCAGAATGGGCTTCAGGCTCTTGCCATCCACGCCTGTGGGTGCAGGCAGACCCGCCACATCGGCGAGGGTGGGATAGATATCCACAAACTCCGCCAGGGATGCAGTGCTCTTGCCCGCGTTCTTCATGCCGGGGACGCTCAAGATCAGCGGGGCGCGGGTGGCGCGCTCGAAGTTGGTGTGCTTGTGCCAGAGCCCGTGATCGCCCAGCTGCCAGCCGTGGTCGCCCCAGAGCACGATCACGGTGTTTTTGTCCAGCCCCTCGGCCTTCAGCGCATCCAGCACCTTCCCGACCTGGGCGTCCATGTAGCTAATCGCGGCGTAGTAGCCGTGGCGCAGCTCGCGGGCAAGCTCGGGAGAGATCGGCCCAGCGGGAATATTGGGGTAGTTGTGCAGCTCGCCATTGGTGTGGCCCGCAAACTCTGGAGCGCCCTCGGGGAGGGTGTCGTTGTCGGCACCGGGGATATTGGCCGGGTCGTAGAGGTCCCAGTATTTTTGGGGCGAGACAAAGGGCAGGTGCGGCTTGGCGAGGCCCACGGCTAGAAAGAACGGCTTGTCGCCTGTTTTTAGGGTGTGCAGGCGCTTGACGGCCTCTGCCGCCGTGGCACCATCGGGGAGCTGGTTATCGGGCTTGGGGCTACGCTCAAACGCGGGGCCATTCTTTGCCTTGGGATCGTTCGGATCGGCTTTCGCCTGGGAAAATTCCTTCACGCCACCCGTGCGCCGGGTGACGATGCGCTTGGTGAAGTCGGCTTGGTCGGTGTCCACGGACTCACCGCTGGGGTACCAGTGTGGCTCGCTCCACGAGCGCCCGTCTTCGTAGCCGTGGTGATAAATCTTGCCCAGCGCGGCGGTGTGGTAGCCGCTGGCCTTAAAGTGCTGCGGAATGGTGACGGTATCGGGCAGAGCCGTACGGAAGTGCGTCACCAAGTCCCAGACCTTCGTCGCATCGGGTCGCCGTCCCGTGAGCAGAGAGCTGCGCGAGGGCGAGCACACGGCCTGCTGACAGTACGCCTGCCGAAAGACCATGCCCTGTTTTGCAATCCGATCGATATTGGGCGACTTAATAATCGTGTTGCCGTAGCACCCCAGCTCGGGCCTTAGGTCATCCACCGCGATAAACAAAATATTGGGCTTGGTTTGTGCCTGTGCAAAGTTAGGCAAGAGGGCAAGTGCTAGAGAGATAAGGGTAAAGCGAGCGCGAGTGGTTTTCATGGAGACACCTCCGAGGAAAACCCTCGTTTTAGCGAGGGGAGGAATCGGGAACCGTATGGAAGTTCCCG
>NZ_JANNYP010000716.1:0-1312 GCF_031410135.1 Armatimonas sp. | reverse complement strand
CAAATGGATCGTTCTGGGTGGCTGCGTGCTCATCAGCCTCAGCCTAATCTTAGCCCCTCTCTGGCTCCGTAAAATGGAGAAGGACTAAATCGTGATGCAAAAACAAAAACAGCGCTCGCAGACCAAGCAACCGGAGCTGGCAGCCGGGGTTCGGGCGATTGCGACTCTCGATTTACTGCTCGGGGTGCCACTGGCACTGTGGATTATGTGGGCGTTTCTGAAAGAGCCGATCCCACGAGATTCGGCGGGCGTGGTCTTTGGAGTAGCGTTCTTTACCTTTGTGCTGGCACTCAATGGCGCGGGGGCTTGTCTGCTACTTCGGCATCGGGCACTAGCACGGGTATTTCAGTGGCTACTGGCGATCTTTGCGCTTTTCTACACCACACTTATGGTGCTGATGAATCTCAAGAATCACTTTGTCGATGTCCCGTTACCCCTAGTTATCGGGATCGGCCTTGTCACCTTGACTCTGATAACTCTGGCTCTAGTGCTACAGAAGTTTGGGGAGGATTAGCAGGCAAGGCCGTCGAAGGGGAAGGCATGGAATTTAATCGTATTCAAGGGGCCAACAACCGGATCGTGCTGGGTTTGATTGGCTGTGGTGGCATGGGCGCGGCCAATATGCGCAACTTAATGGGAAAAGACGGCGTCGAGGTCGCGGCTCTCTGCGATGTGGACACGGGGCGCATGGGCGGCGATATTGCCGAGGTAGAGAAGAAGTACGGGCGCAAGCCGGAGATTTTTCGTGACTACCGCAAGATGTTGGAGCGCAAGGACATTGACGCCATTATCGTGGGGACGCCCGATCACTGGCACGCGCTGAACCTGATCCACACGGTCGAGTCCGGCAAAGATGCCTACTGCGAGAAGCCGATCTCACACAACTTAGTGGAGGCGCGGACGATGGCAAAGGCGGTGGCCTACCACAAGAAGATTGTCCAAGTGGGAACCTGGCAGCGCAGCGGCAAAGAGTTCACTGACGCGATTGCATTTGTGCGAAGTAACAAGCTAGGCAGCAAGATCGTCCTGGTGCGGGCGTGGCGAACCGATGGCTCCCAAGTGGGCAACGGCAAGCCCTCAACCCCGCCCGCCTCTCTTGACTACGACATGTGGATCGGCCCGGCAGCCATGGTGCCCTACGCGCCCAACCATGTCCATGGCAACTGGCGCTGGTTTCTCAACACCGGCACGGGCATGACCGGCGACTGGGGGGTGCACATGCTCGATATCGCGCTGCTGGGAATGAGCGCCACCAACCAGGACCTCGTGATGCCCGTCTCGGTGAGCGCGTACGGCGGCAAGCTGGCCTACC
>NZ_JANNYP010000715.1:0-9927 GCF_031410135.1 Armatimonas sp. | reverse complement strand
GTTGACTCGGGAGATCGTCTGAATGGCGTTGATGCCTCGGTTTTCTTTGTCCAGAAAAAGGGTGTGGAGCTTCTTTTCGTCAAAGCCTGTCTGAAGTTTTGCGACAACGATCATGAGGCCGTTTTTACTGAGTGCAAAGTGTTCTAGGACTTTCTCCTCGGTGAGGTCACCATTTAGGCTTGCGGCGCTCTGCTCATCCTGGTTGCTGGAGTAGACGATGTGAATCGGGGCATCGGCGTACTTGGCGTATTTTGGGTCTTTGACTAGCTCGTTGAAGTGTTTCTCTACGGCGGATTTGTAGGCGATGGCGGCTTTGATAGAGTAGCAGGCAAGCATGGCTTTGCCGGTGCCGCGTATCTGGCGGTAGACATCTTTGACAAGGAGGTCAGCGACGTACTGGGCAATGGCGTCTATTCGGTCGCGGTTCTCGTAGATTTGCTTCTTGTCAGCGTCTTTGTACTCTTTGGTGGTGAAGCCTGCCAGGGGATTGCTGGGGAGGTCGAACAGCATCTTGGAGGCGACTGGGACGATGTTTTTGAGAGGGTTGAGAATGAAGCCGTCTTCGATGGCTTCTTTCATGGTGTAGCTGTCAAAGGGCTTCCAGAGTTTCTCGCTCTCGGCGTAGCCGCTGAACTCACCAAACCGTGCGAGCGCGTTGTCGTCGGGGGTGGCAGTGAAGCCGATGATGAGGTTTTTCTTTCGTGGGCCTGCAACATAGGTGGTCGCATTGTCAAAGCTGCCCTGTAGCTCGTCGAAGATGCTGACCATTTCTTCATGCTGATCGCCACTGTTGGAGCGGTGGATTTCATCAATGAGAAACACGATTCGCATCTTGGCGAGCTTTTGCAGTACTTCGTCGTCGAGCATTTCGCGCACAGCCCCGAACTTCTGGAGGTTGACAATGACCAGGCGAGTGTCTGAGGAGAGTGCGTCTAGGAAGGTCTTTTTGGTGCTGGCCTCTTTTACCATACTCCGGTCAATGTTCATGTTGAGCAGGAGGGAGTCAATCTGGCTACGGAGCTGGAGGCGATCCACGACGATCATGATCTTGTCGTAGACGTATGCGCCGTCGCGGCGTAGGTCTTTTAGCTGGGAGGCGGACCAGCCGATGATGTTGGACTTGCCAAAGCCAGCGGCGTACTGCATGAGCAAGGAGTAGACGTTTTTGTTGTTGGAGTAGGCGCGGCGCTTGTCGAGCAGCTCTTTCTTCTTGGCTTCGCTGACTCCGACGAGCTGCTTTTCGAGGAGCTTTTCAAAGTAGTCGGGCTCTTGCTCGTGTTCGAGGAACTCGTCTATCTTTGCCATGATCTTGTCGGTGCCGAATTTTTGCTTGGGGCGCGGGGAGATGAGCTGACCGGCTTCTTTTTTGGTTTCCTTGACGCCGTTGTTGATGAAGACATCGCGCTCGATGAAGTTGTAGTAGAGGATTTCCTTCTCGATCATGAACTTGCCGTAGTGGGCGGCGAAGAGTTCTTTGAGCTTGTCTTTCTTCTCAGCGTGGGGATTGATCAGGGGATACTGTTTGAAAACGCCGTGGGCTTTCTTCTCGGTCTCTTCCCGGTCGAACTTGTTTTCGCGGCAGGAGGCGAGAATGTCATCGAAGAAATCCGCAATGGTGCGGATGACATAGGTCTCGCCAATGTCGGTGGTGGTGATGTGGATGGCTTTCTCAAAAATCTTGAGGAAGTCTTTGCGGTAGGTTAGCTTCTCTGCGTCACTAAGGAGGGCGTTGCTGTCAATGTGCTGGTGGTAGATTCTGACCGCTTCAAAGTAGTCCTTAATTACCTTCCCGCGTCCGTTCTTGCTGGCGTTCTGGTTGGTGTAGTTGCTCTTGAGTTCGCTGTAGCCGAGGTAGATTCCATTGACAAAAAAGACAATGTCGGGGCGGAAAGAAAAGAGCTGTGCGCCGTTGAGTTTGTATTTGTAGGGAAGCTCCTGGACAACCGAGAAGATGTTTTCGTCGAAGAGGTCGTTTCCGTGAATGACGCTGTCGCTGGTGTAGAAGAGATGGAGTTTGATTCCCTGAAGTGTGATGGATTTATTGCCGTTGAGAAACAGCGCCATGTTGCGGCTACTGGCAATGCGCTCTTGAATCAGTTCGATGGCATCTTTCAGCAGGGCTTTGGCATTGCCACTGTATTTTCTCAGGAGAGCTTCGTAGGATTTTTTATTGAGGCTTGACTCCGAAAGAAATTCTAGCAGGTCTTCTTCAATAATCAGGGAAGATGTAACAGTATTTGCTTTGACTTCTCTGTATCCAAGATCATTTTGGAGATGTGGGATGAGGAATTTATCTTGGAGGTGTAACTCATTCATTCGGCGGGGGCTGCTTTCGTAACTTTAATTTTCCCTGTTATTACATCATTAATCAGTGTTTTTCGTAGCTCTACTAATTTTGTTATTTGAACGTCTATATTGATAATTATCTGTTCTATAAGGTTTATTTTCTCATTGAGATAATTAGTAATTTTGACTTGTTCAAATATAGGAGGAACAGGTATAAAATCACGTTTTAATTGTTGATAATTTATATTTCTTCCTTCACGAATACCTGTTGTGAGTGTTGCTAAGAAAGAGATAAATTTTTTAGATTTGAAGAGGTATTTGTAATATCCTAAACCTGAAGGGTCAGATTTATAAAAGACTGTATAAGCTGCACTTATGATCCCTCTGTTGTGAGCAATTTCAATGCCTCCTTCAAATGATCTTAGGCTAATTACAAAATCATTTATTTTAACAAGTTTTTGTGAGTCGAAATCTTTTTGAATAGTCATCGTGTGTCTATCGTAAGAATTTTTCAATACAACTCCTCTGTCTTGAGATGCTATTAATAATGGTTCATCTGGATAGCCTTTGCTCCCTCGCTCAGTAAAGATATCTTTATGGCGCTTAATTATCCAATGTTCTGGCACTTCACCAATCCACTCCACACCACTGTCTTTCATCGGCACAGATTTATCCAATCCGCGCGTGACAGTTTCATTGATGAGTGATTGTTTGAGTTGGCTATATTGATTTGCTTTTTGTTTTAGCAAGTCTATCTGTTGGTCAATTAATGCTGTTTTTGCATCAAGATAATCTGCGATGGCTTTTTGAAGACTAAGAGGAATATGTATTATTTTGAACTGTTTGAGTTTTGACGAACTTAGATTTGCTTGATTTGCTGTTTGAATCGCATTAGATCTGCTATATGAGATAAAAAGCTCACTGTTTAAGAAATACCAAAAATATCTATCGTGTTGATTATTTCTCACCCTTAATCTGATTAAATATGATGCAAAAGTTACATTGTGTGTATCCACTTCAACAAGCCCTACTTTTCCAACTAAAGCAGGACTATTAGTTCTGTTAAAAAGTAAATCTCCTCTTTTGATCAGAAGATAGTTTGGTATATCATCAATAAATCTCTTCTGCGGAAAACTTACTTTTCCTTCATCTATATCACCCATTCCTAAAACTTCATACTTGCCAGTTTCTTTTGTTTTTTCAGATGTTCCATAAACGACTTCAGAAAGAATTTCTTTTAGGCGTTTTATCTCCCAATGCTCTGGTACTTCCTCAATCCACTCAATACCACTGTTTTTATAATTCTCATATTTTGAGAAATTACCTTGTATCATAACACTAAGTCCTGTTCCATAGATTTAATCTGTGCATCTATTGCGATAATTTCATCTAGGATGTCCGTCACTTCACTAAGTTGCTCAGGCTTGTAAAAAATTTTATTGAAATTTAATTCCACACCTACTACATTATCAAGATAGACAAATGGCTTACTAATATACCTTTCCATAAAATCTGCAATTGCCGCTTGGTTACTCCCCGCGTCCCTGTGAAACGGAATAATCTCATAGTCTTTTTGATAATCGGGTGTCAGCTCGATGCTAATCTCAATCCGATCCGGCTTCGCTTTGGTAGCTTTCTTCACCGCAGCAGACACCACAATCTTTCCACAGCCTAGCGCGTCTTTCTTACCGCCGACTTCCTTGATGAGTGTCTCTTGATCGTTATCGAAGTAATACACCGCCTCCGCTGTCGTGATACGCAGCGGCTGCTCTTTATAATCGAGGCTAGAAATCAGAGGCTTTAGGGACTGCTCGTGGTAGGCTTCCAGCGACACATAGCCAGCAATATCTGACGTGGTAATCGAGAAATTGGTGAGCAGGATACCACCGCACTCCAGCTTGACGGGCACCAGCTCCAGCGACGTTTCGCGCTTTAGCTCGCCGGTCTTCTTGTCCTCCTTCAGCGGCAACTGGCTCTCAAACGAGTTCCCCGCTTCGTCTACGTTCGTGAGCATGATCGCCTGCTTGTTGAAGTAGAAAAACTCCTTCTCAAACACGCGGGCATAGTCATTGTCCACAAACGCTTCCAAGGTCGCGACAATCTCCAGGCGGCTCGCTTCGTCTACTTCTTTGCGCTTGGAACCCTTGCTCTTCTTCAGCGGCTTGAACTTCTCGCTCGCATTGATGAGCATCACCTTATCCTTGCCCTCTGGCTGCTTCTTCTTATTCAGAACCCAGAGGTAGGTATAGATGCCCGTGTTGAAAAACTCATCGGTGGGAAGCTGAATCACCGCCTCAACAATATCGGTGTCTAGCATCCACTTACGGATATTGCTCTCCGCCGACCCCGCATCGCCGCTGAACAGAGTCGAGCCATTGTGAACCACCACGCCCATCCCGTTGCTATCCAGCTTCGAGATCAGGTGCTGCATAAACAGAAGCTGACCATCAGAGACAGAAGGATGGAACTTGAAACGCCCGGTCTTATCGTTCTCAATATCCTGTGCGTAGCCCTTCCAGCTCACACCATAGGGGGGATTGGCAACCACCACATCGAACTCATCGTTATAAAACTTGTCGTCCACCAGCGTATTGCCATGCTCAATCTTGGAGTCTGGGCGAAACCGGCTCTCGATCTTCGCCAAGGCATAGAGCGCATCGTTCCAGTCCTGCCCAAAGGTCTGTGTCAGGCGCTTCGACTTCTCATTGATCCGATCTTCCACGCCAAAGAGCATGTTGCCACCGCCGCAGGTGCAGTCATAGATTTTCAGGAGCTTGTCACTCTCCTCAATCTTCGAGGCGATAATCTCCGAAATCAGCGCGATCACATCATCGGGCGTGTACTGCTCTCCCGCCGTCTCCGCCGAAATATCCGCCCACTTACGCTTAATATGCTCCTCAAGAGTCGTAATCTCGGAGTTATTGAAAGGCTTCAGGTCAATCTCTGCCCACAGCTTCGTGTACCCTAAAAGAACCTTCTTTGCCTTGAGCTTAGCGATAACCCCCTTAATGTCTAAGAACTTTTCGCCCTCAACCGCATCCACTCCCAGCAAGTCTTTCGTCTCACCGTCGAAGCCCATCAAATACGCTTGAAAATCAATCTCAAAAGACTTATCGTTTTTACAAATATCCGTCAGGGTTTGTCCTTTTTCAAAGACGAAAATATTATAGCCCTGCCCCTTATCACGAATAAGCTCGTACAGATCCTCTTTTTCAATACCCGCAAAAGCCACTTCTCCAATTCCATCTTTAAGCTCATCAAACATTCGCACCAAGCGGCTCTCGATCATTACCAGAGCAAAAAACGGCATCATAAACGATGGCCACTCGGATTCCTTGATCCCGCTCCCTCGCAGAAGGTCCGCTGTTGCCCAGATTTTCGATTCGTACTGAAGTATATTCAAACTCATTTTTACGTTGCTATTCCCATTCCAAAGCGCAACAGAGGCCGCGCTCGCAGTGGGTATTGTAGCACAAGGGCATCCCCGCTCTTTGATAAAAAAAGCCGCCCGCTTACGGCGGGCGGCTGGAGAATTTTGGCACCTTAAGCCGTTTTGTAAGGGCCGTTTTTGGGGAGATCGAACTCCGTACGAATTGCCCCGTTGGCCTTATCCGTGTAGGGAAACGCGGCATCGGCGGTGAGCTGGAGCTGGATGCGCTCGTCGGTGATCTCTTTAAACAAGCGCTCGGTCTCAGCATGCGCACGAGTCGCGGCGTTTTGCTCCTCGGACTGCGCGGCGTTCTTTGCCTTCCATGCCCCCATCGCCACCTCCAGCGCGGTGAGCTTCTCGGTACTCACTCCGGGAAGGGTGTCAAGGCGTGCCTGACGCAGGATCGCATCGGCGGCCTCGGCAAGCCCCGCAAAGCCCAGGTTCTTGAGGGTGATGCCGACATAGTACGCCTTGAGCTGGCTGTGCTCCGTGGCGCTCCGTGCCCACTTGCGTTTCGCGGCAGTCTGCACCCCTTGCAAGAGGCCAATCAGCACCAGGCGTAGCTCCTTCTCCCTTGCGGTGGCACTTTGCTTATCCCCTGTCGCACTCAGATACAGCGCAAGCTGTGCTCGGCACGCCCCGACTTTCGCCAGAAGCGCCGCTGCAAAGCCGACGGGAAGCTCCTCGGCCAGCAGCACCGGCGTGATACTCTCGCGCTGTGCGACTTGTGTAAGCTGCTCCGCCTGATCGAGCCCCTTTACCCAGAGAGCATTCACCAGTCCCCGTGGTCGCCGGGGTGGCTTGGCACTTTTCGTCTCCGTGTCGTCTATCATTGTCTCAGTGTCCATGAACTTGATTCCTCTCTCTCAAAATAACCTCACCAGGATGGTAAAGATCACGGCAAGGTACTGACAGATCGGACACAGCAAGACACATAAAGTTGCAAGGAGGCAAAATAGCACGTCAAGGAACGTTAATAACGCCGCGAGGAGGCTAAATAAGACTGCTAGCACGCTTCCCTAGAGTTCCCCCACTTGTGGGGGTCAGGGGGCACGCTACTTTTCGTCCCAGGCGCGGAGGATCTCTCGGGCAACAGGGGCGGCGGACTTTGCGCCGTAGCCACCGTTTTCGATCAGCACCGCGAAGGCGACCTTGGGGTTCTGGGCCGGGGCAAAGCCGATAAACCACGAGTGGCTTTTCTTATCGCCGTTACTGGTCTGGGCCGTGCCGGTCTTGCCCGCGACTTTAAAAGCGAGTGTGCTAAAGACCCCACGGGCCGTCCCGCTCTCGGTGACCTCGCGTAGGGCTTTGGCGATCACCTCCGCTTGCTCCGGCGTGAGTGGCGTGGCAAGTGTCTCGGGATTCTCTGAGAGAGCATAGTGTGGGCGGCGACGGATGCCTCCACTGGCGATGGTCTGCATTACCGAGGCAAGCTCCATCGGCGTGGCGAGCAGGCTTCCCTGGCCGTAGGAAAGGTCGGGCAGCTCACGCTCCCACTGGGGACGCTCGGGCAGGTGGGTCAGGCCGAACTGTCCCGCTGTCATCTGAAGCGCCTCTGCCCCAACATCAATTCCGGCGTGGGCAAAGTAGATATTCGACGAGCGCACCATAGCCGCAGTCAGGGTCAGGCTTCTCCCCAGCGCCTCGCCCTCATCGTTGGTGATGCTACGGGAGTAGCTCTGGCTGCCGATCTTCCAGCGCACCGTCTCCCGCCCGCCTTTGCCGCCCGAGTACTTCGCAGCGCCTTTTCCCGCCTTGAGAAGCGCAGCAGCAGTCACCGGCTTGAACGCGGAGCCGGGGGGATAGAGCCCGCTAGTTGCTCGGTTGAGCTGAGGCGAGTCTTTGGTTATGGTGACGGGTTTAGTGGGATCGTAGGTCGGAAATGTCGCGGCGGCCAGCACCTCACCGGTTGCGATGTCTAGCACCACGGCGGCTCCGGCACGCTTGGCGCGCTTGGCGATTGCTTTGAGCGCCGCCTCTTGAAGGGTTGCATCCAGCGAGACTTTGACATCCTGGCCTTGCGGAAGCGTGAAGCCCGGCAGGTCTTTGCCCCGCCAGAGCGCCAGCGCCTGCTCCCAGTCCTCCATGCCTTGCAGCGGCGCGGCCAGCGACTCCTCCAGGCCCGTCGGCCCACCCAGTGCGGGCGAGAGCACCCCGACCAAGTGCGCAGTCGCTGCGCCTCGGGGATAGACCCGCTTACCCGCCACCGTCTCCGCGAGCACCTTCCCGTTGCGGTCGAGGAGCCGGCCCCGTTGGATCTTGTTCGAGAGCGCCAGCAGACGTGGGTTTCGGTGGGGACGCACCACGGTATCAGCATCGGGCGTGCGCACCAGCTGAAGCGCGAGCTTGTTGGCGAGAACTGTCTGCGTCGCCAGTGCGGTTATCAGACAGAGTAAGAGCGGGACAGTGAGGGTGAGCGCCAGGCGTCCCAGCCCCTTGTGCACATACGGCTGCACCAGCTCGGGGTCGTGCTGAGCGCGATGCGAGATGCCAAGCAGAAGCCCGATACTCACCCAGGTCATCACCACCGACGACTTCCCAAACGCCACCAGCGGCAGACAGATTCCCGTCAGGGGGAGAAGCCCCAGGCACCCGCAGACAATCACCAGCCCCTGTAAAACAATCAGCACGGTTAGCCCCGTGGCGAGATAACGCTCAAACTCTGAGCGGGTTCGAGGCGCCATGACGAGGCCACGCCAGAGGATCACAGCCAGACAGAGCACGACAATCAGCGGTCCCAGCAGTCCCAGCTCCTCGCCCAGCGCTGAGAACGCCAGATCCGAGCCGCCTCTTGGGATAAAACGTGCTCCACTCAGCCCCAGACCAGCACCACTTGGGCCGCCGGTCGCCATGCCCCAGAGCCCCAGTGCCAGCTGATCGCCTCCACGGGCGGCGTTGTCCCACGGGTGCAGCCACATCTCAACACGGGTGCGAAAGACCCCAAAGTGTAGCACATAGCCCACCCAGCCCCCCAGCCCCAGCGTAATAAGCCCCAGCCAGACAAAGGCGCTTCGGCTGGTCACCACATAGAGCAGCGCCATAAAAGTCCCAAAGAGCACCAGCACAGGCCCGAGGTCTTTGAGAAGGGCAAAGAGCGCCAGAGGCAGGGCGTACATCGCCAGAAGTGGATAGAGATCGGCCCGTCGTGCTTGTGGCGATGTATCAGCAAGTGCCCTCCCCCGGTCCGCCAGATAGCTGGCCAAGAAGAACGCCAGGAGCACTTTCACCAGCTCCACCGGCTGAAACCCGAAGAGATTGAGCTTGACTCCCCCCTGGCCACCACCGAAGACCCCAAGAAGCACAATGAGCAGCACCGAGCCCAGAACATAGAGATAGCTGTAGCGGTGGAGCGGCAGATTCCAGAAGCGCTTCAGAGTCAAGAGCAGAACGCCCACTCCCCCTAGCCAGACTCCCTGTGCCTGGGCAAAGAACGCCATCCGGTCCCGGAGCGGGTCTTTGAGGGCGAACAGGAGCAGCACGCCCAGCACCGAGAGCAAGGCCGCACAGGGCAACAAATACGGATCGGCAACCGGCCAGATACGGCGAAGATGCAGATGGAGCACCAGGAACATTACCAGCAGCCCCAGTGTCGAGAGCCAGAGCGTGGCATTGGCCAAACCCCAGGTACGCACGGCTAGCTCGGGCTCATAAGCCCGAAGCTGCGCTGACGAGAGCACCTTGCGGCGCACGAGGGCATCTACATCCGAGAAAGCCCCCTTTTTTTCACGCTCGCTTAAAACCGCCTTTGCCAGTGCCCCATCGCCGCCCAGCGCCTTGGCAAGCTCGGGAGCCGTTGCCGTGTTGAGGAGCACGGGTGTGGTCGCGGGTGTCTTTGCCACCGAGACCAGCAGGGTTCCGGTCAGCAGAACAATCGCCGTACAAAACAGCAACAGCGCCTCCGTCAAGCGCAGGCGGCGTAGGATCATTGGCGACGCCCCAAAGCCATCTCCCCGCCTCGTTCCTCGGCTCCCCTCTTCCCCTGCCACTCGTTCCTCGTTGGGAAGAGGGGCTGACAAACCCTCTTCCGGCGACGAAGGAGCAAATACGGGAAGAGGGTCGCACGAAGTGAGGGACGAACGAAGCGCGGGGAGATGGCAGATGTGCGGCGTGCGATCAAACCAGGGTCTCCAGGCGATCTACATAGTGGGCCATCGTGGCAAATGCCGCTTCCACCGGCTCCGGAGAGGCCAGATCTACGCCCGCGCTCTTGA
>NZ_JANNYP010000714.1:0-4199 GCF_031410135.1 Armatimonas sp. | reverse complement strand
GATGTCGGCGGGGTTGATGCCGGGTATCCGCGCCGCTTGCCCGAGCGTGGTGGGGCGGAGGCGGCTCCATTTCTCTAATGCTTCGTTGGCGATGGACGGGACGAGCGCGTAGTCCAGATCAGCGGGGAGGGCGAGGTGGTCGGCGCGGCGGGCGACATCAATCTGCATCTCTTCGCGGCGGATGTAGGCATCGTAGCGGGCGGTGATGAAGCACTGCTCCAGGCCGTCGGCGTAGTGCGTGGGATCGAGCCCGGCGAGATTTGCGACCGATTCTAGGCTGACTTCCGGGCGGCGGAGCAGGTCAAGGTAGGAGAGGCGCGTGGTGACGGGCGCAAAGCCAAGCGCTTCGAGGCGTGCGCTATCCAGCCCCCCGACGGTGTTTTGGGTAAGGGTCTTCTCCACATGCTCGATGCGTGCTTTGCGCCCCTGGAAAAGCTCCCACTGAGCATCGTCCACCAGCCCCAAGGCGCGGCCCATCGGAGTGAGCCTGAGATCAGCGTTGTCGTTGCGCAGGGTCAGGCGGAACTCGGCGCGGCTGGTGAGCAGACGATACGGGTCGTTCACGCCTTTAGTGACGAGATCGTCCACCATGACGCCCATGTAGGCATCGCTGCGGGTCAGGCTCCACGGCTTGCGGCCCTGCACATAGAGCGCCGCGTTCACGCCCGCGATCAGCCCTTGGCCCGCCGCCTCTTCGTAGCCCGACGTCCCATTGATCTGCCCAGCAAAGAACAGCCCCTCGACCCGCTTGGTCATGAGCGCCGATGTTAATTCCGTGGGCGGGACGGCATCGTACTCCACGGCGTAGCCCGGCTTGAGCATCACGGCATTTTCTAGACCGGGGAGCGTCTTGACAAACTCCGCCTGCACCTCGGCGGGGAGGCTCGTGCTCATGCCCTGGACATAGACCTGGTTGGTGTCCCAGCCCTCCAGCTCCAGAAAGACCTGGTGGCGCTCCTTGTCGGCGAAGCGCACGACTTTATCCTCAATGCTGGGGCAGTAGCGCGGCCCGACCCCCTCGATCTGCCCGCCGTACATCGCCGAGCGGTGGAGGTTATCGCGGATGACTTTATGGGTTGCCTCGTTGGTCCAGGTCAGATACGCCGCCAGCAGCCCCGTGTGCGATTTTTTGGGCGTCCGAAAGCTCAGCGACGGACAGTCCGGCTCGCTGGGCTGCGCTTCGGTGCGCGTAAAGTCAATCGTGTTCTTATCCATCCGGGGCGTCGTCCCGGTTTTAAGGCGCAGCAGCGGAAAGCCCAGCGAAGAGAGTGATGCTGAGAGCCCATAGGCCGCCGCCTCGTCGTTGCGCCCCGCCTCCCACTTGTCCTCGCCCCGATGGCAGAGGCCGCGTAGAAACGTCCCCGTGGTAACGACGACGGTCTTGGCCAGAAGCTGCGTCCCATCAGAAAGAGTGACGCCACAAATACGCCCGCCCTCGGCGAGCAAATTTTCCACCATCGCCTCACGGAGCGTGAGATTCTCTTGCGCCGCGAGATAGGCCTGCATCGCTGCCGGGTACTTCTCGACATCCACTTGTGCCCGGATCGCCCGAACGGCGGGGCCTTTTCCCGTGTTGAGCATCCGAATGTGCGTAAGAGTCTGGTCGGAGATAAAGCCCATCGCCCCGCCGAGCGCGTCTACTTCCCGCACCACGTGGCCTTTTGCCGGGCCACCAATCGAGCAGTTGCACGGCAGCCACCCGATCCGGTCCAGCCGCCCTGTCACCAGAAGCGTCTTGCAGCCCAGCCGCGCCGAAGCCAGCGCCGCCTCGCACCCCGCGTGCCCGCCTCCGATTACTAGAACATCAAACATCTAAATTTGGCTCCACTGTCCAGTCTTCTGTACGAAGCCCTGGAATCTTATCGAAGTCTCGTCGGTTGCGGGTCAAAACGGTTGCATTCGTAGCGAGAGCGATTGCAGCTATTCGCCTATCTTTTGTTCCTATATTGATTGTGCCGAGACGCGTAAACTGAGCTTCCGCTTCTAAAGAATAATCCCAGACTGAAATTCTCGAAAAAAAGCGTAGGTTATCACTCAAGCACTGGTATGCCAGAACACGCCCTTTTGCATTGCGAGCTTGATGAATGCGATCTGTCCAGCCACGGCACTGCTCTTCGTAGGTAATGATCGTAGTGCCATAATCATCAGGGGGGAGTACCTGAAGACGTGAGAGTAAAGGGTCAGCCAGCTCTCCCCCTCTCTGAAAAACGCTGACATGATCCGTATCAAGCAGATAGATCATTCGTTGGTATCTATCTCTCGGGCAAGGCGTCGCTCCTCTTCCCGCTCTGCCTGAATCTGTTGATCCATCTCCTCAAACAGGGGATTATTTGCGAAGATTCCGACACAGGTCTTTAAAAAATCAGGGTGTGTCTTACCGACCACTCCAGGGCGCTGTGGGCTGACCTGCGCTTTGAGCCACTCGACATCGGCTTCTAGGTGACGAATTCTTTCTTCTGTTGTTACGGACATAGTGCTAACCTCTGTGTCTATTGTATCGTTTGGCTTTTCTGTGTTGCTTAGTTGATTTTGACGTCGAGCGAACTTTCCAGCCTTGTCGTAGCGTCCTTTGTACATGACCCGAACGGAGCCTACTGTTGTGCTTTGCAATTCTTCTGCGCCTGAGCTTGCCTCAGCACTGGAAGAGGCGTGGATAGCGCGGGCGAAACGGGGCGAGAGAGAGGCGCAACAGTGGCTTCTGAGCCGCTACCGGAGCTGTGTTGTCCGACTGGCGACGCATATTCTGCGCCGCCCGGATGAGGCGGAAGATGTGGCACAAGAGGCGCTGGTTCGTGCGCTGACCCAGATAAAAAGCTACCGAGGCGAGGCTCCGTTCTCGACATGGCTCCTGCGCATCGCCACGAGAGTCTGCATTGACCACACACGGCGAAGAACCCGCCG
Source organism: Armatimonas sp. (assembly GCF_031410135.1). GTDB lineage: Bacteria > Armatimonadota > Armatimonadia > Armatimonadales > Armatimonadaceae > Armatimonas. The sequence continues at coordinate 1,298 of NZ_JANNYP010000714.1, read as the reverse complement.
CCGCGAGGTTGCTTTCGAGGACACTTTTGCTGAAATCCACACTTCCACATCGGGGCAGGTGCAGGATGCACGTCTGCTGGTATCGAGTTTGCTGGATGAGCTAACCCCACCGCTGCGAGCGGCGCTGGTTCTGCGAGAGCTGGAAGAACTCTCCTACGAAGAGATCGCTGCTCTGCTCAAAATCCCTGTCGGCACCGTTCGCTCCCGGCTCAGTGCCGCACGCACCCGTTTTCGCCAGCTCTACGAAGCGGTTCAGGAGGAATCCAACCATGTATAACAATCAAGATGATGTCGAGACATTGCTCTCGACAGGTCTGCGTGAGCTGCCTGTGGCCCCGCTCTCCCCGGACTTTGATAGCCGTGTGTTGGCAGAAGTCAGCAGGCGCAACCCAATGCCACTCTTTCGTTTCCCCATCTTGCGTCCCGCGCTCTTTGTGATCGGAGGAACGGGTGCTCTGGCGCTCACGGCAAGCCTCGCGTTTCTTGCCGGACGGCAACAGCAGACCATGCCAAAGACGACGGAGCCTACTCGCTCTGCGCTACGCCCCATACCAAGAGACAAAAAGCAGGCCGTCGTACCGCCGACAAAAATGGCACGAGCACAAAAAACACAAAAAACACAAAAAACACAAAAGACGCAAGTACCAAAGTTGGCAGCGTTGGCAAAAGTAAGATCGAGTATTTCTGGAGACGAGCTGCTCTATCTCAATCCCGATCCTGTTCTCTCGCTGACACGCTGGTCGGCCCGCTTCCAGCCCGATGAGGCCAGTGCGCTTTTGGCACAGCTTCTCCCAACGGTAGGTAAGGGGGACTCTTTTGTGGACGTGCCCGTGCCACGCGTGGCGGCTCTGACAGCGGGCGGTGAGGCGCTTGTCGGCTATGCGCGGGAGCGGCAGATCGTGGATGCGCGACTTCAGCGCAAAGTCACGCTTCGGCTTAAAGCGACATCGCTCTCTCAGCTCTGCCAGAAGCTCTCGGAGGAGACGGGGATCGCTCTCTCGGCGGGACGGGGCGTGGCCGATGACAACCTGACGATTTTTTGCACGGGGCGGCCCTTGCGAGAGGTCATGCGGCAGGTGGCGGAGCTGCTCGGGTTCACCTGGGAGCGCTCTGGCGAAGAAGGAGCCTATCGCTACCGGCTCGTACAGCCGCTGCGTGCCCAGCTTCTCGAAGAAGAGCTACGCAACCGGGATCGGGACGTGGCTTTAATCGCGCTGGACGCCCAGATGCGGGAGCGCTACCAGAGCCTACTCGGGCTCTCGCTGGAGGAAGTGCAGGGGCGCAAAGAGGGCGAGAAG
>NZ_JANNYP010000713.1:0-5856 GCF_031410135.1 Armatimonas sp. | reverse complement strand
GGCAAAGGCTTGAGTCTAAGTCCAGTGGGGATTTTCAAACCAGACGCCATGAACGGGGTTCACCTTGAAGCATGAAAATGCCCGAGGAACGCCGCCCGAAAGCGGCTATTTACAGGATAGCAAGCGAGGAGATTCTCCATCAGGTGGACTGCAAGCTGCGATCAGTACGCCGCCGCCTTGCCCTGGAAAAGCAGGCAGAGGAGGAGATTAAAGCCCATACAGGCCGTATTAGTACGCGATTCCAGCGAGAGACAGCCCGGCGAGATAAAGTCTACTCTCATATCCTCAGGCTCGAAGAGCAGCGAGATGAACTGATACCCAGGTTTGCCGATGCCACCGCTGAGGCGGGAGTAGCTCTGTCTTACGACACCCTCTCCCAGCAGACGATGGAAGCGATCTCCAAGCGTATGCGCACCCCCTCCGATATCTGGTGTGAGACGCCGGTGCCCGGTGTTAGCGGCGGACGGGTTCAGATTTTTAAAGTCGCAGGCCCGCTTTGCCTGGGAGCCTCGGTCGCGATCTCGGTGGGGGCACTTTACAGTGCTTTGAGTAGCGATGATTTCAGAACCTTGGATCACCCAGCAACCATCGTCAAGCTGGTGATCCTCTTCTTTGTTGGAGCCACCTTCAAGCTCGCAGGAGCCGTTGAGTCTCAGCAACAAGGACGACTTCGGGCCACCGCGCATCATGAAACCAAGTCAGCGCGCCTCTGGAAAGAAGTCACCTGGCGAGCGGTCATTCTGGCCGTGCTCTGGGTCTTACTGGCGGTATTTGAGGGTGTCGCCCTAGAGTCCTTCGCCCACGAGATCAACCGCTACAACCGCTTAGCCAAGATTCAGCCACTCTGGGTCTACATTCTCATCGGGGGCATTCTGGCAGGCTTTGGCTTCCGAGCAACCGAGTCAGTCGCCTTCACTGACGGCCTCCAGGAGCTAAGAGAGCGCTTCAACAAGCGATCTGCGGAGATGATGCAGCCAGCACCTCCTAACCTCTCCCGCATCCTCAAAGAGGGCAGTCTATTGCTCTCCCTCAAAGAGCGCATCGTTCAGGAGCGCAAACTTCTGGACTCGCTCGATGACGAAGAGGAGCAGGAGCCCGAGGTATCGTCACGCACGAAAAGCCTCCTGGACGAAGCCCGTTCCGCAGAGCAAGACGAGGCTAAACGACTGACGGCGCTGGTGAGCAAGTATGCCGACGTGTTCACCCCGCTCCCCCACCAGATCATCCCCGAGCAGATCGTCGCTCCCTCGCCGCCTAAGAAGATCGTCAAGAAGCGCTACTACCTCTGGTGGTTCCGGCGATCCAACTCCAAAGGCGACGACTAAAGACAGTCCTAGCACTCCCTTGCCTGTACCTGATGGCGTGCCAAGTCCTGTGCTCACCCAGGTACAGCTTGGACGGCCTCCTCCCTCAGCAAGTGGCTTAAAACCACTCTGACATCTCTTTATTCCTTCCTCGTTTTCACTCAGGAGAAAATCAATGATTGTAAACTTACTCGAAAGCGCGGGCCGCATCCTTCACAACACTGTGGTCGGCCAAGTAGAAAAACGCGTCAAAAAGCGCCGAGCGGCAAAGTCTGCCAGTCCGCCAGAGAAACTCGGGAAAGCCGTCGTGATCGGCTCAACGATCCCTTCGGCGCGAAAGCCTGGCGCTTCGGAACCCGTTGAAATCTACTTCAAGACCCGCCTAAGGCACTGCTTCATCACGGGCCAGGTTGGCTCGGGAAAGACCACCCTGGCCCGCACTCTGATGCTGGATGATCTCGTTCGCGGCAACGGGATCGTCAATATCGACTACCGGGGAGAGTCCACCGACTTACTCCTTCAGTACCTTGCCGAGCGCTACACGCCGGAGGAGCTTAAGGAGCGCCTCGTACTCCTGGATCTTCGTCAGCGCAGCACCTATGGAGTAAAAGGCGAGCCGGTTGTTGTCTTCAACCCGTTGCTGGAAATTGGCAATGACGGCTACGCGGCAACGGCATTCTTCCTGGATGTGCTGCGCCAGGTCTGGGGCGATGGAGTACTTGGCGTCCAGCTCATTGACGATCTTCGCCATATCCTACTGGCTCTTACCCTCTCTTCGTCGGGCTCTTTCACCATTCTCGACATCGAGCGCATGCTCACCGAACCAGAGTTTCGCGCCATGGTTCTCACTGGAATAAACGACCCCATCGTACTCCGGTTCTTTGAGCGCTTCGATAGGGTCAAAGACCCCGATGGTCGGGTGCTTCCTGTCACCAACAAGCTCTCTCCGCTGATTGCCACTCACCGCAGGCTCCGGGCAACACTGGGAGGAACGGAGAAAATCTATTCGTTTCGAGAGCACTTCGAGAAAGTAAAGAATCCCATCGTTCTAGTCTGCCTTGCGGCGGACGAGACGGCAAAAAGTGTTGCAGGAGTTGTGGGTGCACTGTTCCTTTCGGCAGCGATAAAGGCCGTCATGCGCTCGGATCGCGCTGTTGGGGAAGAGCCTACCAGCGGGATTCACTTCCTGCTCGACGAGGCGGCTAACTACGCCACCGCGATTGAGGAGCCGCTGGGTGAGCTGATCCGTGAGGGACGCAAGTTCGGCGCGTTCTGCACCCTCATCACCCAGACCCCAAGTAGCCTTTCTTCCTCGCTGCGTTCTCTGATGATCGATGTCGTGGGAACCATGTGCTTCTTCTCCCAAGGACCACAGCAAGCGGAGAACCTGGCTGGCTGGATTAGTAGCGATGACTTTCCCAAGGTGGTGGTGCGAACGCTTTTGATGCAGGCCAAACCTGGCGAGGCGCTTCTACTGCGTCAGGGGCACTCCCCTTGTCGAATGCAGACCTTCAATACTCCTTACCCCAAAGTGACAGCGGAGAAGGTGAAAGCCTTGCGACGGGCAGCGCTCGCACACTGGGGGAGTGCATCAGAAGGGGAAGCTGCAAAGACTGTCACTGAGGCAGATCTTCCAGTGGCAGCTGATCCAGATAGCCCCGCTGAGGCAGAGACCAGTGAAGCCGCCCCTGCAAAGACCAAGACTCAAACGAATACAACAATCGTCGAAGTCCGGGAGGCTCCAGAGCCCACCAAGCCAGCCCGTCGGAGGAAGAAGACATGAACCTTCGTCTTCAGCCGCGCGACCTCAACGCCCTAATCTGTACATATCGCCACGGGTTTCTCCTCAGAGATGACCTGCACACACTCGCCTTTCCAGGCAAGACACGGCGGCTCATGACACGGCGTATCAAGCAGCTCGTGGATGCAGGCTTGATGGAAGGCGAAGCACTGCCACTTGGGGCGTTTCCCGTGGGGCTACGCGGCCTACTCCCCCACCCAGGGCAGTTTGCCTACCGCATCACCGAAAACGGCGCTCGACCTGTCGCCGAGAGTATCGAAGCCGACATCGCCCTGGTGCGGCGGCGAATCCATGCCGTCCCAAGCTACGTTGGTCATGCTGTCGCCGTTGCCAAGATCGCGGTGGCGCTGCATCGCTTTGCCCCCGATCAGGGCTACCAGGTTAAAGAGTTTCTCTGTGAGAGTGATGCTCGTTATCGCTACCAGTGGAAGCAAGCAAGTGAGAATAGTGGAAAAACGGCTGGCGACTGGAAAACCGAGGAGCTGCGCCCTGATGGCTTAGCGATGCTCCAGTGGTGTGGACAGCTCGTCCCGGTTCACCTCGAAGCGGACATGGCCACTCAAGGCAGAGTCGCCCTGCAAGCCAAGCTCCAAGCCTACGCTCTCTATACTAGTACAGGAGCACTGAGAAGACGCTTCCCCGACTGCCCTAGTCTCCACCTAGGAATCGTGACCACATCACCCGAGCGGGTGCAGACCATCCAGAGCGTTGTCGCCGAACTCGACGCGCCACAGCTAGCACAGGTGCGCATCACCACGTTCGCCCAGCTCCTCAGCGATGGGCCTCGCTCTCCTATCTGGAGATCTCCCTCCTCCACTTTAAATCCATCCTCAACCTTGAAAGGGTTACTTCCATGTTCTGTCTGAAATGCAAGCGTCTCTCTCCAGTTGGCAGCGCGTACTGCGCCTACTGCCCTGGCAAATACTCCTTCAACGGCATCATCTGTAGCGGTGGACATCGCTGCAATGTGGGAACCCGTATCTGTCCCACCTGCGGCAATGATGAGTTCTCCGAGCACACCTGGGGAATACGAACCGGCTGGATCGCAAAGCTCGGAACAGTAGCCCTACTGGTCTACCTCTGGAAAGTCGGTCTTGCGCACGGTGGCGAGATTCTTCCGATTCTGGAGTCGGGTGCTGCTTACACCTTTGGCTTCATGACCAACTCCGACTCAAATGCTTCTGGCAATGCCCTGAGAACAATCTTCGCCTACGGCTTCGTGTTCTGGATGATCGGCCTCTGGATGCACATTTTGCCAGGGCAAGGTGGAGTTCTTGGAAAGTTCTTTCGAAGCCTGCCAGTGCGTGTCTACCAGCTCACCCTGCGCTGGATTCCACGCGTGGGAGCCCTTCTATGGCGCGGTGTCCTGAGAGTCTCGGGGCTTGTAGCCAATAAGCCTGCTGCACTACCAGGCAAGTCCAAAGACAAAACAGGAAAGGGGGAGTCGTAACCATGCAATTTGGTCTGGACGCTAGGAATCGCAATAAGCGCAGCCTTTTTAAGCTCGGACAGACACTCAGTACCCCAGGAGCACTCGATGCTCTCGGGAAGGCAGGGGTAACTCCATCAGACCTACTTCAGCGACATATTACGGGAGATTGGGGCGACACTCTCCCTGAAGATCGTGATCTGAATGAGGAAGCACTCGTGATGAGAACTCGTATTTTTTCAGCCTATTTACTTCCCCATACCGGAGAGAAGATCTGGATCATCACCGAAGCAGACCGGTCAGCCACAACCCTTCTCTTGCCGGAAGAATACTAAGCAATGGAAATGACCACGTTGAACATAGACATCACCGCTCTGAACCCCAAGTTCTCTTTGGGAAAGATCGTGGCTACCCAAAAAGCTCTCCAGCTCATCCAAGAGAATGGCGGTACCCCCACCGAACTGATTGGGCTACATGGCCGGACAGCAAGTACCGTAGTCAAAGGTATCATCCTTCTCGAGGACAGCGAATTTGCCCCTCATGCAATTGATGGCCACCCAGTGCATTCCCACTTCGGCGTGGGGACAAAGCCTATCTTTGTCGTTACCGAAGCAGATCGCTCCAGAACAACGATTCATTTGCCGGAGGAGTGCTGATGCCCCCAACCCACTCGATTCCCTCCTGGCTCAAATCGGAGCGACGCTTTGAGCCAGGCACCATCTCAATCTCTGCGACCGCCCAAGGTGTTCTGCGAGCTGCCCACACATCGTCCGAGTCGCTCATCGCCCGGCACTGCTCTGGAGACTTCGGGGACATCTCGGAATCGGACAGCCACACCAATGAGGCTAACCTTCTATCGGGAGGTCATGTCACCAGCGTCTACTCACTCCCTAGGTTTCCTCTTGGTCTAGGCCGCGAACAGATCTGGATGTGCTCGCTTTTGCGGGAAGGTTGGACTTATATCTGCATCCAGAGCGAAGTCGGCAATGTACTCTAACAAACAGACCATGTGCTCTGATCGACACACTGGCACAAAGGGAAAATCCATGAGAAACGTTCGATACTTATGCGATTGTGGAGCGATCAATATCATCCCGCTCCGGACTCGCTTACGCGGCAATAAGCCCGCCTTCTTTTACTGCGCAGATTGCGGCAAGCCCAGCTACGATATTTGCAAGCAGTGCGGAATATGTCAATGATTTTGAGACACTTTTCTTTTTTAATTTAGACTCTTTTTGCCTCCAGACTTACCCTGCATTTATCATCTGTCACGGCGGGCAAAGCGGAGTCCAGCACGAGTGCCAATACAGGAGGATTGATCC
>NZ_JANNYP010000712.1:0-12245 GCF_031410135.1 Armatimonas sp. | reverse complement strand
GGCACCGCGGCATGCCCAACGACGCGGACTACCCGCGCACGATGTATGCAATTGTCTACGAGCGTGGCTTTCTGCGCACGCCGGTGATTACCATCCCAAAAAACACCTGGGAGTCGTGGAGCGAGGACGCAAAGCATATTTTTCGGCATAACCAGGTGGTCGAGGACGAAGCACACTTGCCGAGGGTCTGGGGCACATGAGCCTCCATACGATCCGCGATTTTCTCTGGCTGGACGACAACCTCGGAACCTCGGGGCTGGTGCGCCCAGAGCAGCTCGAAATCATTGCCGCCGAGGGCTTTGTGTGCGTCATCAACCTCCTCCCGGATGAGTCCGATGCCTGGTTCCCCGAAGAGCCGGGACGTGTCGTCGAGCTAGGCATGGAGTTCGTGCGGATTCCGGTGATCTGGCGCAGCCCGACGCGTGAGAACCTCGACGACTTCTGCACCGCAATGGACGCTCACCATGGGCAAAAACTCTTTGTCCACTGCGCCGCCAACATGCGCGCGTCCGCGTTTCTCTACCTCTGGCGCTTGCGCAACGGCTTTAATGAGACAGAAGCCCTCGACGACCTGCACGACATCTGGCACCCCAACGGGGTCTGGGCGGAGTTTATTGAAGCAAATCGTCCGTGAGTACGCGCTGACGCTCTTTGACGACGTTGGCTTCACCACGCCTGCTGCGCCTGGGCATGCCGCCTTTGTGGATGCGTGGCTCGAAGCGGGCTATCACGGTGAGATGAGCTACCTCAAAACCCGCAAGCGCTTGCGCGGCGGCCCACTCAACTCACAGAAGCTTCTTGGGAAAGCAAGAAGCGTGATCGTCGTCGCCCAGAGCTATGATTTCTGTAACTCCCCTCCCTTTCCCGTTATCGGGAGGGAGGGGCGGGGGGAGGGAGGGCAACCAAGGGGAGTTATTGCCCGCTACGCCCGTGGCCAAGACTACCACCAAGTGATGTGGGACAAGCTCAACACGCTACGTGATTGGTTGGCGGAGGAGTTTCCGGGGACGGTCAGCCGGGGCTACACGGACTCGGGGCCGATTCGGGAGCGGGAACTCGCGGCGCGGGCGGGGCTCGGGTGGCAGGGAAAGCACACGAACCTGATCTCCCTCAAGCTGGGGAACTTCTTCTTTTTGGGCGCACTGCTGACCTCGCTGAAGCTGGAGCCCGACCCGCCGTTTGCGAGCCACCACTGCGGCACCTGCACACGCTGCATAACGGCCTGCCCTACCGGCGCAATTGTTGCCCCGATGACCCTGGATGCCCGGCGCTGCATCTCGTACCTCACCATCGAGCTTCACGGTAGCATTCCGGAGGAGCTGCGGCCTCTGATGGGCGATCATATCTTTGGCTGCGATGATTGCCTCGCGGCATGTCCGTGGAACGATAAAGCGCAGACGGCAAGCGAGGCAAAGCTCTACGGGGGCGACGGGCGCGTGGACTTGGTCGAGCTACTGGCACTGCTTGCCACCGACGATGCCTTCGAGGCGCGTTTTGCGGGAAGCCCCATCTTGCGAACGGGGCGCACAGGGCTGCGGCGCAATGTCTGCGTCGCATTGGGAAATGTTGGCAGCTCCGAGGCTATCGCGCCACTAGAGCACGTCGCCCTAACCGATCCCTCGGAGCTGGTGCGGGAGCACGCCCGCTGGGCGCTTCACCGATTAAGTATTCTTTGAGTATCTGTTGGCTTACTGGTCGCGCCAGGAGTGCACGGCTTTCCAGCCAAGAAGGCGCTCCGCCTTTCGGCAGTCAAAGACGGACTGGTACTCACCATGGCCTTCGGCTAAACGAGCAAGCGCTTCGTTGCCATAGTGATCCTGGAGCGCGTTGTGGAGTGGGGTCTCCAGGCAGGTGTCGGCGGCGGCGATCAAAAAGACCTCATGGGCGAGCGTATCAGCTTCTATTGCACAACGAAACGCGGTGGCGACATCGCGCACATCAATGTAGCTCCAGAAGTTGCTGCTTCCACCGTGGGGGTAGCTTGCTCGCCGGTCTGCCAGCCAGGTGTAGGTCTCTGGGGTAATCACATTGTTGATGCGTAGCGAGACAATTGGCATCTCAGGGTAGCGCACCGAGAGCGAATCGGCGATTACCTCGCCCAAGTACTTGGAAAGCGCGTAGGCATTGGGAGTGGTGACGCGATCGTCTTCATCGAAGGGGAACTTGGCCGGGAGCTGATCGGTGGTCAGCCAGCCCGTGGCCATCTCGGAGGAGGCATAGACAAGGCGCTTGACCCCAAAATCTCCGGCGGCTTGCAAGACATGGTAGGTCGAGAGCGTGTTGTTGGCAAAGACCGTCTGCCGTGGATCGCCGCTCGGCGCGGGATTGGCCGCGACATGGCAGACAAAGTCCGGCTTGACTTGGGCAAAGGCATCGTAGACCTCACCGGAGCTGGTGAGATCCACCTTGATAAACTGCCCCGGCAGGCCCTCAAGCCGTCGCTGATCCAGGTTCGTCACCTGATAGCCTGCCGCTGCTAGCTCACGGACAACATACGCGCCCGCTTTTCCACTTCCACCCGTCACGATAACTTTCATATGCTCAGTTTACCCTTGATTCTGAGTTATAATAGTTCTCATTATGGACGACGAACGAACCGAAGGCGGTGATCGCATCTATCGCTACGGCGAGACACCAGAGCGCTCCTTTGAGCTTCCTGAGATGGACAGTGAGGCGCTAGAGAAGATCGAGAAACACTACGAGCACCACTTTGGTAAGTCGCCTGGGGTCTACCACGAGATCCTCTCAGAGCTACTCCATATCGATGTTCATGTCTTCCCGCCAACCCCTGAGCGAGCCTGCTACGTCTTAGCGACGACGGGCATGAGTGACCGACCGATGCCCGGAACGCCTCCTGAGAACGCGGAGCTGGCACATGCGGAGCTTCTGATCTATCTTCCTCCCGACTGGCCGCTCTTCAAAAACACCTGGGAGTTTACGCGCGATGATGCGGGGTACTGGCCAGTGGCGGCCCTGAAGTTTCTGGCGCGGATGCCCCATGAATATGGCTCGTTCTTGAGCTGGGGACACACGATTCCCAACGGCCCTGATGCTGCTCCGATCGGCGAGAGCACAAAGATGGGCTGCTGGTGTCTGCTCTCTCCTGCCTTTGTACCTGAGGAAGCGGCGAGTCTGGAGATACGGCCTGGTAAAAACGTCCACTTTTTTCAGATCGTCCCCCTTTACCGTGAGGAGATGGGCATAAAGCTGAAGCACCGGATGGAAGGGCTTCTGGGGCTACTGGAGAAGGCTAAGATCTCTCACGAGCAGTTCTTCATCCTAAACCCCAGTCGCCCCAATGCCGCTGCCCCGCGTGGGCTCTTCGGCTGGCTCAAGCGAAGGACTTAAAATCGCAGGCCGAAGGTAGCGTTGTACTGGTCGGCGCGAACCCCGGAGAGTGAGCCTAGGCCGGTGTAGCGCACTTCGAGGAAGGTCTTCATGCTCAGAGGAAAGCCCAGTAGAAACGTAGGAACGACACGGATGCCACTCCTATCTTGGATTCCTAGGCTCGTGGTGGCTGTTGCGCGACTGCTGGTGAACTCGTTGCTGGGACTGGCAGGAGCATCTAGGCGCAGATCGTAGACTCCCAGCCCGAAGCCGTAGAAGTTTCGGGAGTTGTTGCGGGCACGATCACGCTCGATGTAGGAGATTCCCGTCGCCGAGAGAGTGTTGCCATTGCCCTCGTTGCGGAAGTGGGTCAGCTCCCAGGAGGGAACGCCGACACGACGTGCGCTGGTGCGGCCTGCCATTCCGACCCCGACCATAAAGCCACTGTCAGAGGTTGCCGTGCGCGTCCTCTCACTGAGCAGCGACGATGGCCCGCCAAAGATATATTTTCCAGCCCCCAAAATGGGCTCCTGTGCATGGGCAGCAGCCGCAACAGAGGCGAGCCCCAAAACGCTTAAAAACAGACGATTCATCAAGATGAGATTCCTTTCTTCTTAAGGAAAGAGAGGCTTTGCAACTTCTATGCTAAACCCTATTTTCTCATTCGAGGCTTCCAGGCATCCAGAGTTGTCTGCTGGCTTGTGTTGAGCAGAGAGCGCAGGCGGGTCTTGAGGTTCTCGGTGAGCTCTTTGAATTTTTGCATAGCCTCTTTGCGCACTTGTGGATCTTTTGCTCCACCACTCTTTTGCACATTGTTTTCCAGCTCCGTGAGCTGCTTCTGGCTGGCATTGAAGATCGGGTCGGTGAGATCCTTCTGGCCCGGCGTGAGCTTGAGGCTCTCCTGGAGCTCGGCCAGAGGACTGCGGGCTGTATTCGCGGCGCTCTCTTTCCCGTTCCCGCGTGAGGACTTCTTCAGGCGCTCTTGCGCTTCTTTGAACTGTGCTTGCTGCTCGGGCGTGAGCATACTGAGTATCTCAGCTTCGAGCTTAAAAGCCACGCCTTCGAGCTTTTTATTCTGCGACTCGGTGAGGGTGAGGGCCTGAAGCGCCTCCGCGAGTGCCGTGACGGAGTTGCGGTTGCGAAGTGGCTGTGCTGTAGTACTGCGCTCCGCTTTACGCGCTTGCTTGTCGGGTTTTTGGGCTTGCGCAGGCAGGCTCAGCGCGGCTAGCGCGACGGTGGCAAGAAAGAAAGTCTTTTTCATGCCACCGTAGACGCACATACCTATTTCTGAGTTCACTGGTAGCCTGATTGTTAGGCGCGCCTCTCTTGTTCGGCGGTCAAGAGCGGGTTGCCTTGGTGCACCACGCTTGCGGCGCTCTGCTTCTCCCAGAGCAGACGCGCGAGCACTCGACGCACCATCGCAAGCTGCACGGCGATCTCGGCGTACTCGTTTTTCTTGGAGTGGTGTTCCACGCCCCAGCAGCCGGTGTAGCCCGCATCGAGCAGGAGCTGTATCTTCTCCGCTAGGCAGCTATGGGTGATCTTGGCATCTACGTGGGTGTGGATCGCATACGGCGCGAGCCGCCGGTCGCCTTCGTCGGGGTCGCCCTGCTCCCAGTGGCCGATGTGCAGCAGAATCCCATAGGCCGGGTGCGCAACCGTCTTGGCGATGTCTTCCATGTTGTCGGCGATGAGAGAAATCCCCCAGTGGGTCTCCGGCCCCACCGAGAAGCCATGCTCTTGTCCAAACTCGCAGTACTCACGGAACTGGTCGCTGATTACCGTGAGCTGCTCAGGCGTCATCCGCTCCAGCTTGCCCCCCGTGTCAATGCGCACCGTCTTGGCCCCCAGCGCAGCCGCCACTTTAAGATGTTCAAACGCCTGCTCCCGATTCTTTGCCCGCACCGCTGCATCGTCCTCCCAGACATGGCAGCCGTCGGCGTGGTAGTTGACCAGAGTGAGCTCGCGCTCCTCTAGGCCGTGACGCACACTACGGATAAAGCTAGGTTCGAGACTGGGTAGAAGCCCGTTCCAGATATCCGCTGTGTCGAGTCCGTAGCGAAAGCGGCAGCTCTCCAGATAGCCAAAAATATCAATTTTGCCCTCGGACAGAAGCCCGTGAACACTGTAGCCCGCGATAGAAATCTTCATCGTTGTTTTCCTTAGATCCTTAAAAAGAGTTGACGGCGGTGCATCCAAAAAAGAATCCCCCAAAGGATCGTGAGGGTTGCGGCACCGTGGAGGAGTGGCTCGTATGCCACCCCGAAAATCGCAAACGGCGTGTGGCCAAGGTGCCGATAGAGCGCTTTTTCGATCAGCTCCACGAACAGCCACGAGAGGCAGTAGGCCGCAATCGAGTTTGTCCCGATCACCACCAGCGGAAAGACGAGGCGCTTCTGGCCCCGCACATCCACAAGATAGTAAAAAGCCGTGAGAAACACAAAGCACCAGCCGCCACTAAAGAGTACCCAAGACGGCGTCCAGATACGCTTGACGACGGGACAGATACCCAGTGCCCCCAGCAGCGCTCCGCTGATGAGCAAGACCAGCGCCGTCAGCAGAAACACCTTTAGGCGCTTTTGGGGCGATTGCCCGTTACGCAAAACGCCACCCGCCAAGAGCCCCAGAAACATTGTCCCAAGAGTCGGGATGAAGCTCAAGGTGGCATAGCCTCCCTCGTTGTGGACAAAGCGCTCCTCACGGGGAAAGAGATTGAGAAACCACTGGTCAAAGCGTGCGGCCAGGTTGCTGTCCTTCTCCCAGTGCATCGCAAACGCGGCCCCGTAGCCCACGAGGATCACTGCAAGTACAACCCACTGGATTTTTCGTGGTGTCAGGCCCAGTAAAAACAGAAAACCATAGCCCAAGCCGATCTGGGTGAGCGTGTCCTCAAAAGTGAAGTAGGTCTGGGGATGACCCAGTGAGCGCAGAAAGATTCCCAGTAGGATGAGCGTGAGCGCACGCCCGAAGGCATGGCGCGTGAGCTGCACCTTGCTCTGGCCTTTGGCAAGCCGACTCGCCAGTGAGAAGGGGAGCGCAACTCCCACAAGAAACGAAAATGATGGCTGGATCAGGTCGTGGAGCGAGCAGCCTTCCCAGCTCACATGGCTCTGGTGGTGGCCCATGAATGCCAGAAACACACTGCCAGGAACCGCCTTGGCAATATTCTCCCAGTGGAGTACCTCCGCGAGCATCAGGAGCATCACCAAGCCACGGTAGGCATCGAGTGACAGCAGGCGCTCAGGCTGGGGTGAGGTACTCATAGGGAGATTAGTGCGTCAGAAACGGACGCACGGTATCGGCGAGGATCTTGTAGCCGTCGGCATTGAGATGCAGCTTATCGGTGATAAAGAGCTCCGGGCGCGGCTCGCGGCTGGGGCTAAAGAGCTTCTCGCGCACTGGGATAAAGTCCACGCCGTTGCGCTGGCAGAGGCGCTGGATAATCGCATTGGCCTCCACGACGGCATCGCGCTGCGCCCAGCGGCTGGGGCTACTGGTGAGCTCGATGTAGGAAATCCGGGTGCGGGGCAGAAGCTGGCGCACGGTGACCACAAAGTCGCTGAAGTCTTGGGCCACCTGGCGGGGCGTGCGCTTGGCGTTGATGTCATTGGTGCCGGCGAATAAAACTACCTGGCGCGGCTGGTAGGGGAGCAAGATGCGGGGCGCAAAGTGCGTCGAGTCGGGGAGATTGGAGCCGCCAAAGCCTCGGTTGAGTGTGCCGTAGCCAGGGAAGTCTCTCTCCAGGCTCTTCCAGAGCTTTATCGTGGAGCTTCCCACAAAGACAATGCCGCTAGGCTTGGGGAAGCGCCTGCGATCTGCCGCCTCAAAGGCCGCGATCTCTTTCTCCCATTTATCGGGTTGTGCTTGCATACTCTCTTAGTTCTCCAAGGCCCGTGCGATTGCCTCCTCCAGGGTCAGGCCATGCCCCCGTGCAAAGACGGCTTCGAAGGCGTCGTCGCCGAGACCCGCGCGAGTGCTTTTCAGATGGTACAGGTGACTTTCCTGTATGCTGTGTGGTGTGGCAGTCCCGATCTCTTCTTTGAGCCGCGTTGCAGCGCCCCAGAGGAGGGCCGCATGGGAGAAGTTTTTCTCGTCTAGCGCCAGATTGGCGAGCGACTCCAGGCAGATAATCACATTGAACCGGTCTTCCAGCTCCTGACGCGTGCGCAGGCTCTGCTGGAAGTAGGCCCTTGCCGCTTCGTTGTTGCTCTGGCGCTGGGCGATATTTCCCAGGTTCAGGAGCGAGGAGGCAACGCCGTTTTTATCCCCCAGCTCTTGCTTGAGGGCCAGGCTCTCTTCATGATAGCGGAGTGCTGTAGCAAGATCGCCTCGCTGGTGGGCGATATTTCCTAGGTTATTGAGCGAGATGGAGATGCCGCTCTTATCCCCCAGCTCCCGCTTGAGGGTCAGGCTCGCTTCATGGTAGCGCTGCGCCGTGGCGTAGTCTGCTTGGAAGAAGGCGCTATTTCCAAGGCTGTTGAGCGAGGCACTCATGCCACGCTTGTCGTCAAGTGCCCGCCGGAGATCCAGGCTCTGCTGACCGTAGCGTTCTGCAGCGGCATAGTCGGTCTGGGCACCGGCGAGGACGCTGGCACCGTGGAGCGCTGCTGCGCGGGCTTGGGTGGGAGCCTCACCGCCTTCTTGCGCTAGCGTCCGCTCGTACCACTCTCTGCCCTCCGTCAAGTGCCCTCGATTCCACCAAAACTTCCAGAGTGCTCCCGCGAGTGTCTGCCCCAGAGGAACGCTCGCAGGTTCGCTCAGGCAGAACTCCAGTGCAGTACGTAGGTTGTCGTGCTCCCGTTCTAGCTGCTGCATCCAGTGCGTTTGGGTCGGGCCGACGAGCTTTGTCCCCGCTTCTTGGGCAAACGCGAGAAAATAATCTCGGTGTCGAGCGCGGGTTGCCTCGCCTGCTCCACTGTCTAGAAGCCGCTCCCGAGCGTACTGGCGAACCGTCTCCAGAAGCCGGTAGCGGGCAGTGCCTTGGCGCTCCTCGTAGACGACAAGGCTCTTGTCGAGCAACGAGGTGAGCAAGTCCAGCACCTCCCCGTCTTCCACCTCGCCGCCCACACAAATGGCTTCCGACGATTCTAGTTTCCAGCCACCAGAAAAGACCGCGAGGCGGCAGAGAAGCGCTCTCTCTTGCGCATTCAGTAGGTCGTAGCTCCAGTCAATCAGCGCTCGGAGGGTCTGCTGGCGAGGGAGCGCCGTGCGCGAGCCACCCGTGAGTACCCGAAAGCAATTGCTCAGGCGCTGCTCCAGCTGCTCCAGCGGCAACGCACGAACGCGGGCGGCGGCAAGCTCAATGGCCAGAGGAATCCCATCGAGCCGAAAACAGATTGAAGCCAGGGCGGGAGCACTCTCATTGGTGACACTAAAGTCCTCTTTTGCGGCCACCGCGCGGTCAATAAAGAGCCGGACAGCCTCAAAGTGCGAGAGGCTCTCGGCGGTATGGGCCGTCGTCGGGAGGGGGAGGGAGAGCGAGGGGACGCGGTAGACACTCTCCCCGGAGATCCCAAGCGCCTCGCGGCTACTGGCGAGCACCGTCAGATGGGGGCAGACCCGGGTTAGTGCCGTCACCAGCGCCGCGATCGCATCCAGCACGTGCTCACAGTTATCCAGCACGAGCAATAGTCGCTTTTCACGCAGAGTCCGAGTCAGCGCTTGTGTGGTCATCTCTCCCACCGCCTCCCGCACCCCCAGCACCTCGGCGAGCGTTCGAGGGATAAAGGCCGGATCACTTAGAGGCGCAAGCTCGATCAGCCAGACACCATCGGGGTAGAACTCCAGGGAGTCCGCCGCGACTTGGAGCGAGAGCCGTGTCTTCCCGCTCCCTCCGGAGCCGGTGAGCGAGAGCACGCGAGTGCACCTAAGCAGGCTCTTAATCTCTGCAAGCTCTTTCTCACGGCCAATGAAGCTAGTGAGCTGCTGGGGCAGGTTATTGGAGTGGGTTGAGAGCGACTTAATCGGGGGAAAGCTATCCGGGAGCTCGGGGTGCTGGAGCTGATAGACCTGCTCGGGGTGGGCTAAGTCCTTGAACTGGTGCTGGCCCAGATCGCGCAAGGCAGCAGCATTCGGGAGAGAGTCACCGATCAAGTCATAGGTTGCCTGAGTGATCAGCACCTGCCCTCCATGGCTTGCCATCAGGAGCCGAGTAATCCGATTGAGAGGCTGCCCGAAGTAATCGCCATCGCGGCTCTCCGCCGTGCCGGTATGGAGCGCCATCCGAACCTTGAGCGGTGTCTCGGCGGGCCAGGCTTCGTGGATGAGCATGCACTGTGCTTCCAGAGCGGCATCAAGCGCCGCCGCGGGGTTGTCGAACGCCGCGCAAAAGGCATCACCGATAGTCTTGAAGACGTGGCCTTGGTGCCGGGTGATCACCTCACGCAAGAGCGCATCATGGCGTGCCAGTGCCTGGCGCATTGCCGTAGAGTGCTCCTCCCAGAGTCTAGTGCTTCCCTCAATGTCCGTGAAAAGAAACGTGATGGTGCCAACAGATACAGGCATAAGAACCTACGGGCATTATACAGAAACCTTGACCTGTTTCCGTGCTTTTTCCGCCAGCTCCTCGATGCGCTCTGGGCAGCGGTCAATGGCCCAGCGCACCAGATCGAAGGACTTGAGGAGCGCGAGGTTCTTGACTTCGGCGAGAAGCGTGGCCCGCGCTGTAATCGGCCAGCCGTAGCCGTCCAGAAACGCGTCTTGGTGCTCCGTGGGGACGTTTAGGAGATCATAGTGGGGCACGAGGTGTGACTCCGCACAGCCCCAGTCGAGTAAGAAAAGCGTGCCATCGGACGCAACAATCGTGTTGCGGGGCGCGAGATCGCCATGACACAGCCCGAAGCGAAATTCGCGCAGATACAGCTCGGAAAAGTGCGCATGGATAACATCACGCTGAGAAGGTGCATAGACGCCCAGCGCCAGTAGCGGGTCATCATCGGTGAGGCTGGCAAGGTTGTAGCGCAAAAAACGTTGCCAGCCGCGCTGGGCAGGTGTCGGGCAAAATATGTCGAGCGATGTGGGCTCTTCGCGAGTGTTGGTAAAAGAAAATATTGAGGCAGAGTCGCCAAAACCAGAGAGGTGGCATTTATGAAAGCGCCTAGCATACTCCCCGAGTGTCTGCCACAAAACCGTAGGGCTCAGAGCACTCTGCTCGCCGTTGACTCCCTCGACAAAGCTCTGAATCTGGTAGGGCCAGCCGTCGTGGGTGCTGAGCTTAAGTACCAGAGGGCTTGGGATTTTAAGGAGGGTGGCTTGCTCTAGACACCAAAGCTCTTTCTCATAAAAAGCCCCCGCACGGTGCTGATCCTCCGGCTTGGGCAGACGGATGATAATCCGATTTTTGGGGAACTGTGCCACGAAAATCTCGTTTACACTTCCAAGGCCCAGAAGCGCTTCGACACTCGTGGCACCTTGGCCGAAAAACTCTCTGGCGATTGCTTCCGCGCGAACCATAGCCTCCATCCTATCAGGTATCCTAAAACTATGAGCACTGTTTCCCCCGACGCGATCCAGGCCGCGCAAGACGCTCTCGATGCCCATGTGCGCGAGATTATTTCCTGGCATTTCTCCCCCGAGACCGGCAGCCCCTTCTGGCTGGAATGGGCCAAGTCCGCCGACTTCGACCCCATCAAGGCCGTGACCTGCGCTGCCGACCTGGCCCAGTTTCCACACTTCCAGGACGAGTGGCTGCGCGACCTGCCCAACGAGGTCTGGGTGCCCAAGCAGTATGCAGGCCGTCCGTTCCATGTCTTCGAGACCGGTGGCACCACGGGTATGCCCAAGCAACGCATCGGCTGGGAAGACCATAAGCACGACTACGAGGAGTTCTCCGACGGCCTCGACGAAAAATACTTCCCCAAGGGTGCGAACTGGCTGATGCTGGGCCCCACCGGCCCACGCCGCCTGCGCCTCTCCATTGAGCACCTTGCGAACTTCCGAGGCGGCTCGTGCTACCACACGGACCTCGACCCGCGCTGGGTAAAGCGCCTGATCGCCGATAAAGAGTTTGAGACGGCGAAGAAGTACAAAAAGCACGCCGTTGAGCAGGGCGCGACCTTGCTCAAGAACCGTAAAATTTCCTGCCTCTTCACCACGCCACTTCTCTTAGAGGCGCTGGATGAGTACGTCAATGTCCCCGATGCCGGAATCAAGGGCGTCTTCTGCGGCGGAACCTCCATGAACCCGCAGACCGTGCGCTTCTTGATTGAGGAGATTCTCGACAACCGCGCCCAGTTTGTCCCGACCTACGGCAACACGCTGATGGGCCTCGCCCAGAGCCGCCCCGTCACCCGTGAGGACAACTACTCCATCACCTACCACGCCCCGCAACCCCGCGCGATCCTGCGTGTTGTTGACCCCAACGACACCAAGACCACCGTGGACTACGACACCTGGGGCCGCGTCGAGCTCTCCACGCTCACCAAGGAGTTCTTCATGCCGCGCTTTTTGGAGCGCGACGAAGCCCTACGCCGCACCCCCTGGGGCCGCTTCCCTTGGGACGGCGTGGCTGAAGTCCGCCCGTTTGGTGCACTGGAGACCAAGGCCATCGAGGGTGTTTACTAAAGCCTCACCAGTCGTCCTGGAAAGACTTCGGAGGGAGCGCCCATGACTTGGTGCGCTCCTTTCCTTTTTCTGAGATCATCTCGCCTGCATCCACGGAGAACCTGCCGGGTAGGAGAGCAAAACGGAAGCTGTTATTATCATTGTTTTCGTAGGCACTGACTCGAAGGTGTTGCAGCTTTTCATCCCGGCGCTCCACAGAAACAATGGTGACCCAGCGCGGATAGCCTTCGACATCTCTCCAAAAATAGCTCTGTAGTTGCCCGGGGTAGAGCGCTTCCAGCTGACGGCAAGTCTGGTGGTACAAGCCCTTAATCGTACTTCCTTGTGCGGGATGGTCGTAGGTATTGATGTGAAGA
>NZ_JANNYP010000711.1:0-4191 GCF_031410135.1 Armatimonas sp. | reverse complement strand
TTGCGGCCAAAGTCGCAGGCATAGAGCGCGTTGTCGTCGCCGTAGGCTAGGCCGTTGGTCTTGCCAAACGTGAACTTCTTCGGGTCGGCGGTAAAGAGCACCGCGTTGCCGTCTTTGTTGATCTTGTTGATCGTGTTGCCTTGGCAGTTGGAGACAATCACGCCCCCCTTGCCGTCATAGGCAGGGCCTTCGGGGAAGGCAAAATTCTCGGCGATTTTCTTGACCACCGGCGCGGGTGCTGTCTGTAGCGGTGGGCTCACCACCGCCCCCAAGATCCCCCGACTGACGCCCGTGGCCGTGTCCCAGAGCCAGACTTTTCCCGCAAAGCCTGCCGCCGCGACGGTCTTGCCGTCGGGTGAGAACGCCGTGGTGTAGAGCCAGTCGCTCGCACCACTCAGACTTCGCAGCCAGCCGCCGCCCACACCGCTCCAGAGATCAAGCTGGCTGTCTTTCGTGGCCGTGGCAAGGAGCTTTCCATCCGGGGAGAATGCCGCCGCGTGCGTGGCGGAGCGCTGAAGCGAGCGAAACGCCTCGGTACTCTCCGCATCGCCCCCAACGCTCCAGAGCCGCGTCTGCCCGTCGCCGCCAGCCGAGATCAGGTGAGCGTTTGAGGCCTGAGGCGCAAAGGCCAGCGCGTAGATCGTGTCACCGTGCGTGCGGCCCGTGAACGAGAACTTAGCCAAGCCCGTCTGCGCGTCCCAGAGCTTGATCGAGCGGTCCACACCCGCCGAGGCCAGCGTCTTTCCATCAGGCGAGAGCGCGAGGGCATAGACGGCATCGGCGTGATCACGTAGGAGCTTCTTTGCCGTGCCCGTCTTGCTATCCCAGACCCGGATCGTCTTATCACCGCTTGCGGAGTAGAGTGTCTGTCCGTCCGGGCTGAAGGCAAGTGCAAAAACCATGTCCTTGTGCTCCTTTCCAAAGCGCCGGAGTAGCTTGCCCGTCGCGACATCAAAGAGCACCAGCTCCCCCGCCACTGTCGGGGTGCCACTGCCCACCGCCAGGGTCTTGCCATCGGGGCTGAGTACCAGACACAGCGCACTCTCCGCAATCCCTGCCAGTGTCGCGAGTTTCTTGGTGCCCTGCGCGTTCCAGAGCTGCACGCTATGGTTTGCCCCCACGGCGAGGCGGCCATCGGGCAGATACAGCAGCGAAGTGATCGTCCCCTCGCTTGCGGGGGGTAGGGGGTAAATCATCTATTGAATCCAAACTCGCGGGCACTGAGCAAGGCCCAGAAAAGATCTTCAAGCGCGACGCCCCGTGCGAGCTGAAACGCCGCGTTTACCGCCTCGTCGCCCGTCGGAAAGCGCGAGAGGGTCGCCAGATACAGCTCCTCGATCTGCTCTTTTCGGGGCCGGTTTGCCATAGTCGCGAGGCGCCCCTTGGGATCGGAGAGGTGTATCTGGATCGTGGGGGCGTTGAGGTAGTGCAGTGCCTGACTGAGATTTGCCTCGGTCATACGCTCGCAGTCACAGGCCGCTTGCCGTAGGGGACGCCCAAAGGTGTCTAAGAAAAGCGACGCAACAGCGGGGTCTTTAAGCTGGACCGCTTTGGTGCCTGCGGGATAGTCAGGAAAGGTCTCCGAGGTGCCCGTCGCCGTGCAGAGCGCATCCAGAAGCGGCTCGGCGGCGAGGCGCTTGACAAAAAAGCGCGAGTAGTAGCGGTCGTCGCGCTCGTTGCCCGGAACTCTGCGACTGTCTCTTTGGTACGTCTCCGTCAGCACAAACCGCCGGATAAGTTTTTTGATATCGTAGCCACTGGAGCGCACCTCGCTGGCGAGAGCTTGGAGCAATGGCTCGTTGGTGGCGGGGTTGGTGACACGGAAGTCGTCCACGGGCTCGACCAAGCCGCGTCCAAAGAGATACTTCCAGAGCCGATTGGCCAGCAGTGGCGCAAAAAACGGGTTGGAGGGTGCCGTCAGCCACTTGGCCAGCGGCTCACGACGATCCCCTTTGAAGTCCTTGGCGAGCGCGGGGCCATCCAGCGGCGCCGGGGTCAGTGCCTCGCCGGTCTTGGGATGATGGACTTCTCCCCACTCCCGAGGCGCTATAACTCCCTCGGTATCTTTATTGGTCGCCTCGACCCGTCCGTAGAATGCGGCGAGCTGGAAGTACTGTTTCTGTGTCCATTTCTCGTAGGGATGGTTGTGACACTGGGCGCACTGGAGCCGCACGCCCAGCAGAAACTGCGCCGTGGTCTCGCCCTGCTCCAGCGGTGTGAGCGAGGCAGCGTACTCGCTCTTGCCTGCCCGGAAGAAGTTCAC
This sequence comes from Armatimonas sp., assembly GCF_031410135.1. GTDB lineage: Bacteria > Armatimonadota > Armatimonadia > Armatimonadales > Armatimonadaceae > Armatimonas. The sequence continues at coordinate 1,928 of NZ_JANNYP010000711.1, read as the reverse complement.
CGACGGCACGGCTACGGAGTCGCCTTTTCCGGTGAGCAGCTCGGTGGCGAAGACATCGTAGGGCTTGTTGGTCTCGACGCTCTTGCGGATAAAGGCGTGGTAGGCATCGCGTGATTTCTTGCCCAGCGTTTTCTCCGAGCTGCGCAAGAGATCGCTCCAGCGCTGCGTCCAGAAATCGATGTACTCCGGTGAGGCCAGCAAGCGATCCACGAGCTTCTCGCGCTTCTTCGGGTCGGGGTCAGCAATAAAAGCGCGGACACTTTCAGGCGTCGGAAGCTGTCCGGCGATATCCAGGCTCGCGCGGCGCAGATAGGTCGCATCGTCGCAGCGGGGTGAGGCGGGCAGACCAAGTGCCGCCAGCCGCGCATTGACGAGCCGATCAAGCGGGTCGGTCGCGGGAAGCAGCGTTCGAGGCGGGGCAAACGGGGTGAGCAGGCGTGCGGTGGCGAACTTACCACCGTAGCGGATCACCACGGGGCCTTCGCCCGGCGCGAGCGTCTTGGCGACTCCTTGCGGCGTTACCTCAACCAGTCCCCCATCCCCCGACGAAAAAAGCGTCTGCGGCGTCACATCGCGCTTCGTCCCATCGGAGAGTGTGGCAGTTACTTTGATGGGAACGGACTGCCCCAGCGCAACAGTGATGCGCTCCGGCGCAATCGCCAGCGCTGTTACACTCGGGTCGCTGTCTTTGGGCTCGGGCACTCCCGCCGCAACCCAGCTTCGAAGCACGGCGTACTCAGGTGAGGTCTTCGCAAAGCGCTCCCCACCGCCGTGACTAAGCTGCCCCGAGGCTTTTCTTAAGATCAGGCTCTCGTCGGGTGCATCCAGTCGAACCCGTCGCCCCCACACAAAGCGTGTCATGGCCTCGTAGTCACTCGACGGATCAAAGCCTAGGAGCGAGAGATGAAAGCCACCCCGTCCCGCGTTTGCTCCATGACACGGCCCAGAGTTGCACCCGGCACGCGTGAGAATCGGCATCACGTCGGTCTTAAAGCGCGGCGTAGCGCCTCCCGCGTCCGCGTGCGGCGAGGCAAGGATCAGCAGGAGGAGTGCGAGGACTGAACCCATCCCCCCGGCCCCCTTCCCTCTACGAAGGAAGGGGGAGACAGAGGGGGATCTCCAGCCTCCCAGCCCCTCCTTGCCCTGAGGGAGGGTGGCCATAGTGAGGAACGAACGAAGGCCGGGTGGGTTCGGGCGGGTGGGTTCGAGTCGTTTAACAGTCATCAAAACAGCTCCGTCATCACGTGACCACGACTGATGGGAACCGGGCGGTCGAGCGCGTCGTGGATCTCTTGCTCGGGAGACAGGCCCAGCGCCTCAAAGATCGTCGCGGAGAGATCGGCGGGAAAGAACGCCTTGGAGTTGGCAAAACCCGCCCACTCGTCGGTCTGCCCGATCACCTGACCGCCTTTGACACCGCCACCAGCGAACGCACCGCTCCAGCACCACTGCCAGTGGTTGCGGCCATCAGCGCGGGCTCCGTTGTCCACGGAGCCGGTCACGGGCTTGCCAATCACGGGGTTGCGCCCCATCTCGCTCATAATAATTACCAGCGTGTCGTCGAGCATTCCGCGCTGCGAGAGATCCTCTAGGAGCGCCGAGACACTCTGGTCGAACTTGGGCATGTCGCGCTTGAGGCCATCGTTCTCTTTGTCGTGATAGTCCCAGTGGTTGAGACCGCCCAGATTCACTTGGAGAAACGCCACGCCTGCCGCAGCCAGCCGCCGTGCCAGAAGAAGCGACTGCCCCCACGAGTGCTTCCCGTAGCGCTCCCGAAGCGCGTCGGGCTCTTTGGAGAGATCGAAGGCATCGCGCACGGCGGGCGAGGTAGCGAGAGAAAAGGCACGCGCTTGGGTGTCCGAGAGCTGGCGAATCTCGACATCTTTATCTAAGTCACGACGATAGCTATCTATATCGGTGAGTAAGCG
>NZ_JANNYP010000710.1:0-11256 GCF_031410135.1 Armatimonas sp. | reverse complement strand
GGCCAACCTTGCCAAGCGCGGCGAGGACACAAGTAAGATAGACGCCCTTCTGGCGCTCGATGTCACCCGCCGTGAGAAGCAGAGCGAGTGGGAAGTGCTCCGCGCGGAGCAGAACAAGCTCGGGCCACAGATCGCCGCCGCCAAGAAAGCCGGGGAAGATGCCGCCTCGATCCTAGCTCGCTCCGGCGAGCTGAAATCCCGTCTCCAGAGCCTCGACGAGGAGCTGAAGTCCCTTGACCCCGAGCAAGAAGCGTTGCTCTCGAAGCTCCCGAACTTGGTTTTAGACGATGTCCCCGAGGGCGGCGAGGAGTGCAACGCGGAGATTCGAGGCGCGAACAAGCCACTCCGTGTGTTTGATTTCGAGCCCAAAGCGCACTGGGACTTGGGCACATCGCTCGGGCTATTTGACACCGAACGCGGCGCAAAGCTCAGCGGCAGCGGCTTTGTGCTTTACACGGGCGTTGGGGCGCGGCTTCAGCGGGCACTGATCAACTACATGCTGGACCTGCACACCACGGTGCACGGCTACACAGAGCTGGGCGTCCCCTATTTGCTCACCCGTGAGTCCATCACCGCATCGGGGCATATCGTCAAGTTCGCCCCCGAGATGTACCACGATGCCGAGAGCGATCAGTTCTTTGTCCCGACGGCGGAACCCGCGCTGGTCAATGTGCACCGGGGCGAGCTGCTGGAGCCGGGTGTCCTGCCGATTAAGTACGTCGCGCACACCCCCTGCTGGCGGCGAGAAGCCGGGGCGGCGGGGAAAGACACCCGTGGCCTCCAGCGCGTCCATCAGTTCGATAAAGTGGAGATATTCCAGTACACCCTCCCCGAAGCAAGCGCCGCCGCCCAAGACGAGATGGTGCAGCAGGCCTGCGCCGTGCTCGACGGCCTCGAAATCCCCCACCGCCTGCTGCTACTCGCCGCCGGAGACACGAGCTTCTCGATGGCACGCACCGTGGACATTGAGGCCTGGGCACCAGGTGTCGGCAAGTGGCTAGAGGTCTCGTCGGCTTCGGATGGCACGGACTTCCAGGCACGCCGTGCCAACATTCGCTTTCGGCGCGAGGCAGGCGCAAAGCCCGAGTTTCCCCACCTCCTCAACGCCTCCGGGACGGCACTCGCCAGGGTCTACGCCGCGCTTCTCGAAACCCACCAGAACGCCGATGGCACCGTCACACTTCCCGCCGCGCTTCGTCCGTACCTGGGTGGCCTGGAAAAACTAGGCTAATGCTCTTCCCTCCCGCTCTGATTGCGCTTGCTCAGCCCATCGAGACGAAGCTCGCGCTTCACTCAAGCCAGCTGCTCTGCGAAGAGGCCGTCGCCGATGTGAAGACGCTGGTGGATGAGCAGGCGCTCGGAGTTGAGGGCAAGCCCACGACGGAGTTTTTCCCCGGCTGGTCTGCCCCGTGGCGCTACCCGGTGCATGTGACGGTGGATCTGGGCACGGAGCACAGTGTCACGCGGCTACTCCTCTACAACAATACCGGCACGAGCGAGATTGGCGTGGCGACAGGAAAGCCGTTTGCGTGGAGCGCGCAGAAGAACCTCGTCCGGGACAAGTACCAGGGCTGGTGCGAGCTTCGCCTCGACACCAAGACACGCTACCTGCGCCTAACGATTCCCACGCCCACGGCGCTCCAGGAGCTCGTGGTCTATGGCATCCCTACGCTCACACCGTCGTTGGGCAATCGCTCTAGCGCCGTCCCCACTCCGCGCAAGCCACGTGTGAGCTTTGAGCAGTTTGTGGGAACCAACGCCTTCATAGACGATCCCCTTGACAAGATCACCGGGGTCGCGGGCTTTGTGCGCGAGTACCACTCCTGGGCCTGGGACACCGAGAACCCGGATCGGCAGACCCGCTTCAACCCGAGCGCTGCCGCAGGCGGTAGCTCCTGGTTCTTCGATGACTACTACAAGAAGCTGGCGAGCGCGGGCGTGACCGTTGTCCCCTGTGTCCAGGGCAATAGCGCGGGCAAGGTTTTTAACGACAAGCCAGACGTAAACGCCCACGCGGCGCATCTGTTTCAGTTTGCGGCGCGCTACAGCAACAAGAAAGTCCCCGATAGTGCACTGAGCCTTGCGCCGGGCCAGCCACGTGTCTCCGGGCTCGCGACGCTGCGCTACTTAGAGAACTGGAACGAGCCTGACAAGACCTGGGAGGGGCGCGGTGGCTGGTTCACACCGTATGAGCTGGCCGCCCTGTGCGCTGCCGATGAAGACGCGATCCATAGAGCCGACCCCAGCATGCCATTAGTACTAGGTGGTCTCGCCGGGCTCAGCCTCGACTACCTGACGGCCATGCAGCACTGGGCAAGTTTTCACCGCAACGGGCGCTTCCCAGCAGGCGTGATCAATGTCCACCACTACTGCACCGATGGCGGCGAGCAGGGCTTTGGCAAGACGGGAATCTCCCCTGAGGCCGATAACCTGCGCGGTAAGCTGGAAGCAGTCACAAAGTGGCGGGATAAAAACGCGCCCCACTGCGAGCTCTGGCTGACCGAGTTTGGCTGGGACACCGACCCGCGCTCCCCCATCCACTGCCCGGCGATTAAGAGCATGGATGCGCAGACCGTGCAGGCCGCATGGCTGGTGCGTGCCTATCTGCTGCTCTCCGCCGCCGGGGTAGACCGCACGGCGATGTTCATGCTCCGCGATGTGAACTCAAGCGGCGGCGGGGTCTTTGAGACGTGCGGCCTGGTGACACAAAAGGGCGAGTGGAAGCCCAAGCCTTCGTGGTTCTGGGTTGCGACTCTCAAGAATCGCCTCAAGGGCTACCGATTTGTGGGGGATGTCCCAACGGGCACCCCCGATGTCATGGCCCTGCGCTTCTCCAACGGCAAGCAAGACGCTCTCGCGCTCTGGTGCCCGACTGCGGAAGATAAAACCGTGAGCGACTTCAAGCTCCCCGTGAAGGCCAGCAAAGCCACGGCAGTGCGCTTTACCATCGGCTCGACCACGGGAGCCGAAGCGCCGCTCACCAACCTGACGCTGGATGTCTCCGAAAAACCCACGCTGGTGTTTTTGACAAAATAATGCCGATCCACGCCGTCCTCTTCGACCTCGACGATACACTCTGCGACGACACCGGGCAGATGTTCGAGAGCATCCGGGAAGTGGCGAGCCTTGTGCCCGGCGGCGATCCAAATGCAATTGCGGAGGGGTACTGGCGCATCTCCCATCGGTTCTGGACCTACGAGATCCACACACGCCCACCCGAGCCGCTGGAGAGCATCCGGGAGCTACTCTGGCAGAAGACACTGGAAGAAGCGGGAGTCACGCACTCGTTTGCTCAGCTAAAACGCCTCGCGGCACGCTACGGCGAGGCGCGGGAGAAGACCCCGCCGCCGTTTGCCGATGCGGAGCACACACTCACGCAGCTCAAGGCGCGTGGGCTCAAGCTCGGGATTGTCACCAACGGCGTCTCCGAGTCACATATTGGCAAGCTGGCACGCCTTGGCCTCGGACACTTCTTCGACACCGTCCTCATGCCCGACCAGACCGGCTTCGCCAAGCCCGACCCCCGCCAGTTCCACCTCGCCTGCCAGCGCCTCGGGGTGCTCCCCGAGCACACCGCCCACATCGGAGACTCGCTGGTCTCCGATGTGGGCGGGGCACGAAACGCAGGACTCACCGCAATCTGGTACAACCCCGAGAATAAACCGCGCCCCGAGACGGCGTCTGAACCACACTACACGGTTCAGACGCTCGCCGAGCTACTAATGATCACCGTCGATTAGAGGGGCGGGACTAGACCGTCCAGCCTTTGGGGAACTTGGGCTTGATAAGCGCTGCCGCTTTGGCGCTGCTGGCCTTGAGCGTCTTCGCGTCCCAGTCGAAGCCTTCTTGGGCACGGTAGGCGGTGTTTCCCAGAAGCACCGTCTCGGTCATCGGGCCGGAGTAGCCAAAGTGACACGTAGCGGGCTTGCCGCCCTGGATCGCGTCGAGCCACTCTTTGTGGAAACCGGGTGACTTGGGCACTTTAACCGTCGGCTCACCTTCCACGCCGATCAGCTGCGCCTTGTCAAAGCCACAGAGGAGCATCCCCTTCTCGCCGATAAAGAGATTGTTCATGCCTTTCGGGTCAAGATTCTTCTCTTTCAAGATCGCCGGGGTGCCCTGGTACCAGTGAAGCGTGATGTCTTTCTCGTACTTGAAGCTGACATGAAACTTCGTGGGCGTGGTCACGGCGTGGAGCGGGTCGCCGTCGTGGTAGTTCACGCGGGTCGGGTAGGTCAGCCCTAGCGCCCAGAAGGGAATATCGAGGATATGACAGCCCCAGTTGCCCGCCTCACCGGTGCCGTAGTCCCAGAAAAAGCGCCACTTGTAGGGGACAATCTCCGCCGTGTAGGGCCGCTGCGGTGCAGGCCCAAGCCAGAGATCGTACTTGAGCGTGCTGGGAACCGCAGGTGTGTCGGTGGGAACCGGCGGCATTCCCCGGCTACTGGCGATCCAGCTATGCACTTCCGTGACCTTGCCGATCAGCCCCGACTGGATGATCTCGACGGCCTTATGGATCGCCGGGAGCGTGTGCCGCTGCACCCCAAGCTGCGTGGCGACTTTCTTCTCCGTCGCCAGCTTCGTTAGCTCCCGCACCTCCCAGACCGAGTGGGCCATGGGTTTCTCTAAGTAGACATGCTTGCCCATTGAGATTGCCCGGTGCGCCGGGTGAAAGTGCGTGTGGTCGGGCGTGGCGATCACGACGGCATCAATCTCCTTGCCCATCTTGTCGAACATCTCACGCCAGTCGTAGAACTTCTTGGCACTAGGAAACTGCTCGTAGGCTTTCCCGGCACGCTCATCATCTACATCACACAGTGCCACGAAATTGGTGGTGGGCTGAAGCTTAGCAAGCTCCTTGATCGAGAAATTCCCTTGCCCCCCGATCCCAATCACCGCCACATTCACGCGGCTATTCGCCGACTGCGCCTTCGCCTCACTCGCCCCCAGCGCCAGTGCAGCGCTTCCCAACAGTAGCTCTCTTCGATTCAACTCTTGCGACATCTTTCTTCCTCTCCGAAACAGAAATATCCCCCTAAGCTTACCATAATCTGGCTCACGCAGGCTCGGTCCGCTTCGCACGACGGGCTATAATGCCTCTGTGAACCAAACAAATGCTTTTCCTTTCTCGCTGCCCTGGGACGATTCCAGCGCGACAGCGACCAGTGTGGCCTCTCTCAACCCTGCGCCGCTGACGACGCAACACAAGCTCACGGCTAAAAATGGGCATTTCTACGACGCGACAGGGCGACGGGTGCGCTTTGTGGGGGTGAATATAGGCGCGGCGGCGGCGTTTCCCAGCAAGGCCGATGCCCCCAAGATCGCGGCCCGGCTGCATAAGTACGGCGTGAACCTGGTTCGGCTGCACCACATGGATGCGCAGTGGGCGACGCCCAATATCTTTAATAGCAAGGGCCGCTACACCAAGACAACTTCGCTTGATCCCGTAAGCCTGGACTTGCTGGAGTTCTTTATTGCCCAGCTGAAGCGCAACGGGATCTATGTGGATCTTAATCTGCATGTCTCGCGCGAGTGGCTTCCGGGTGATGGCTTTCCCATAACCCAAGAGAAGCTCCCTGAGCTAGGCAAAGTGGTCGCGTACTTTCATCCACGGGCTATCGAGCTTCAAAAGCAGTTCGCGACCCAGATACTGACCCATAAAAACCCCTACACGAGCCTGCCACTGGCGCTCGATCCGGTGCTTGCGCTGGTCGAGCTGAACAACGAAGACTCTCTGATTGGCTCCGCGGGCCAAGCGGCAGCCCTTCCTAGCGCACTCCGCAAGCCCCTGGAAGCGGGCTGGCAGGTCTATCTCCGAAAGAAGTACCTCAACACCGTCACGCTGCGGCAAGCCTGGAACACGGGGCAGTCGCTGGGCATGGAGCAGCTCAATCGTAATGTCGCGGGATGGACCGCCGAGACTCACGAAAAAACGCAGATGGAGCTAGCCTCCATCAGTGTCGCGGGACAGACCAATGCGCCCGGTGGCCAGGTGCTCCATGTCACAAAACTAAAGAGCGACGGCACTAACTGGCACCTCCAGCTTCACCAGACCAGCCTGACACTAGAGACAGGAAAGACCTACACGGTCTCGTTTGTCGCACGGGCAGCGGCACCACGTACGGTCTATGTCAACGCCCGCCTCGACCAAGCCCCGTGGAGCATGGTCGGACTCGACACCAGTATCGGCCTGAACATTGCCTGGAAACGCTACAGCTTCACCTTTATCGCCAATGGTAATGTTGTTCCGGGCCACTGTCGCCTCTCCCTCACGGTTGGTGATAGCGATGCGGATATTTACTTAGGCGAGTGGAGCCTTCGTCCGGGAGGCGGGGGCATGCAGTTCGTCTCGGGTCAGAGCCTAGAGAAAGGGACGATTGAGCTAGGGCAGATCAGTGGCTCGAACTCTGGTGTGGACTACACCCACTATCTCATGACCGTGGAGGACTCCTACTGCCGGACGATGAAAGCGGCGGTTCTCGCAACGGGCTGCACAGCGTCGATTGCCTGCTCCCAAGCCAGCTACGGCGGCATGGCGGGGCTCTACCGAGAGTCCAAGCTCGACTGGGTGGACATGCACGCCTACTGGCAGCACCCCAACTTCCCTGGCTCGGCCTTTGATCCTAATAACTTCCAGATCGAGAACACTCCCATGACGGCTAGCTCTGGTGCGGGAGTCCTGGACGGCCTCGCGATGCACCGGGTGCAAGGCAAGCCCTTCACGGTCAGCGAGTACGACCATCCCGCCCCAAGCGAGTACAGCGCCGAGCTGACTCCCCTGATCTTTGCCTACGCCGCCTGGCAAGACTGGGATGGCATCTTTCTCTTCGCCTATGAAACCGCGCAGAGCGACAAGATCACCGGCTTTTTCGACCAGCAGCTCCATCCCGGCAAGCTCGGCTTTCTGCCTGCCGCCGCCGCGCTGTTCCTGCGAGGTGATCTCGCTCCCGCACCCAATGCCATTCAGCTCACCGTGCCTAAAGCCAAGGTCCCTGGCCTGAAAGCGCTCGGCACCGACTACGCCTTTTGGGGACTCTCCGAGACACGGTTTGTCCAAGGGAGCCTCAAGAACGCCCCCGAAAAAATAGATTCGAAGACGTTCCTGACACACCGTGCGGCGGTTCGTTTTGAAGAAGACCCTGGCCCTCTCGCGCTCGTGGTGCAGAACCCCAAACCGATGCAAGAGAGCACGGGGTTTGTCTGGGATCATGCGGCACAGCAGGTACGCGTTAGCTCCCCCGCCTCTAAGGCACTGATCGGCAAGCTAGGCGGTAAGGCAGCCCGAGTCACAGGATTTCTGGCGGAAGTGGCACCGTCCAAGCGCAACTTTGCGGTTCTCACCCTGACAGCGCGGGATGGAAAGCCGACCGAACTGTCGCGCTCGCTTCTGCTCACGGTGCTGGACAAGGCCGAAAACCCAGGCATGACGTGGAACGCAGATCGAACCTCTGCAGCGGATGCCTGGAAGTCTGGCCCGACACAGCTCGAAGTTCCCTCGGCGACGATTCAGATCGCGACAAAAGCGACGAAAGCGACGGTCTGGGCGCTGGAGGGCACCGGGAAGCGTCGCCAAGAAGTTCCTGCGACACTTGAGAACGGCACCCTCACTCTAGCCATTGGCCCTGAGCACAAGACTCTCTGGTACGAGATTGAGACGGCCTAGAAACCCGAGTCCTCGGTCTTGTCCATGTTCGCCAGAGCAATCTCAAAGTCCACCATGGTGACCGCCTCGATGCCGCCTTCGTCGGCGAGGCGGATCAGGGCCTGCATCCCGGCCTCGTTGACCAAGGCACGCAGATCGGCCCCAGAGAACTCCTCCGCACCTGCCGCCAGCTTGTCCAGATCCACATCGTCGCCAATGGTTGCCCGCTTGACACAGACCTCCAGGATCTGGCGGCGTGCTTCTTCATCGGGTAGCGGGATCTCAATCTGGCGCGAGAGCCGTCCTCCCCGGACAAGTGCAGGATCGAGCATATCGGGTCGGTTGGTGGCACCGACGACGAAGAGCCCCTGATTCGCCACCAGGCCATCCATCTCGTGCAGAAACTGATTGACCACTTTATCGGAAGGCATGTGCATTCCCCCGACGCGGCTGGGGATGAGCGCATCCACCTCGTCCAAGAAAATAATCGCAGGAGCGTTCTGACGTGCCTCGGTAAAGAGCCGTGCAACGGCCTTCTCGCCCTCGCCCACCCACATGGAGTTGACTTCTGCGGGGCTGGTGGCGAAGAACTTGGACTTAGCCTGTGCGGCCAGAATGCGCGCAATGGTCGTCTTTCCCGTTCCCGGAGGGCCATAGAGCAATAGCCCCGTGGGCGGATCAACCCCCAAGCGCCGCGCCTGGTCTGGGTTTTCAAGGAGAAGCTGCATCTGACGCAGCTCACGCTTGGTCTTGGCAGGCAACACCACATCGTCCCAGGTTAGTCCTGGCTTACCTGTCTCTGCCACGGGAGCGGGCGGGCTACCATTTCGAAGAGGCGGCGCAGGGCGCGTGGAGATGGGCTCTGGTGAGGGATTCTCCAGAGTACGTAGGAACCGCCCGTACTCATCGCTGGTGGGAGCCAGCTCAGCAGCCTTGCGAGCCGCCGCAATGGCATCATCGCGCTGCCCTAAATGGCGCAGGGCCTGAGCCATCCAGTAGTAGATCTCAGGATGTTTTGGCGCTAGCTTGCTGGCCTCTCTTAAGTGCTGGAGTGCGGTCTGCATCTCTTGAGTTGCAGATGCATAGGGGAGAAGAGACTCGCCACGGCGCAGGTGCAGCCGTCCACGAGTGTAGTGCAGTTCGGCCTCAGGGGTCACGTTCTATCTTGCCTCACGGTTCTATTTTGCTTCCAAGTTGGCTAGCCAGAGGGTGTTGTTTTGTTGCACACTCTCCGTAATGCCGCTGATATCTAGGATCATTATCTGCTTGACACGCGCGACATCCATTTTGTCGCGCTTGCTGTCATCAGCGGGCTTGAAGTCGCTCCAAGGCAGGGAAATTTTCCGTGGCGAGCGCACGCCCGGCACCTCCACCATGGCATTAAACTTACCCCCCTGGTCATCCTCAAGCTGCACCATCAGGCTCGCGGATTTGGCGACGGCCAAAGAGACACCAAGGCTCGCCTTGCCGGCGAGAGAACCTGAAGGGATGGCATGAAAAAGCCCACTAAACTTTCCTGGAGCCACACTGTAGGTAACCTCTAGGTTTGTCCCGGTCAGAGGCCCACCTGCTGAGACGCGCTTGAGCCCCGCTCCCCCCACACCGATCCAAGAGAGCTGAGGTCGGCTCAGGCCATCCAGAGACGAGGTGGGCAGGGGCGCAGTGCTCACCGTAAACTCTCGCATCCAGAGCTCACGTGGCCCGGACGAAAGATCGGGAAAGAGGGTCGTCACGGCAGCACTCTCCATGCGGATCAAGAACTCATGCAGATCTACCACGGTGATGGACTCAATTTTCTCTGTGTCCAGCTTGCCATTGGCATCCGCCGGGTCGCCGGGGTCGCGTCCCAGGGACAAGTCCGTCACGGCGAGGTCGATCTCTTGCCAGAGGTTCTTGGGCATGGTTGCTACTGCCATGAAGCGCCCTCCCCCTTTTTCTTGAACCATAAAGGCCAGTACCGTATCGGTATCGGCCTTGAGGGTAAAGTGCAGTCGCTGGGCTCCTTTGAGGGCTTCGGGCTCAATCGTACGAACAAGCGCATTGAGATTGGTCTTATTGACCATGTACTCAAAGCTTAAAACGGGCTTCGGCGGTGCGGTTCGGCTAACTTTAGCGATCTCTCCGATACCTTGCCAGCCGTCCTCGCTAGTAATGAATGTATGGCTAAGCAACGGTGTCGGAGTCTGTGCAAGCGTCACAAGAGCGAGTAAACTAGTTGACGCGAGCATCATAACCATTATTTTCAAGTTCTTTCTTACGGCGCTCTGCCCCATCGGAGTCGCTGAACGCACCGGCTTGTACATGGTAGATGGTCTTGCCTTTGCGCTGATCGGCGATTATGGTCGGCGTGTAGCCGCGTCCTCGTAGCTCGGCGACAAGTTTCTCGGCATCATCGCGTGTACTTTTTGCTCCGCCAATGCGTACCCGAAACAGGTTCTTAGAAGCGACCGTTTTCTCACTCTCGGTCTTAGACTTTTCACCTTCGGTCTTCGGTTTGTCAGGCTCAACTTTGGGCTTATCCCCCTCAGGCTTGGTCTTATCTGGCTCAACTTTGGGCTTATCCCCCTCAGACTTAGTCTTATCTGGCTCTGTCGTCGTAGGGTCTACTTCAGGTTTTACCGGGTCAGGCTCCGTCTTGGAAGGATCTTCGTCTTTGGTGTCCGTTAAGGTTTCGTCCGGGCTGGGCGAGGGACTTGCTTCGATAATGCCAGGATCGGCGGCCTTTAACTTGGCTTCCTCACGAGCACGCTCTGCCTCTTCTTTACGTTTTCGCGCCGCTTCTTTTTCCGCCGTAATATCTTCGACCTGAAGCCCTTGGCTCTCTACCGCGGTGATCTGAAGTCCACTGGGAGTCGGTTCGGGGCTGGAAGTTGCAACAGCCGGGGTGGCATCTGAGGGTGCTCCCTTCGTTCCGAAGACAAAATACCCCAAACAGAAACACACCACGACAACACCAACTGCCGCAAGAGACCATTTCAATGTGGGATTCTCTGAGTCCATATCCAACCTCCTAATAAAAATACCTCCCTATTCTACCGTGTTAAGGACAACTTCGTTCAGCAAGACGAAGTGCTCCTTCCACAGGGCTGCCCATAGGCTCCCGGACAGTTATATTTTTCTCCCAGCGCTCCAAAAGAAGCGTGAAGGGTGCGTGCATCCACTGCCCCACTTGCTCCCACATCCCCCCAACAAGCGCCACCGGGACGGCCCGTTCGCTGGGAAACTCAAGCTGTTCATAGGCAGCACGAACAAAGCGTGCAAGCCAGGCTGCGGCTCCGGTGAAGAGCCCTTGTGCCTCTTGATCCCCTTCTAGTGCTTTAGCATGAACCAAGCGTACCAGAAACCCTCGTCCTTCGATTAGGGCACGCTGACGAGCACGCTCGCCGGCAAGAGCCGCTTCGTCGGTCTCAAGAAGCCCACAGACAGCCTTGGTGAGGGGCGTGTGAGGCCAGAGCCCGTCGCAGGCGCGTAGTGTCCGATGCATCAGCTCTGTGGTGACATAGGCTCCACTACCTTCATCTCCAAACTCCCAGCCGCGTCCGCCTACCCGCACCGACTTTCCGGATTCGTCCTCCCCGTAGATCACCGAGCCTGTCCCGGCCACGCACAAAATG
>NZ_JANNYP010000709.1:0-2273 GCF_031410135.1 Armatimonas sp. | reverse complement strand
CACTCGTGCTGGACTCCGCTTTGCCCGCCGTGACAGATGATAAATGCAGGGTAAGTCTGGAGGCAAAAAGAGTCTAAATTAAAAAAGAAAAGTGTCTCAAAATCATTGACATATTCCGTTCTCACCCGATGTAAAGGCTGTTTTCTCACCCGATGGAAAGACAGTCCTTACTGCAAGTAGGGATCAAACCGCAAAGCTCTGGGATGTGGAAACGGGAAAGCAGATACAAACATTCAAGGGGCATTCAGCACCTCTAAACTCCGCTGTTTTCTCACCCGATGGAAAGAGAGTCCTTACCGCTGGGGATCAAACTGCGAGACTCTGGGACATAGCGACGGGAAAGGAAATCCAAACCTTCACAGGCCATTCGGCCAGGGTAAACTCTGCTGTTTTCTCACCCGATGGAAAGACAGTGCTCACCGCAAGTGATGACCAAACCGCAAAGCTCTGGGACATAGCGACAGGGAAGGAGCTTTGCTCTCTCCTCTCCCTCACCGACAACACCTGGGCAGTAACGACACCAACAGGACGTTACGATGCTTCGAACGAAGGGAACGTCAATGGATTACACTGGGTGCTCGGGCTGGAGCCTATCGCACTCAACCAGCTCAAGCGCTTCTACTACGAACCGGGGCTCCTGGCGCGGATCATGGCGGGTAAAGAGCCACCCTTTCCCGTACCAGACTTCACCAAAGTACAGGTCAAGCTCTACCCAGAAGTCGTGGTGCTGGAGCCAAAAGACGGAGACAAGAGCTGCACCATCCAGCTCCAGAGCCGGGGCGGGGGGATTGGGCCGGTGATGGTCAAGGTGGATGGTGCACTGCTCACCCAGGATGCACGGCCAAAGGGCTTTGACCCCAACCAGAAAAACGCAACCCTCAAGGTAGACCTCTCCCATCTAGCTCCCCTACCCAACGGACAGAAACGACAGATAGAGGTCAGCGCAGAGAACGCAACGGGCGAGGTGAGCATCCAGAGCCGGGGCGTAATCGCTGCCTACGCACCACCCAAAGCTGCCACCACCACACCTCCCACCCTCTGGGCACTGGTCGTCGGTGTGTCCCAGTACGCAGAGCCTGCCCTCAAGCTACGATTCGCCGCTAAGGACGCACAGGACTTCGCAGGCGCACTTACTCTCGGCGCGAAGAAGCTCTTTGGCGCAGAGCACGTTCAGCTCCAGCTCCTCACCACCGAGAGCAACGCCAAGCCCACCAAAGCCAATATCCTCGCCGCACTGGAGAAGATTCGCAAGAGCGCACAGCCCGCCGATATTCTCGTGGTCTATCTCGCCGGGCATGGAGCATCGCTGCGCCTGCCAGGAACACGCGACGATCTCTACTGCTACCTCACTCAGGAAGCCCATACCGCAAGCGCAACGGAACTGACGGAAAAGCCGCTGCGCGAGAGCACAACCCTTACCAGTGACGAGCTGGCACGCTTTGTCAACGCACAAGATGGCATCCAAGCAACCAAGAAAGTCGTGGTGATAGATACCTGCGCGGCAGGGGCGGCTCAGCAAGCCCTGACGGCCTCACGCGAGCTGACCCCTGAGGACACCAGCCGGGCACGCGCGATTGCCCAGCTCCAGGACAAGACCGCCTTTCACGTACTGATGGGCTGCGCTGCCGATCGTGTGAGCTACGAGGCAGGCGAGTTTGGTCAGGGGCTGCTCACCTACGCGCTGCTGGAAGGAATGCAAAACGCCAGCCCGTTTGTGGAAGTGACGCCCCTGTTCAAGCACGTGGAGGAGCGTGTGCCAGTGCTGGCGGCGGGCATTGGTGGCGTCCAGCGCCCCCAGATCTCGTCGCCGAAGGGCTCTAACTTTCCGTTTGGGGAGCTGGGCGAAGTGGAGAAGAAGTCCATTCCCCTGGCGGTTCGTAAGGCGCGTGTGCTGGAGCCAACGTTCTTGGATGAGAACGGTCTGGACAGCCTGAACCTCTCGGAGAAGGTGGCAGCCTTGCTTCGTGAGGAGAGTGATGCCAGCGCTCGTGGTGGCAAGCTACTCTACGTGGGCAAGGGTGCGCTTCCGGGGGCACTCAAGCCCAGTGGTCTGTACCGTCAGGAGGGTGAGATGCTGCTCCTGAATGTGAAGCTCTCTCGTGACGGCAAGGTGGTCCAGAGTATTCCTGTCTCAGGAGTAGCGACGAAGGCAGGCGAGCTCGCGATTAGTATTGCAAAAGCCATTCGTCAGGCGTGCGATACGTTTAAGCCAGGCGGCTAGATGCTTAAGAGGGCGGCGACATGTTAAGAGAGCGGCGAGATGCCAAGGAACG
>NZ_JANNYP010000708.1:0-5148 GCF_031410135.1 Armatimonas sp. | reverse complement strand
ACCCGCGACTACCTGAGTCCCGTAGGCGAGCATCTGCCCGCTATGAAAAGTGCCCTCCCGGCCAGTGATGCCGGAGACGACTACTTTGGTTGTTTCATCAATCAGAATCGCCATTTTCGCTTATTTCTGCCGCTTCAGATAGTACGTCGCGACTTCCTCGACGAACTCGTCGCCCTCTTCACTCTCGCCGTTCTCTTCGACATAGGTCACTTCGCTGATCTGTACGGAGACCAACTCCCAGCCCTCGCCACCGAGCTCATTGAGCATCGTCTCATCGTCTGCATCTTCCGCAGAGGTTACAATTTTATATTCCCAGGCCATAGTAGTTCTTCTTTCTTGCGACTGCTTACAGCAGCGCGACAACTTTCTGCGCGGCTTCCTGCATCGTGGCAGCAGGCACTAGGTTGGCATCTTTGAGGAGCGCGAGGCCCTCTTCGGAGTTGGTTCCCGCAAGACGAACCACCAAGGGAACCTTGATGTCCATCGTACTGGTTGCTTCGATAATGCCCTTGGCCACTTCGTCGCCACGGGTGATGCCACCAAAAATATTGATCAAGATCGCCTTGACATCTTTATCGAGCAAGATCAGCTCCAGCGACGAGCGCACAAGCTCGGCTTTCGCGCCACCGCCAATATCGAGGAAGTTAGCGGGCTCGCCACCGGCACGCTTGACCTCGTCCATCGTGCCCATCACCAGACCCGCACCGTTGCAGATAATGCCAACATTGCCGCCCAGATGGACGTAGTTATTGATCCCGCGCCGCCGTGCTTCTTTCTCAAAGTGGTTGAGCTCATCGGAGCCTTCGCCATGAGCGGCCAGCTCCGGGTGACGGTAGAGCGTGTTGTCGTCAATATCAATCTTGGCATCCCCCGCGATAAAGTTACCATCGGCAAGCACCACCAGCGGGTTAATCTCGGCCAGAGTCGCATCGGACTTCACACACGCAGCGTAGAGGTTCTTGATAAACGGAGCCAACTTACCCAGCTCGGAGTCCGGAATGCCGCCTTTGCGGGCCAGCTCACGGATATGGAAGTCTTTGATGCCAATGGCAGGATCAATCGCATAGCGACCAATGGCATCGGGGTGGGAGTGCGCCACTTCCTCGATATCCATGCCCCCCTGCGACGACAAGATAAAGACATTGCGCTGGCTATCACGATCCACCACGACGCCAAGATAGTACTCTTTGGCGATGGGAAGAAGCTCCTCAACGAGAAGCGTGGTGATCGTCAGCTCTTCCTTGGCCTGCTCAAAGTAGAGCTTCTTGCCCAGGATCGAGCCCGCAAACTCCGCGCACGCCTCGGCGGTCTTGGCGACTTTTACCGCCCCTGCTTTGCCACGTCCACCCGCGAGAACCTGTGCCTTTACGACCGCACCGCCTCCGAGAGACTCGGCAGCCGCTTTGACTTCGTCGGAGGTCGTACAAACGATCCCCTTGGGCGTCGGGACTCCAAATTGAGCCAAGAGAGCCTTGGCCTGATATTCCTGCATTTTCATAACGGAGGCATTGTACCCGAATGTAGCGGTGTCCCGCCGGGCTGTGAGCAAACAAAAGCCGCTAATTTGCTCGCTTTGTCGTGGAGGATGTCCAGATCATCAAAGTGCAGTAACCCAACGGCAAGCGCCGCCGTGAACGAGTCACCCGCTCCCACGGTATCTGGTGTCACGCCCTCCGCCAGCGGATAGCCGGGATGGTCGGAGCGCCGGAAGCGCGTAAAGAGCGTACTCCCATTCGCCCCACGCGTCAGCGCCACCACAACCAATTGCGGGCAGCGCTCCCATAGTGCGGTGACAAAGCCCGTCTCCTCGCTAGGAATCTCCAGCAACTCAGCGATTATTGGTAGCTCCTCGTCGTTGAGCTTGAAGACGTTGGCAAAATTCAATGAGAACTGATTGATGCCAATAGAGTAGTAATCCTGACGCAAGTTAATATCAAATATGCGAAGACAGTGCCAGTTCGACAACCCTTGGAACCGTTGAATGATCCATCGTGATTCAAAGGTGCGCTGAGCCAGACTCCCAAAGCAAATTGCATCGGCACGTTTTGCGAGTGCATCCCACTCAAAGCTAATCTTGAATTGATCCCAAGCGGTGTTTTCGTGGATGATGTAGGTCGCTTTTCCCTCGGCATCAAGCGTCGCGGTGACGGTTCCGGTGGGTGCGTCGTTGCGCTGGATGTACTCGGTAGAGAGGCCGAGGCTTTCGAGGCGCTCAATGATCTCGTCCCCCAACGCATCGCGCCCCACGGCACTGGCGACAATTCCTTCAGCACCGAGCTGACTGGCATGGAAAGCGAAGTTTCCGGGTGCCCCGCCTAAAAATTTTCCATCAGGCAACAAATCCCACAGTACTTCCCCGATCCCCACAATCACTGGCCTACTCATTAGTAGGCAGTATACTTCAGTGTTAGGGCTCCGTGGTACCATAAGCCGCTATGCCAAAAGTTGCTGTATTGCCCGGTGATGGAATCGGGCCTGAGATTGTGGCGGAGGCCATTCGTGTCCTCCGCGTGGTCGCCCCCGATATCGAATTGACCGAGGCACTGGTCGGAGGTGCGGCCTACGATGCGACCGGCCATCCACTCCCCGATGCCACTCTGGAGCTGTGTAAAGCCAGCGATGCGATCTTGCTAGGCGCGGTGGGCGGCCCCAAGTGGGACGTGATCCCAGATCCCAACTTGCGTCCTGAGCGTGGTGCACTTCTGCCACTGCGCAAGCACCTCGGCCTCTACGCCAACCTGAGGCCCGCGATCTGCTATCCGGCGCTGGTCTCGGCATCCAGTCTCAAGCCCGAGCTGCTCGAAGGCGGCCTAGATGTTCTGGTGGTGCGCGAATTAACCGGCGGCATGTACTTTGGTCTCCCCAAGTCCAACGACGGCCAGCAGGCAATTGACACGTGCGTCTATACCAAAGACGAGATCATGCGCATTGCCCATGTCGGCTTTCAGGCGGCGCAACGGCGCGGCAAGAAGCTCTGCTCCGTGGACAAACAAAACGTGCTCATGACCAGTGTCTTGTGGCGCTCGACGGTTGAGGAAGTCGCCAAGGAGTATCCCGATGTCACGCTCTCACATCTTCTCGTGGACAACGCAGCGATGCAGCTGGTGCGCTACCCCAAGCAATTCGACGTCATCGTGACCGAGAATCTGTTTGGCGATATTCTCTCCGATCAGGCCGCGATGCTCACCGGGTCGCTAGGAATGCTCCCCTCTGCGAGCCTAGGCACGGGAACGTTTGGCATGTACGAGCCCTGCCACGGCTCCGCGCCCGATATTGCCGGTAAGGGAATCGCCAATCCTCTGGCCACCATTCTCTCGGTTGCCATGCTCCTGCGCTACAGCTTTGGACGCGAGACTGAGGCAAAGCGTATCGAGACCGCCGTCGAGAAAGTTCTAGAGAGCGGCCTACGCACCGCCGACATCGCCCAAAACGGCGAGCCCACGGTTGGTAGCCATGCCATGGCCAACGCGGTTCTGGCAGCTCTGTAATTTTGAAGCGGTAGGGCCTCAATGGGCTCCAAACACATTAGGATGCACAACCGGCCTCTCTCCCTAAAACAGCTTGTGACAATTGGAGCCCTACTTATTCCTCTGGTGACTTTAGAGCTCTATAAATTCTTCATCGCACCCCCTCCTCCCGCAGATGATCCACGGGACGCTATGCCCCTGTACAACACAGCAGTTGTAAGCCTAGAGTTCGAGTTCGGGCCACTCATCCCACGGCGTATACCTGCACCATCAGAAACAACGTTACATCAGCCTGTGACGCGCCCTACACAGTTAGAAGTAGAGCAGAAACTCGTTGAGCAACTAAGCAAGCCCACAAGAATTTCCTCGCAAAGGCGTGCTCAGCAACGTGCTCTGTTTGAAGCACAGCTAACACGTGAAGAAAAGCTTCGGCAGAGTGCACTTGCCTATCTTGAGAGTTCGGGTGTCAGTGTACAAACCAATGACTCCCAAAACTCGAAATCTCCAAGACGAGCTCCCCTTTATGTCACCATCAAAGTCGCCGTTGATAGAACCATCATAGAAGGGAAACCGGATTGGGGACATCTCAGCTATGAGCTGATTTTGGAGCAAGATTGTTATGCTAGCCCACAGGCCACCACTCCTCTTCGTGTCCGTGTGCAGCCTAGCGAAATTGGTCTTTGGAACCCTGTAGGTATTGCCTCACCACAAACACTGGAAGCAAGACAAGATGAAGCCATTGGGTTAGCCTTGGAGACCCTAGTAAAAAGCTGGAAATCTGCCAACAGTCAAGAGTTTCAAGGAAAACGGTGATCTGATACTTATGTGGAATCCCAAGCTCACTCGCTCGCAAGTTTCCCTCCTTGCAGGCATACTTCTTGCCGGTTTCGCCACGGCACTCTACCGGTACATTACCACGCCTGCTCGCAACCCTGACTGGAAGTATCAGTATCTCAAGGCGGTTCGTCTCTACCATAACACGGTGATCGACGATATCTTTGTCATTCACAAACCGCTCGTTGAAAAACCTCGTGTCTTTGAGACAAACTGGCAACCACCAAAAACCAATATGGCAGGGGCTCTCCCCCGTACGAAAGAAGAGAGGGATGATAATCGGGTGGAAGGCATTTTGCGTGCCCAAGGGATTCCTTTCGCCCCACCAGAAAATCCCGATGAGCCCCTCAGTGATAGCCCACCACGCCTTTCGATTGTTATAGAGATTGGGGGAAGCCCTAATGTTAAAATTAAAGACAGGCCGAGCTGGGGGATACTTTCGTATAAAGTGACCCTTAAACGCTGGGTTGAGCTGGACGGGAGCCGCACGATCCTGTCCGTAGACGATATCGAGCTTCTTTATCTCGGGTCGCAAATTACTCAAAAAAGTGTCTGCTCCCCCGAGGAGTTTCCCATACGGCGCGACGCCCTTTTGCGTGATGTTGCCATTCAGATTGCACGGCGCTGGAAGAGCGAGAACTCGGCAGTCCGAAAATAGCCGTGATATAACGAGCGCACATGAACTTCTTTCACCGCTGTGGCGGTATGGCTCAGATTACCCCGCGTCCCTAAATAGAGGGAGGCTTGACGGGCGCAGGGTCGCGCCTGTAGTGGGTTTAGCAAGCGTCTCTTCTTTGGTTGGGGGCGCTTTTGTTTTGCGTGGCAGTGGCACTCCTGCAGGATCCAT
>NZ_JANNYP010000707.1:0-13999 GCF_031410135.1 Armatimonas sp. | reverse complement strand
GGCGATGATCGGTCTCGTAGGAACGGGTTGGGCGCAGGGAAACGGCCCTGGCATGACCCGACAGGACGACAAGAACGCGATGCGTAACCTGGGGGTTGGTCTCGGTGCGGCAGCCGTGGGCTCTGCCGTCCGTGGCCGGGTCGGGGAGGCGCTTGTTCTGGGTGCAGGAGCCGCCTACACAGGCAAGAAGTACGAAGATGCTCGCAAGGCCCAGCAGACCGACAACAACTACAGCCGCGACAGCCGAGACGATCGCTACAACACCCGCGACTACGACCGAGATCGCTATGGCCGCGAGGACCGCTTCACTCCCCCCTCACGATGGGAGCGGGAGCGCATCGAGCGGGAGCGACGTGAGTGTGAACAGCGAGAGCTTCGGGAGCGCATTCTCCGGGAGAGACAGGAGCGCGAGCGACGCGAACGGTTTGAGCGAGAGCGCCGTGAGCGAATCGAGCGCGAAGAGCGTGAGGCCCGCCTGCGCTGGGAGCGGGAGCATCGGGGACGCGATTGGGATCGAGACTGCCGCGACCGCGATCACCGCCACAACTAAGCGCATCAAATAAAGAGAGCGCCACGGGAGGTTTCCCGTGGCGCTCTCTAGCTTTTCTGCCCCACGGCGCGACGAAGCGCCGCGCCCATCCAACCCGCCCACATCCCGCCGATTTGCGTCTCCCGCTTGCACCGCTGGCTTCGAGACGCCCGTAGTTTTCCGCGTTTCATAGTTGCTTTATCGCTGTGACTTGCTCCAACGAGATACGTTTTTTTTCTTAGGTGGCTCTCCCAAAATTGGCGAGGCTCTTCGTGCGAAGCCCGAAGCACCTCAGGGTCATTTTGCGCTCTCATCCTTACTATCTCTTGTAATACGTCGTCAGGGGCCGGTTCTTACGGTAGACTTTGAGCAACTTTCCAAGCTGTTTTAAGGCTTTTCGTGGCTGTGGTGCCTGGAAGTCGGCGTAGATTTCTTCATCGGGACTGTAGACGCGCGCTTCATCGCAGCCTAAACAGAGCAGAACCTCAACCGAACCAAATACCAAACACCAGTCGGGATGATAGCCACCACATAGCTTCACTCCCCCATAGCGATCATAGCTACTTTGCGCAGAGCAAAGCTGAAAGAGGAGCTTCGCATCTGTGGCATTCACCGTAATGGGATCAATGTAAAAATCAAAGCCATGAAGCTGACGTGTCTTCTTTTGTTGCTTCTCGTGGCTGAGCTCACCACTCTCCCACATCGGATGAGGCAGCCCTTCGTAAAGGAAAACAGTCTTTGCCGCCGCAATTTTCTCCAAAAGGCGTGGGAGGGTACGCTTCCAGACAGCAGGATCTTCCCCGCTCTGTTCACGATTTCTTGACGTCCGAACATAGGCCATCAACGCTCCTCCCCCAGCAACGAGAACGAGCAACTGCGCAATACGAAAGCCACGAGAGCTGATTTTCAACATGTTTCTTTTGTACCTCGATCAGGCAAAAGGGTTGCATTCATCCCTCGTGAGTGCCTATGTCCGCATCCAGCACTGGGTCTTTCACCTCGGAGCGGGTCAGCAGGGACTCGATGCCCACCATGGTTTATACAAACGCCGCGAAAGAATGGGAACCTCAGAACGGATCGGAGCATTCTCCGTGATACGATCAAAAGTCATGCCTGTCTACCTTCACCATATCGAAACTCTCCTACCACCGACATCGTATCCTCAGGAAGAGATCGCGGCGACCCTAAAACGCTCGGTGGCAAAGGGGGATCGGCGGACGGAGAAGATTATCCACCATCTCTATGCCCACTCGGCGATTGAGCGGCGCTCCAGTGTGGTGAGAGACTTTCTCCCCGATACACAGCCGGGCATTTTCTACGACAGAGCGACCGACACGTTTTTGTGCCCGTCAACCGGGGCGCGCAACGCACTCTACACCGAAGCCGCACGGACGATGTTTCCCACGATTGCCGCCAGCGCACTCGCAGCCTCGGGGTTTGCACCCGAGCAGCTCACCCACCTAATTACCGTCTCCTGTACCGGGTTCTTTCAGCCCGGCCCCGACTTTGCCATCTTAAAAGCACTAGGGCTCTCCGCAGATGTCGAGCGCTACCACCTGGGCTTCATGGGCTGCTACGCCGCGTTTCCCGCGCTCCGCATGGCAAAAGCCTTCTGTGAGGCCAACCCCGAGGCGGTCGTGCTGGTGGTCTGTCTGGAGCTGTGCTCGCTGCATGTCCAGTGGACGGCGGGAATGGACGATCTTTTAGCGGGCTCCGTGTTCGCCGATGGAGCCAGCGCCGCCGTGGTAAGTGCCCATCCGCCGCACGGCCCCGCCCTGCGCCTGGATGCTTTTTCGTCGGCGATTGCCCCCGCAGGCGACTCGGACATGGCCTGGACGATTGGCGATGTGGGCTTCCAGATGCAGCTCTCGTCGTATGTGCCAGAGATCATCCAGACCAACGTCAAAGAGGCGCTCCAGCCGATCTTGGAGAAAGTGCAGCTCACTCAGGAGCAAGTCACGCACTGGGCAGTGCATCCCGGGGGCCGTGCTATCCTAGATCGGGTCGAGCGCGGGCTCGATTTGCCAGAGTCGGCACTGGCAGCCTCGCGCAAGGTGCTACGAGACTGTGGCAACATGAGCAGCGCTACCCTATTCTTCGTTCTAAAGGAGCTAGGCTCCCGAGGGATTGCTCCCCAGGAAACCCTACTGGCCATGGCGTTTGGACCGGGCCTGACGATAGAAACGGCGCTTCTGACGGCTCTATGACACTTTATCTGCGAGAGCGCGCCCTGTCTCTGACGGAACGCATGGACGATCCCCACTGCGACCCGAAAAAGCTGGCACGAACCTACGCGCAGTTTGCCCGGATCAATGCACTACTCTCAGGCTGGACGGGAATCTACCAGCGGGAGCTTCGCCCGGCGCTACAAGCGGGCGCACGGACAGTGCTGGACATCGGCTGTGGTGGCGGGGATGTCCTCCGACACCTCGCACAGCTCACCCAGTGCGATGGCCTTTCGGCGGAGTTCCGTGGCATTGATCCCGATCCACGTGCCATTGCCTTTGCCCAGGCGCAGCACAATCCTGCCAATCTCCACTTTGAGCAAGCCAGCCTGTACTCGCTCAGCTTTGGCGCGGATATTCTTCTTTCTAACCATGTCTTGCATCACCTCACCAGCGACGAAATAAAAACCCTCTGTGCGGCCTGCGAGCGCCTGGCCTCTGTTAACGTGATCCACAACGACCTTTGCCGCGATGATCGGGCGCTTCTGCTCTTTCCCTTTGTTGGAAGCTGGTTCCGTGACTCGTTTATCTTTGAGGATGGCATGCGCTCGATTCGACGTGCCTTTACCCAGAAAGAGCTAGAAAAAATCGTCCCCCCCGGCTGGCAGGTCACGCCCTCCGCCCCGTTTCGGCTTCAGCTCCAATGGAAAGCGTAGAGATCGCCATTGTCGGGGCGGGGCCGGTGGGCCTAACTCTGGCCGGGCTTCTGGCACAGCGTGGTGTAACGGTTGCCGTGCTGGAGCGGCGCCGGGAGCGCTCCCCCCACTCTCGCGCCATTGGAATCCATCCCCCTGCCCAAGACGTTCTTCGGGCACTTGGCCTGGGTGAGGCGCTTGCCACCGAGGCAGTTGCCATCGGGGGTGGCCAGGTATTCTATGGCGAGAGTCGGCTCGGGCGGCTTGCTCTGCCCGAAGCGCCGATGGCACTACCTCAGGCACGCACCGAAACGCTCTTGGAAGCACACCTCAAAATCCTCGCGCCCCGTGCACTTCGGCTTGGTGCTGAAGTAAGCGAGCTCAAGCAAGGCATTGATTGCATTCAAATTTTCTGTAAATCTGGAGAAGCACTCACCGCAAAGCTTTTAGTCGGCTGTGATGGAACCAATAGCACCGTACGAACGCTGGCCGATATCAAGCGCACAGGAAGTACCTACCCCGACCGCTATCTGATGGGCGACTTCACCGATAACACAGCATTTGGCAGCGATGCGGCATTGTTTTTTAGCCACGAAGGAATCGTTGAGTCCTTTCCCCTCCCCCATTGCCAGCGCCGCTGGGTCGCACGGCTTCGGGACAGCCAGACCGCTCTTACCGTGGACAGCCTCGGTGCGCTTGTCTTTGCCCGCACTGGCCAGACGATTCCCCTCACGACATGCTCGTGGCTGAGCCCCTTTGGCATTGAGGGCTTTGTTGCAGAGACGTTTCTGAAAGGCCGGGTGGCACTACTCGGGGATGCAGCGCACGTGGTCAGCCCAATTGGGGGCCAGGGAATGAACCTCGGCATCTTGGGCGCTGACACCCTAGCCCAAGCCTGGAATGGGTTGCCTGAGTCACTGGAACACGCCCTAGCCACACACCATCACGTGGCAAAGCGCGTGGCGCGACGTGCGGCCTTCAATACCCACATGGGCCGCCCATTGCCCGCGCTCAGTGCCCGCCGGGCACTGATCACACTGGCTCTGAGGCTTCCGCGCCTTTCGCAAAAGTTTGGCGAGGTTTTTACGATGCGAGATCTGGCTTAAAATCCCGTGCCAGACGTCCCTCGGTAGAGAATCACGGGGGGCTCGGGCTTTCCGGTAGCTTTCTTCTCGGCACGGCGGCGACGCAGCTCAGTGAGGAGGCCTGGGACAGTATGGGGGGCGGGAGCACTGACTTTAAACGCCTCTTGAAAGATCGGCCAGAGCGGCTCGATATCGTGGGAGAGATCGAAGCACATGATGCCCTGGGTCGTGGCGCAGGCGGCCTGGAGCGTGCGCTTGAGCTCCTCGGGGCGGCCTTTGTAGTGCTCCAGCAGGATTCCTGCATAGACAAAACTCGCGTCCCCCACCGCGCGGTTGGAGAACTGCCCTGCCGCCTCCACCGTGTCGCCGATATTGCGGCCAAGGGCCAGAGCATCCCGCAACGTGGGGACTTTGTAGTAGCACCCCGTTACCACAAAGTCCGTGATGCCAGCCCAGCCGGTGGCGCGGTAGTCGTCGCTGAGGAAGTGCAGGCCCGCTTGCAGATCCTCGGCGGCCCAGTTGGCCCCGAGATCCGGGTAGTCGGGGTAGTTGGAGCCGACATAGGTGGCGAAGCTGAGCTGTGGCTTGATGGCCTTGACGGTCTTTGACGCATCGGCGACAAAGCTCTTGAGGGTCTGAGCACGAAACGTCAGCCACTTTTCGTAGAGCGGGCCAGGCACGGGCCAGCGGCGGCTGACATCAGGCCAGGCGGTCTCCCAGCGAAAGATATCCTCAGGCCAGCTCTCCACGGGCTTGCCCAGTGCCTTCTCAAAGTCCTGCCGCGCCAAGTCCGAGAAATCCGCGTTGAGCGTGGCGTAGCGCAGGCGATCGTCGAAGATCACACCCTCTATATCGTAGCCCCCCGCCACTTCGGCCAGAATATCCAAAAGGCGCTTTCGGACATCGGGATGGTGCGGGTTGGTGATCAGCGGAATCTGGCGCTGGGGCATATCCCCCAGCTTGACAAAGCGCGGCGTGACGGTTGGGCGGAGCGCTTCCCCAAGCTTTTTGGAGCGCAGCCAGCTTGCCTCGCTACCGCCCACGGCCACCAGAAACGCTCCGCCGTCGCTGGGTTTGGGAGCCAGCGCCGTCAGCGCAACGCCCTCAAAAAGCGCCGTCAGCTTGCCGTCTTTGTCCAGCGCCACGGCGTAGCTCTCGGGCGTGAGCTTGGGGAGCTTACTGGTGTCGGTGCTGATCTGGAGCTTCTCACCCAGCACATTTCCCTCCACCGCCACCGTCGTCTCATAGAGCACGGTCTGCCACTCGGGCTTCTGGACTGCCAGGCCGCGCTTGGGAAACTCACGGTGGCCTTCAGAGAACGCATTGAAGGCGATAATCAAGCTCAGCCCCTGCTTGCGACACTCAGCACTCATCACCTTCAGTGGGTCAAAGTCAGAGGGAAGCTTATAGGTCGCCCAGGGCCGCACCCACTCAGTGAGCTTTGGCGCAAACTGGCTGGGGTAGAGCGTCTCTCCCAAGATCGGCTTGACATCAAAGACCACCGTGTTAAAGCCCACGCTCTTGATCTTGGCCACCAGCGTCTGAATCTTCTCCGCCGTGTTCACCCGGTCAATATTGGCCGTCGCATCCACCCAGAGCAGCCGCCCCTGGGCTTTGCGCTCCTGACAGAGCTGCTGCGCGAGACCATAGCCCGTGTGAGGCACATCGAGAGAGACATACGGCAAGTGTGGAAAGGGCTGGTACTGTGCGGGGGGCTGCGCGAGCGTGATTGCGGGTGGAAACATAGCTGTCATTTTACCGGTTCCCTCAAAACCAGCAAATTTCGCTGGTTAACGTAATTTCGATACCTTCCCATCTTATGTCGTCAATACAAACTCTCCAAGAAAAGACAGATTACTCTTGTGCAAATGAAACTCTCTCACTCACTCACAACTCTCACTGCTCTCACACTTCTCATATCTCCAGCATCCCACGCGCAGTCGGCCAAGACCGACGCTTTCTTGACCCCACAGCTCGCCCGGACCACGGGCTGGAGCTCGGTGATCGTGCGCTCCACCGACGGTATCTCCAAGGGCGAAGAGGCACAGCTCAAGGCACTTGGCGGCGATATCTACCGGCATCTATCAATTGTAAACTCTGTGGCCCTGCGCCTCCCGACCCGCAACCTAAAGAAGCTCGTCGCGCTGTCGTTTGTGGAGCGCCTCTCCGCAGATCTCACGGTCAAGAAGACCGATGAGTTCACGGTCGGCCACTCGGGTGCTGATATCGCCTGGAGCTATGGTTTTAAGGGAACCGGAGTTGGAGTCGCTGTTCTCGATAGCGGTGTCACACAGCTACACCCCGATCTCGCCACGGGCTGGACCTCACGTGTTGTCAATGCCCCGGATTTCGTCGGAGATAAAACCCTTGGCGATCCCTGCGGCCATGGAAGCCATGTCGCAGGAATTATCGCCGGAGATGGCTCGGCCTCAAGCGGAAGCAAGGCCTATCGGACTTTCTACGGAACGGCCCCCGATGCCAAGATCATCAATCTCCGTGTTCTCGATAAAGACGGCCAGGGCAGTGTAAGCAATGCCATCGCCGCGATTCAGTGGGCTATCGCCAATAAAAGCACTCACAACATTCGTGTGCTCAATCTCTCCGTAGGCCACGAAGTGGGGGAAAGCTACAAGACCGACCCGCTTTGCCAGGCAGTTGAAACGGCTTGGAAAGCGGGGATTGTGGTGGTCTGCGCGGTGGGCAACGGCGGGCGTATTGACAACAACTTCAATCTCCTCCGAAATAACGAGGGCTATGGCACGCGCTACGGCTCGATCCAGTCCCCTGCCAACGATCCGTTTGTGATCTCGGTGGGCGCGGTCAAAAATCCCGTGGGTATACGGGCACTGGACCGAATCGCGACCTACTCCAGCCGTGGTCCGACCCGGGTGGATATGATCATGAAACCCGATCTCGTGGCCCCTGGCAACCGTGTGATTAGCCTGAACGCTCTAGGAGGCTACAATGCTCTCTATGCCGCTTTCAGCGTCACGAATGCGCTTCCCTGGAACGCCTATCTAACCGGTACGAGTAATGGAACAAGCGACTCGATGGCCTACTTCTACCTCTCAGGGACGAGCATGGCCGCTCCCGTGGTGGCCGGAGCCGCCGCTCTTCTGATCCAGAAAGACCCAACTCTCAGCCCGGATACTGTCAAGGCACGCCTTATGCTCTCGGCGGACAAGTACTGGAACGATCCTGCAACCTACGGGGCGGGCTTGCTCAATATACCCGGTGCTCTCAATCAAACAGCCAAGGCCAACCGCAGTGCTTTTAGCCCCATCTTGAAGCGCACCTCCAGTCGGGTTCGGATTGATGCGAATAAGGCAATCTGGGGAGAGACAGAAGCCAATGATCAGGCGATATGGGGAGTCAGTGGCATCACCAGCTACAAGACGATCTGGGGGACACAAGCGATCTGGGGCGAGGCAGGCGGCTCTCCTTATCTGGCCAAAGGAGGAATGTTCTTCACCGAGCCGGTCTGGGAAGATAAGGCGATCTGGGGAGTCAATACGACTGTCGTAGACTTGACCAGTACTACGATCTTCGGCGAGAGGTAACCGCTGTCTCTACCGCCTCTGAGGGAGTCAGGGGCGGTAGTACTCCGGGTACTTGTCGACATCGAAGGCAATCTTGCCGAGTTTTGTGTAGACCACACTGCTGACCATCCACAGCGCGGCGATCTGGAATAGCAAGATCAGCGCACTGGGACGCCCTTCTGAGTAGGGAAGGGACGGCAATGTGTTGTTTTTTTCGGGATAGGGCAACTCCCAGAGCACTCCATACGTCACCCAGCGCGCTTCCTTGCTCCGAATGACATAAGGGGGAAAAGCAATCATCATTCCCACCAAAACGACCACAGCAACCCGCAACAAACGCTGAGCTGAGTTCATGTTTACCACTTTACCACTCTTTGGCGATAGAGTGCCGTATGAGCTATAAAGATGCCTGTGTTCGCCATGAAAGTGGCGGCTACTATACCCTGGACATGAGCGAACTGGGTCTCGAAAAACCCGCACGACTCTTCTTCACCGAAAAACTCTTCGGGCAGCTAGAGGAGTCCGTGTTCTCCCAGCTCGCTTGGGCCGCTACCTATCCGGGTGTCAAAGACCTCGTCCTCACCCCCGATGCCCATGTCGGCAACTGTGTCCCCGTGGGCTGCGTGATTGCCACGGATGGCACGCTGCTTCTCGCACCGATTGGTTTTGACATTGGCTGTTTCACCGGCGATACCCGTGTTCCTACGGCAGAGGGCGAGACTTACACTCTCAAAGAGATGACGGAGCGTGGCGGTGAGTATCTCATTTTTGCCATTGACGAAAAACAAAAAATAGTCGTCGCCAAAGCCACCGCGAAGCAAACACGTAAAGCTGCTCCACTCGTTCAAGTCACTCTGGACAACGGAGAGACCATTCGGTGTACCCCGGATCATGAGTTTATGCTCCGCGATGGGAGTTATCTTGAAGCCCAGAAATTAACGCCGGGCACTTCCTTGATGCCACTCTATTCACATATAGACCCAGACGGCTATCCCTACGTCATGCAACCCAAGAGCCTCACTTCGCAGCGTGTTCACTGGATGCTTGCACGTGGCGGTTTCCTCGGAGATGTCCCTCAATTTCCAGGACAACGAACCGTGATTCATCACCGCAACTTCAATCCTGCTGATAATCATCTTGAAAACTTGGAATTTATGGGAGATCGAGATCACATAAGTTTCCATCGTCAACACGCGGAGCGCTCTCCACATTGGCACACCCCCGAGTTTGAACAACGCCGCAAAGAAGCGCTTGCCGCCAAAGCACAGACTCCCGAAGGACACGCCTACTTTGCCAAGCGTGGAACCGCCAATATTCTTCGCTACATGGAAGAAAACCCCGAAGCGTTCAAAGAAGCCGTCGCAGGCAATGGGGAACGTGGCAAAGAGTATCTCGTTTCCTACAACAAGAGCGAGGCGGGCCGCGCAAAGTCAAAAGAGGTCGGCAACCGCATCTATACTTGTGAGGTCTGCGGTGCTCAAGTAAAGAGTGGCCTGGGACTTTCGTGGCACCGTAAAAAAGAACATGGCTTTAACCATAAAGTTGTCTCCGTAGTGCCTTTGCCAGAAACAGAAGAAGTGTACTGTCTGACCGTGCCAGGCTACGGCAACTTTGCTCTGGAAGCCGGAGTCTTTGTCCATAACTGCGGAATTTTGTGTTTCAAGTCCGATGTGCCCCACACCAAAGGGCTCGATGAGAAGCTCCGGCGCAAGTTCAGTGAGGAAGTGATGCGCCGCATTGGCCTAGGCGTCGGGCAGCGCGGCAATATCTCGGTGAGCAACAAGCAGTTCCAGGAGATCATCCGCACCGGAGCCGCCGCACTGGGCTACGAGCGTGAGAACTCCGAGCGGGACTTTCTCCCCGTGGACGATGGCTGGGAGGCTCCTGAGCGAGCGTTCAATCGCGGCATCGGGCAGCTTGGCAGTTTAGGCGGCGGTAACCACTTCGCTGAGCTCCAGTACGACCAAGACGGCTACCTCTGGGTGATGGTGCACACCGGCTCGCGCGGCTTTGGTTTCCAGCTCGCCCAGCACTACATGTACGCCGCCCGCGATGAGGTCAAAGACCGCAGCGGTATCGGGGTTGAGGCGACCTACATCAAGCAAGACTCCAAGCTCTGGTGGGGCTATAAAAACGCCGTCTCCGCCGGCGCGAACTTCGCCATCGCCAACCGTCTCTACCTCTGGGAGCAGATTGGAACCGCGTTTCGGCGCGTCTTTGGCAAGGAGCCCGAGTTGGTCTACGAGATCAGCCATAACTTAGCGCAGCCTGAGAAAACCCCGGACGGCGACGATGCCTGGGTGCACCGAAAAGGCGCGACCCGTGCCTACCCCGCAGGCCACCCGGAGCTGGTCGGGACGAAATGGGAAACCACCGGCCACCCCGTGCTCATCCCTGGCTCAATGGGCGACAACAGCTATATTTTGCGCGCCCGCCCCGGTGCCGCCAACGCCCTCTGGAGCGTCAACCACGGCTGTGGCCGCAAGATGAGCCGTGGTGTGGCCAAGCAAAGCCTCACCCAGAGCGGGGTGAACCGCCAGATGAAGGCGCTCAATGTGCTGGTCAACGCGGGCGGCAACGTCCCGATTGATGAGTCCCCCGATGTCTACAAGCCCGCCAAAGACGTGATAGACGCCGTGGTCGCCGCCGATCTGGCGACCGTCGAAACCGTGCTCACTCCGATTGCCAGCATCAAGGGCGTCGATTAGCCGCCGGTTGAAATCGGCGGGGAAATGGCAGACAAACTATGCCCTTTGAGTACATTCCCTTGCTCCGCAAGCAGCTTGAAATCTACACGCTGCCACGTGGCTTCGAGCGCTTCCAGAGCTATATACAGACCATCGTCAACGAGACCGGCGACGATACTGCCCTCGCGCCGCTGGCGGCGATGAATCCGATGGGCAAGGAACACTGCAACGCGCTTCTGGAGCAGTATCTTGCTCCCGAGATTGACGCCGAGCGCCTCGCGCAAGAGGCGCTGTCAGAGTTCGCCACCGACGCAACGCTCCGTGTCTCTCTTGTGCTGATTGATGACGCGAAAGGCGGCTGGACAAACCGCACGGACTACGAGTACAAGCTCCGCACCCAGCTCGGCGTGGGGTTGAAGCGCTCTGGCTGGCTCTCGGTGATGCTCTGGACGAGCGCCACGCCCAGTGCCAAAGTCGTTGTTGAGGCCACCCGCACCACACTCCGCCGCGCCCTTCATGTGTTGGCTTATGGCGACCCGAAGACGCTACGGGAGATTCTTCAGCAAGAAGTAGCAACCAGAACCCAGTTCCCTGCGCTCGATCCCGAAGAGCTTGCCTACACCCACGATGCCCTCGCGCCGCTCTTGGAGACGCCCGTCGAAAACATGCCCGTGATCGTCGCCGCACTCTTTGGCGACACAGCAGCAGCGAGTCTTGGCTACCCAACACTAGGACTTAGCGATAACGCCGGGCTTGCG
The DNA here is from genome assembly GCF_031410135.1 of Armatimonas sp. Classification (GTDB taxonomy): domain Bacteria; phylum Armatimonadota; class Armatimonadia; order Armatimonadales; family Armatimonadaceae; genus Armatimonas. Next base: position 2,541 of record NZ_JANNYP010000707.1, on the reverse strand, counting down.
CTTGCAGGCTCCTTGACAAGCACGAGCTGCTCTGCAAACCAGTAGGCATCAAAGTAGCCACTGGTCTCGACAATGTAGACAAATTGCCAGTGATACCGATGCCACTCCGCACGCAGCACCCGTCGTGGTTTCTCAGGCTTTCCACGAAGTCGAACCCATGTACCAGGAGCAAGTGTGGGATCGGGAAAGTCTCGCCCCCCTTGCTCTTTTGGGAAAAGCGAGCTTGTTCGAGGGAAGTGCTGCCACCAGGGTGTCTTTTTCATGCCTACTTCTCCACTAGCGACGGCTCAGGAAGGGTATCAAGAAATGCCTGAAGTTCTTGTAATATCGCCTCGACAGGCTCCCCCTGCTCAAGACAGTCATCCAGGTAAGCCACCGTAAGTAATTGCTCATCGTAGTCGAGGCGCACGTACTCCTGCCAGAGAGCCCGTGTCCCCACTGCAGGAGATAGCCCTCCCGCAACAGTTCGTCGTGCCAGCTCACGAGCGTACTCGTAACGGAAGCGCTCCGGGTTGGGAGCCGCCAGCCCCAAAGCAAAAATCACCCGATTTAGCCAGCTCTCGACCTCCCAGCGGCTGAGTGGCGCACGCAACACCGCTAGAATCTGAACACTCTCCTCAGTGACTCCCTGCTCCATAAGCCAGAGTGCCCAATTCACATATGTCTCCCCTTCGCCGAGATAGCTCTCGCCCATACTCAGCCGCTTGGAGTCCAACGCGGCAGCACGATCCAGCTCAAACTGCCAGAGTTCCTTCATATCTCTTTATCGGTTTAACGTGCTCGGTTTGTAAATTTGATATAACAAACTGATGTGGAAGCGGGACTGGAAAGAGCGTTCAGACAACGAGCTTGTAGCGGCCTGCCTGACCGGCGAGACGACGGCGTGGGAGGCTCTGATCCTGCGCTACCAGCGGCTGATCTTCCATATTCCCCTGCGTATGGGCTTTGGGCAGGCCGATGCGGAGGATATTTTTCAAAATGTCAGCCTCAAGCTCTGCCTGCACCTGAGCGAGCTGCGCGACACGGAGCGGCTGGCGGGCTGGATAGCACAGGTCGCGAGGCAAGAGGGCCTGCGGCTCTTGCGGCGAAAACCGACCACGGGCCTGGAAGATGCCGAAGCCTTCGCCGACGAGCGGCTTCCTGAGGCGGACTTGCTCGCGGCGGAGCAGGCACACTTGGTTCGTCAAGCACTGGAGCGCTTGCCCGAGAAGTGCCAGAAGTTGTTGGGGCTACTCTATGCTGAGGAAGCCGCGCCGTATGCCGACGTTTCGCGGCAGCTTGGGATTCCTGTGGGCAGTATTGGGCCACAGCGGGCGCGGTGTCTGGAGCGGCTGAAAAAAAAGTGGGAGGAGCTGGAGGCGTAGGTGTATTTTTTCACGCCTTAAGGAGTTCTTCAGGATTGGTTATGGACGATTTTACCGACGAGTGGCTAGAGACAACGCTCCGGGCGGCGCTGGCGGAGGAGCCTGCGCCGTCGCAGGAGACGCTGACGTTTGCGGTCGGGCTGGCGCGGATGCTGCCTCGGGCCGATCGTCCCTCACTCCTTGCGCGGCTTGTCTCAGGCGGGCAGACACTTGCCACCGCGCGTGGTGGTGAGGCGCAGCAGCGGCTCTATGAGACCGATCAGCACCTTATCACACTCTGGGATGAGGCCGACTCGGGGGCGAGCCGCTATCTCATCGGGCAGGTCTACGAGAAAAATAACGGGCCGCTGGTGCCCGAGTCCGTGATGCTCTTTTCGGCGCAGTGTGTAGAGAAAAATGCCCGTCAGGAAGGCAGTGAGTTCCATGTGGCCGGTGTCGCGCCCGGAGTCTACGCCCTGCGCTGCTCCCTCGCGACCGCTGACATTCTTCTGCCCGGAGTCGAGGTCGGCGGTTAGCATGGACGCGCTGGCGGAGGCGCGCACGCTACGACAACAGGGCCGCCACGAAGAGGCGCTGGCGGCGTTCGCCCGCGCCGTGCACGACGCGGAGACCCCGCTCTTGGCCGCACTAGTGCGCATCGGAGAGATAGACAGCCTCGGGATGCTGGGCCGCTACGACGAGGCCATTGCACTAGCCGAGATGCTGGAGCCGCAGCTTCCCCCGCGCGATGCCGCACGGGTTCTGGGCAACCTGGGGAGCCTCTATCTACGCCGCGATGCCTACGCCGAGGCGCTGGAGTGCTACGACAAGGCAAGTGCGCTCGATGCCGACTCGCGCCTTCATGCCGGGCTGGCTGTCAATGCCGGGATCGCACTGACCTATCTGGGCCGTGAATCCGAGGCAGAGGCGCGCTACACGCGGGCGAGGGAGCTCTACGCAACCCTCGGTTCAGCGTTTGAGGGGGCCGTTGTCAGCACCAACCTGGGCTTTCTGAGCGCCACGGCGGGCCGCTACGCCCAGGCACTGAGCTTGCTCACTGGGGCGCTCCAGATATTTGAGAGCGAGGGAGCGCAGCACGAGCGGGCACGAGCCGCCATTGACGCCGGAGAGACCTGCCGCGCTCTGAATCTCTTGCCGGAGGCATTAGCGCACTACGGCAGCGCTCAGGCGATCTTTG
>NZ_JANNYP010000706.1:0-1204 GCF_031410135.1 Armatimonas sp. | reverse complement strand
GGAACAACTTAGCCAGGCTGCTTAGGTGCCTCGTTTTGGTTGAGCAATTCCTCGATCATCTCCATTTGCATCTGCTGAATCTCTAGAAGGTGCTTCCAGTGATCTTGAATCAGTGTGTCCATCTTTTCATTCAAGTATTTGATCTCGAGCTCGGCCTTGAGGTTGACTTTATAATCGTTCTCGCTCCGCATCCGGTCTCGCTCGTTTTGCCGATTCTGACTCATCATGATTACCGGAGCTTGAAACGCGGCCAAGCAACTCAGGATCAGGTTCAGAAAAATAAAGGGAAACGAGTCGGGAGGGCGGCTTAAGACTAAGGAGGTATTCACGCCCATCCAGAGAAATAGGATCCCTAGGAAGATGAGGATAAACTTCCAACTTCCGCCAAAGCTCGCGATTTTGTCGGCGAGTCGCTCTCCAAAGGATTCTTTCGAAAGCATTTCCGCGTCCACATTTGACGAAATCGTGTCTTTGTCTTTGATTGCCTCGGCGACCTCGAATCGTAGCCGGGACATCTCACCTTGCTCCTCAGAAGCCCAAGCATCCATGACTTGGCGGCGAGCCTTGTTCAGTTCTTCTTTGCTCACAAATCCAGAAGGGTCGAGGTGATCGTCGTGGCACATTGCGTGCAAGTACGGAACGATTGATTCACGAACCAGGTCGACCGGGATGGCCTCAGAAAGAGGAATGGCCTTACCGGATATCTCACATTGAACGTGATCGGGAAGACGAGCAAATTTTCTCACATAGGTAGAGACGCTGGAACCCTTTGCAATGGAAGCCCATAATGGAACTATGGGCAGCGGATTCGGAACTCTCTTCAAAATATCGACCTGGGGGGAGTCGCACGGAGTCGGTGTGGGAGTGGTGATTGATGGTTGTCCGCCAGGCATCGCCATCGATCTTGAATTTATTCAAGCCGAGCTAGACCGGCGGCGGCCGGGCCAATCAAAGATCGTCACTCAACGCAAAGAGTCCGACCGAGTGGAAATCCTCAGCGGAGTTGCGAATGGAATTACTTTGGGGACCCCGATTGCGCTTTTGGTGAGAAACCAAGATCAACGGTCTCAAGATTACGAGGAGCTCAAAGAAAAGTATCGGCCCTCACATGCTGATTTCACCTACGATCAAAAGTATGGAATTCGTGCGGTCGAAGGTGGAGGAAGAGCGTCGGCCCGTGAAACGATCGGGCGTGTCGCCGCGG
>NZ_JANNYP010000705.1:0-4825 GCF_031410135.1 Armatimonas sp. | reverse complement strand
GTTCGCCCCCATCAGAAACAACACGGAGATGGTCGAGCGCAAGCCACTAGATAGCTGGGAGCTCTACACGCAGGCACTGCTCTGCTCCAATGAGTTCGTCTACGTCAGCTAACCCACAGCACACTCAAAACGGCGGAGCATTTTTGATGCTCCGCCGTTTTTTTATTGAAGAGTACAGAGCGATTTGCCATAATCAAATCATGACCAAAACGATCCCTGTTCTCTATGAGATTGAGGTCAATATTACACGATTGCTTGGAGCGGCTCTGACTTTACTCGCCGGGACTCCACTCTTTACGAAGCAATCCCTCCCTGAGGTAACCACTGAAGCATTTTTTGAGGCTGTCTATCGTGTGGAGGGGCAGAACCGTGCCCTTATCTTGAATAGCTCGCTCTCGGAAGACGTGATGCTGGTGATGCAACGAAACACACAGCGGGTGATGCAGCTTGCGGTTCTGGGGCGTATTGCCCAGCACCTGGAGCGTAGTCGTGATCTTCTGGCACCGGAGGAGTGTGTCATTGTTACTCAGTTCCTCGGTCCTGCCGCCGACTCGGTCTTTCTCTTGGGCACTCGTATCTTAGAGTATCTCCTCAATCCTAAAAAGACCGAATCACTGACTGTTGCACACCTTCCCTGGGAGCAGGTGATGGTGGATGGTGCTCTTCAGGCAGCACGGGCCGAGATCGCGGCAACCCGCACTCTCAGCCCTCTTGCACGACGCTACTCCCGCTCCACCCTCTGGGCATTCCAGGTAGCCTGTGATGCCATGCTAATCGTGGGTAGCCGCTAGAAACGCACGCCGACCCCAAGGCTCGCATGGCTGGCATTGATAGAGCTGTTTCCTAGCTTTGCATTTCCCATAGATGTGTAGCTTAGCTCTCCAAAGTAGCGCTTGCCAAAGTCCTGACCCACAAAGAGCCGCCCCCCCAAAACATCGGAAGACTCGGTGGTCGTGGTTGTGGTGACCTTCCCGTTTCTCATAGAAAGTGCGGTGTTGAGGCTAAAGCTCCCGATGCCTGCTCCATAGTAGAGGGCAGGATTGGAGGTAGAGCGAAGCTGGTACTGAAGCCCGATCCCCATGGCAGTTTCACTGCTGGTGACATCATCTCCATCAGAGTTGCCGTAGCTTCGGTTTTTCATCAGTCCTTGGGCAAAGACTCCCCAAGTGCCCTGCTTAAGGCCCCCAAGGGTATAGCTCAACATGCTTGCACTTGGGCTAGAGCTGAGGAATGTCTTTCCTGCCTGCTGTGTGGGGCTACCTATGCCAAGCTGAATCTGCCAGCGCTTGGTTTTGGTCTCCTGTGCCTGTGCACCCGTGGCGAGCAGCACCCCTGCGGCAGCTGCGATCATAACGAATTTCTGCATATCTTTTCTCCTAAAGCTTCTTTGTATTATCGTCCAAGTTACGATCTATGTAGAGATGCTTTGTGTCTATCTCTACTTTGTCGGGCTCGGCTTCATCTGTTTCTAAAACGACGCGACCTGGCTCATTTGTGACGATGTAGCTTTTTAGTCGCTCTTTTCCTTTCCAGAGCCCAAAGTCGAACCCACTGACAGGTCCTGCATCGGTTTCGTTGCCCTTGCCATCTGCGTATTTCTTGGTTGCTTGGTAGCGAACCGTGACACGGTAGAGACTGTCATTCGTCTCTTTCTTTGCCTCGGTGATTCGCAGATCGTAGAGGGTGATCTTCTCGAAGAGATCGCTGAGGAAGGTCTGGTCGCTGGCCGGAACCGTGGCTTTCAGTACCTCCATCAGCTCCAGCGAGTTTGTATAGGGCGGCTCCTGAAACGCGGTTTTCTTGACAAAGCCCGCCAGCGCCGCGTTGAGCTTCTCTTCCCCGATCCGGTCGGCGAGGGCGCAGAAGACAATCGCGCCCTTGGAGTAGTGTATGTACTGCTGGTGCTGCATACTTACCAGCGGGTTCTCCTCCTCGCGCTCAGAGCCACGGCCTCTCAGATAGCGATCCATATTGACCTTCAAGAAGCGTGCGAGGGCTTCTTCCCCGTAGGCTTTCTTGAGGGTCTGGAGAGCGCTGTACTCGGCGAGGGACTCGGAGAGCAGCTCACTGCCCGCGACATTTCCTCCGAGCACCTGGTGCGCCCACCACTGGTGCGCCACTTCATGCGCCGTCACGTAGAAAGGCACATCCAGCGCGTCTTTTTCTTTCCCTACTTTGAGGATAAAACCCAGACCCTCGGAGTAGGGCACGGTGTTGGGAAACGACTGCGCGAACTCCTGGTAGGCGGGGAACTCTAAAATGCGCATCTGCCGGAACTGGTAGGGGCTGAAGTTCTCCGAGCAGTAAGACAGCGCCGCTTTGGCACCCGCCATCATGCGCTCCAGGTTGTACTCGTGGCCGGGATGGTAGTAGATCTCCAGCGCCACTTTCTTGCTGCCATCTTTGCTCACCCAATGGTCTTTCTTGATGGTGTAGCGTGCGGAGACAAACGTAAAGAACTGGCGGATCGGCGCGTCCATCTTGTAGCGGAAGCAGCGCCGCCCACTCTCCTGCCACTCGCGCTCTAAGTAGCCGGGCGCGATCGCGATCTGGTCGGGGGCGGTGCGCACCGTGGCGGCAAAGTTCACCCAGTCAGCATCTACCCCCAGATAGGTGTTCTGGCGCGCGGCTAGATCGGTGGCAGGGGCCATACGCGGCTTGGGCGGGAGGCTCTGCTTGCGCCGCTCAGACTCATCGCTAAGCTCGCCGCCCTCCTGGTAGCCAAGCTGCGGGCAGGGCATGGTGAGAAACGTGCCGTTGGCGGCAATATCGGTGTTGGGACTCCCGTTGGCAAAGCCTGTCTTGTCGTAGGCCAGCGTGAAGGCCAGCGTGGTTGTCGCGCCGGGCACCAGTGGTTGCGCAAGTCTCAGCGTCCGAAAGCCCCGGTCTTTGTCGGTGATGTCGGGCGTCGCTGCCGCTCCCAGCGTGAGTGCTTTGACGGTAAAGTCAGGATCGGTCTGGATCACCAGCTCGGTGACGGGCTTGTTGGTCTTGTTCTTGAGCGTGAAGACGCCCTTGGACTCCCACTGCCCGCGCTCCGGCCAGAGCGTCACGTCCATCTCGACATCGGTGATGCGTGGCTGGGGGATTTTCGCGTAGCGTGCTTTATACTTCTGCTCAAACCCCACCCGCAGCTTGGTCTGCGCCTTCTGAGGTCGGTAGGTATGCTTCAGGTTGGTATTGACAAAGATCCAGCCCCCGACTGCCACAAAGCCCGCCGCGCACGTTACCGCAAGTGCTTTAGCAACGCGGGGAAGCTGCCCGATCTTCCAGCGTAGCGTAAGGCTGTCGTCCTTGCCGCGCACCCAGAGCTTGATGGCCGTGATGACGAAGAGTACCGAGGCCAGGAGCCAGTAGGTCGCAAACCAGAAAAACGGGAGCGTAAACGGCCCAAAACCGTTCATGTCCGAGAGCTTCACGCCGGGAAGGTCGCCAAAGAGATAGAGCTTGTGGTCGAGGCCCATGCTGGGAAGCGCGGAGGTGGCGATAAAGCTCACCAGCACCAGGGTGTGCCCTAGAAACTTCTGGTTGACCACGGTATGGATGAAAAACGCCAGCGCGGTGAGGCAGATAAGCGTCGGGTAGACCGTCCCAAAGAGATAGCGAAAGTAAATCCCTAGCTCAAAGTGAAAGTAGCCTTTTGCCGCCTGTACCCCGATCCCCGCTAAAACCAGCCCCAGAGTCAGTAGCGCCAGCACCAAAAGCAGCGCCACAAACTTTGCCAACGCGACCCGGTACGTCGGGACGGGCAGGGCATCGGCGATCTGATCCAGCTTCACGGTGCGCTCGCGCCAGGCAAGCTCGCCGGTGTAGAACGTGATGAGAATCAAAAAGAACAACATAAAAGAGCCCGAGACTTGCTCGACCATGACCCGCGTGACGGGGTAGATGGTGTTGTTGTTGTCGAGGAGCTTGTCGGCCATCCAGGCATTGGTGATCAGAAGCAGTGTCCCCGCCGCCGCGATTACCAGAAACGGGACGCTGCGGACGATGTCGCGGACGTAGAAGCGCAGGAGGGCGGGGAAGACATTCCCCCCTGATCCCTGCCCTGTCTGAACCCACCCGGCCTGAACCCACCCGCCTCGTTCCTCGGCACCCTCCCTTGGTTCAAGGGAGGGTCGGCGAGGGACGAGCCGGGGTGGGTTCGCCTTGGCCGAGAACTGGAAGAGGCGGAAGCCGAGGGCGAGCGTGCCAATGCCAACTCCCACCCAGAGCAGACGGTTGTAGAGCAGCGCCCCGGTGAGCGGCAGGAGCAGAGTGTTCTTCTCCGCCAGAGTCCAGTAGCGCGTGACCACGCTGGTCGAGGCAAGGCCAAACGGGTCAAAGAGCGAGGCAACCAGCCGGTTGTCCACGGAACCCAGCAGTGTTAGGGAGATAGCCCAGCCGACGAAGACCAGAACGCCCTGAAGGTAGATCGCCAGCAGGCTTCTCGTGAGCGTGCCGAAGACAAAGAACAGCGTCGAGAGAAAGAGCACGTTGGGCAGCAAGATCACCAAAAAGACATTGGCGTAGCTCTCGATACGAAATGCCCCGAGGCTACTTTTATCCACCCAGGGCATCAGGCTCCCAAAGATCACCCCGAAGAGCAGGCCCGAGTAGACGAAGAGCGTCACGACCAGCGCGCCAAAGAAACGTCCGAAGAAGTAGGCGGCGCGGCTCAGGCGTGTGGTGAAGAATAACTCGTGCGTCTGCGCCTCGAAGTCGCGGTAGATCGCGGTGCCCACTAAGGCGCTGGCGATCACGGCCCCGAATGCGCCCATGATCCCGACGATCTGGCCCAGCACGATGGGCGCATTCACTTTTACCTGCCCATCGCCGCCGCCGA
>NZ_JANNYP010000704.1:0-2933 GCF_031410135.1 Armatimonas sp. | reverse complement strand
TGTGCCTCTCGCTGTGCCGACGGTTGGTCAGGGTGCCCCAGATGCTTCCCACCGACCAGGCTTCATCGGGGGTATCTTTGGTCAGCTTAATCCAGAAGTCCGGGACGCCCATCGCCAGCCGGTAGTCAAAGCCAATGCCCCCCTCGCTCACAGGCCGACAGAGCCCCGGCATCCCCGAGACATCCTCGGCGACCGTGATGACATCGGGCCGAACTTCATGGGCAAGCGCATTGGCAAGCTGCAAGTAGCACACTGCCTCGTCATCTACATTGGCGCTGAAGTAGTCCGGGTAGCCGTGAAAATCCCGAATCCCATGGTCGTGGTAGAGCATGCTCGTGACACCGTCGAAACGGAACCCATCGAAGCCGTACTCCTCCAACCAGTAGCGGACATTGGAGAGCAAGAAGCGCAGCACTTCGAGCTTGCCGTAGTCAAAGCAGCGCGAGTCCCAGCCACTGTGAAAGCCACGAGGACCATCGTGGAAGTACTGCCACTCCGTGCCGTCAAAGCGGCTCAAGCCCTCCAGCAGGTTCTTCACAGCGTGGCTATGCACGAGATCCATCAGTACCCGCAGGCCCAGCGCATGGGCACGCCCAATCAGCGCCCGTAGCGCATCGGGCGTGCCAAAGCGACTGGAAACGCCGTAGAGGCTACTGACATGGTAGCCAAACGAGCCGTAGTATGGGTGCTCCTGAATCGCCATGAGCTGCACCGTGTCGTAGCCCAGAGCCGCAATCCGGGGGAGAATCTTCTCGGTGAACTCAACAAAAGTCCCCACTCCCAGCTCCTCCTGCGCCATCCCCACATGCGCCTCATAGATACGGAGGCCACCGTAAGCTCCCCCAATATTGGGGGCAGGAGGGGCAGTTGGTGCGAACCACACTTCACCACAGAAATCTTTCGTTTCCGGGTTCTGGATCGCGCGGCGAATGTAGGCGGGAATGCGGTCGAGGCGGCTGTCATCGGCAGCGTGAACATGCACTTTGACAAGGCTCCCCTGAACCAGCGCGCCGGGTGGTAAGGTTACCTGCCAGGTTCCGTGAGCATCCCGCTCCAGAGGGGTCGCACTCCGGTTCCAGCCGTTAAAATCTCCGATTAGGTGGAGACTCTTGGCCGCGGGTGCCCACTCCCGATAGACCACCGAGCCAGTTGTGGTCGGTATAAAACCAAAGTGTTTATGGCCCTGGCTTATGGCTCCCGTCAGTGGCCCAAGGCTCTTCTGAGCGGCCAAGTAGAGTGTCAGGCGCTGCTGGATTTCCGCCCGGTAAGGCGCGAGGGTGGGGTCAAGACGAACAAGCTCTGGGATCATTGGCTTTGTCTGCGACGGCTGGGAGGAGGTGTTGGCTTGGGTACAGGAGACTTCGTGGGCGCGCTGCTAAAATAGGTCTCAATCACCTGACGCGCGATCGGGGCACAGACATCCCCCCCATGGTAGTGGTCTCCTGATTTGAGCGCCTCACGAAAGACACAGACCGCGATACTAGGAGCCTCGCCCTGTCGAGATGCGTACCCTGTAAACCACCCATGTGTCTTTCCGGAAACCCCTGTCTCAGCCGTTCCTGTCTTACCATAGACCTGAACACCCGAAACTGCCGCTGACTTTCCCGTTCCTGACTCGACCACCGAGCGCATGGCACGCTGGATCTGCTCCACATGGCCCTTGCTCAGTCCCAGCTTACCCAGAGCAACAGGCCTATTTTCGAGCAACACTTTTTTCGGGTCATCACTATCTACCACTTTGTCAACGAGGTGGGGCTGCCAGACCGTGCCTCCATTGGCAATTGTCGCGGCAACGAGTGCCATCTGAAGGGGGGTTGCCTCATCTTTCCCTTGCCCAATCGCCATGTCATAGAGGTTTCCCCTCCACCACCCCTCTTTGAGTTCTTCCGTCACCCACTTTTTTGTCGGAACTGTCCCCGCCTTTTCATAAGGAAAATCAAGGCCCGTTACTTTTCCGAGACCAAATTTTCCGGCCCACTCAGCAAGCTTTACATCACCTATTTGGGCACCTGCTTTGTAGTAAAAAATATCGCAGGACTGGGCAAATGCGGAGGTAGGGCTAACGCTTCCATGCGTGCCATGACAATTCTTGGGTTTCCCTCCCCCCATAGGAATGGACCCGTGACAATCGACACCACCAGGCAATTTCCCCGTCGCAAGTCCCGCTGCCATCGTAATAATTTTAAAAGTCGATCCTGGTGGAAATCTCGCAATCGTTCGATTGAGCAAGGGGCGCTTAACCTTATCCTTATTGAGCATGTCAGACTCAACTGTCGTCATGGGGCGTGTTCGCAGATTCAGATCATAGGTGGGGCCGCTGGCCATGGCGAGAATGTGACCATTGCGGGGATCTATCGCCACAACAGCTCCCGGATTCCCTGCCAACGCTTTCTCTGCCGCCTCCTGGACACGTACATCCAGCGCTAGAACTAGCGTGTCACCCGCCTTAGCGGGCTCCTCCCCCATTTCTTTGCGACGACGCCCCCGACCATCGACTTCAAACCTCTCGGAGCCCATAGTCCCTCGTAGATAAGGGTCGTACTGCATCTCTAGACCCGTTCGTCCAATCAAATCCCCGCCACGGTACTTCTTTTCCGTAGGATAGTTCGCAATTTTTTTATCTTTGAGATCTTTAGAATCAACCTGTGAGGTATATCCAAGAACATGAGTTGCCCGATTGGGAAAAGGATAGGAGCGCACTGGCACGACATCCACAGAAATTCCTGGGAGATCGTCTTTCTGCTCATAGAGACGTGCCATTAGGGCCTGATCAAGCCCTTCCCGAACGGGAATGGGATCATTTTCTCCACTAATCTTCCCACGAATCGTCTTTTCTAGCTCTTCGCGAGACACCTCAATTCGCTTTGCAAGAAGATCAAGATAGGAGTTTGTTTGTTTATCTTGATCCTGTAGCTTCGCGAGCTTTTTAGGGC
>NZ_JANNYP010000703.1:0-3270 GCF_031410135.1 Armatimonas sp. | reverse complement strand
TGCGCTGGAGCGTGGTTGGTGGTGAAGTAATTGCCCGTCTACGCGGTTTCTTTTTTGGCAACGAGTTGGATTCCTTTTTTGCCTTTTGGAGTCGCCGCGTTTTTCAGCCTGCTACCTCACCACTTTTATGACCTGCACCCGACCGCCGCAAAGAGATGCGCGTCATCAAGGAGCTGATCACGGAGAAAGACTACGACGGTATCGCCGATCAGCTAGAAGCTATGAAGCGCATCTGGGTAGGCACCACGATCGCCGAGGGCATGAACCGCCGACGCGACGCCGAAGCGGCCCTCGTGCGTACGGCAATTAAAACAAAATAGAATAAAAGCCTCGTCCACGATTCTTTCTGGTTTCTGTCCACCGTTTTGTCCACCCACAGGCGAGACAATAGCGGCATGAAAGGAACCCGTTCGATGAAAAATTTTGTCTCTGTCCCACGCGCCTTCTTAGGTGCCCTGGCCGCTTTTAGCCTTCTTGGAGGCCCTGCCGCTCACGCCGATATAGATGTCGTTGTGGACATCAACCAGCTGAAGTGTATTGATGAGAACGACTCATTTACCAAAGATGAACCCTATGTGATCGTTGTCCCGTTCTTTGTGGACGGCAGCACGGTCAAAGTGGGCAAGCTTGGCAGCAATGAGTTTGCCGCCTCTCCCTCGTCCACGGTCACGGTCATGAAGGCAAGCAAGACTCATGACAATATCAAGAGTGGCGATGACTGGTGCAAAGAAGGCAGCTCATGGTACTCCATCCCCGCCTCGACAGGGGAGTTCAAGCACACCATGAAGCCCATCTCCCCCGAGGTCACCGGGCCCTTTGCAAAAAAAGTGGCGGTAGCAGGAGTGATCGTGGCCGTGGTCGAGGAAGATGGCAGCACCATTCAAGCCGCCAACGCCAGCCGCGACGCGATTGTCAGCACGCTCAGAGACCAGCTCACCTTGGCCATGTTCCAGCAGAAGTTCGATATAGGGGTGATCCGCCAGAAGATCTCCACTCAGGTCAAGAACGCCGCCATCTCCGCGACGGTGCAGAACCTGACGCTTCCCGGGATCGTCGACCCGGATGACCTGATGGGAGCGGATGCAGATACCTGGACCTACGAGCAGCTTGAGGCAGCAGGGGCAAACGGCATTCCTATCAGCATGCGCTTCAAGAATAAAGACGATGGGGAGTACGAGATCAAGGGGAAAGTTCGAGTGATCCAGAACCAGCTTCCCAGCTCGGTCTCGGTGCAGATCAAGCGCATCTCCGCCGTGGGGAACTTCAGCGAGTCGCCGGACTTCTACGCCACCATCGAGATTGCCAACAACAAAAAGCAATTTCCTCGCATTGACGATAAAGCCATGATCGAGCCGGGCTGGTCACACTCCGTCAACGTGGGGCAAGATGAAAAAGTCTCCATCCTTCTGAGTGTCCGCGACTACGACTCCACCAGCGGCAACGATGTGGTAGACATCAATCCCAATAAGTCCATCAATGGCCTACCGTCCCCCGCAGATCTCGTGCTTCTCTTTGACCGGGCCACCGGCGAGATCTTCCACATAGATCCACTGAGCGGCAGCGCAAACGCAAAGAAGAAGATCGGAATGAAAGGACAGACCATCACGCTGAAAGGCACTGCGGCTAACGAAAGCGCCGAGATCCGCTTCGTGATCCAGTAAGCGGCTTCGCCCTGCGCTACTCGTAGCGCAGGGCGTTGATCGGGTCGAGTTTGGAGGCGCGGACGGCGGGGTAGATGCCAAAGAACATCCCAACCGTCACCGCGAAGCCAAAACCAAGCCCTGCGGCCCAGAGGGGGACGAATGTCGGGAGCTGGTCTTTCATCGCAAAACCAATTGCCGCCGAGATGCCGTAGCCAAACGCCACGCCCAGCAAGCCCCCCAGCCCTGAGACGGTCATGCTCTCGGTGACAAACTGGAGGAGGATATCGGCGCGCTTTGCCCCCACCGCCTTGCGAATCCCGATCTCCTTGGTGCGCTCGGTGACGGAGACCAGCATGATGTTCATGATCCCAATCCCTCCAACAAGTAGCGAGAGAAAACCGACACCCCCCAGCACGATCTGAAAGACCATCAGCACCTGGTCAAGGCGCTTGAGCAAGCCCTCTTGTGTGTCAATGATAAAGTCCTGTGCTTGTGCCGGGTGCCGCTGTTTGAGAATCGCAAAGATCTGATCTGCCGCCGCCTCCGCTGTCCCGTCACCTTTGGAGCGTGCTGAGAGTGCCGCAACAATGCGGCTACCACTGAAGCGCTTTTGCATGGTTGAGAACGGAATCAGAATCTGCTCATCAGGAGAGCCATCACCGAAGTTGTTGTTTCCTTTGTACTCCAGAACCCCCACAATTGTCAGCGGCAAGCGAGCCTGGCCAATGCTAACGGTGATCACTTGCCCCAGTGCTTCTTCGTCTTTTTCAAACAGCGTTTTCTGGACCTTATCGCCAATCACACAGACTTTAGCCCACGTCTGCTGATCGTCGATCCCAAGCAAGCGGCCTTGTGCGACTCGTAGCTCATCGCCTTTTTGGGCCGCAACCGCATCAAGTGCGCCCTTGAGGCTAAAGTTACTCCCGACGAAAAAACGTCCTTGATCCACCTTGATGGGGTTCACGGAGAGATAGTCACCCGTGGCCCCTATGGCCTTGGCATTGAAGTCCTTCTTGCCACGCACGATTTTGGCGGGGCCTTCCAGCCGAGGGACGATGGTCTCGATCAGGGTCGCGCGACGCTCAATCGCCTCGACATCGTCCATGGTCAGCCCCTCAAATGTCCCTAAGTTGCGCTTCTCGCGCTTGGGAGCATAGAAGGCAAAGACCACATTGGTACCGTTCTCGTTGAAGTCCTTGACGACCTTTTGGCGAGCGCCCTGGATGATTGAGATCATGATGATCACGGCCCCAACGCCAATGATCACCCCAAGCATGGTGAGCAAAGAGCGCAGCTTATTGGCGACCAGCGCGGTGAGAGCGACACGAAGAGATTCTAGAAAGTGCACAGCAACCAAGACAACCTAAAGAGCCCGTTAGTTACTTTTGGTTATTTTTTCGGACTCTGCGCATCTTTCATCTCGGTGTAGAACTCATTGAGCAGTGTCCGTGCCCGCACCCCTGTTGCCGCTTCACCTGTCTCTAAATACTCTTGCAGGCTGGAAAGCGACTGCGCGAGCAAGTTGGCAGCGAGGACGCGTCGGTTGTGCGCAAGACGAACAGACTCGGAGGCGGTCTCCATTGGAGGCGCTCCTCCCAATAAATCCGCAAGCAGCTTGGCCCGTGTG
>NZ_JANNYP010000702.1:0-2732 GCF_031410135.1 Armatimonas sp. | reverse complement strand
TTCAAATTTGTCTTTGATTTGTTGTACAATTTCTTGGGAGTTGGGGGTCATGACAGTCTCCTGGCGTTATTTTTGTGGTACAGACATTATGCCTGAAACTGCCCCCCCAACTCCTTCAACCAAAATGAGTCACACCCAATTGATTTCCAAAACTTACTCAGTACAAATTTTTATCGAGAGCTTACAAAACAAGAAATAGAATCTTTACAACGTGTCACTTTTAATTTTTAGTAATCATTCCTGGAAAGCCTCATGACCGAGCTTCTCCGCGTTGCTCGTGCCGCACAAGCCGCCTTTGCTGCGGGCGAGTCGGCGATTCTGGCGACGGTGATCCGTGTGGGGGGCTCGACCTACCGCCGTCCCGGTGCGCGGATGCTGCTCACCGAGGCGGGCTGGGTGGCGGGCTCGATCAGCGGTGGGTGCCTGGAGACCGACGTGCTTCAAAAAGCCTGGTGGCGTACAGAAAACGGCTCTACGCGCGTGGTTTATGACTCGACCCAAGAGGACGAAGACATCGAATGGGGCTTTGGGCTGGGCTGCAACGGCGTGGTTGAGGTCTTGCTGGAGCGCCTCACGGAGACGACTGTCGCGCACCTCGCCCGGCTGGAGCGCTGGCAGACGGAGCGCACCGTGGGAGTGCTCGCCACGACCGGTGAGGGCAAGCGCCTCGCGCTGGAGCACAATGGGCAGTTCTGGGGCGAGGAGTCGCTGCTGGCCGGAGCGCAAGAGGTCCTCACGAATTGCCAGTCGTTCTGGCGCGACGAGACGTTCTACGAATATATCGTCCCCTCCCAGCGTTTAGTTATCTTTGGTGCGGGCCACGATGTCATGCCGCTGGCCAAAATCGCCACAGAGCTACTGGGCTGGCAGGTCATCGTTGTGGACAGCCGCTCACTCACGCTCCACCCCGAGCGCTTCCCCGGTGCAAGTGTCGTGCAGAGCTTCCCCATCCACACCCTGGAGCCTACCGATGCCGTCGTACTCATGACCCACAGCTTCAGCGCTGACCAAGAGCTTCTGCCACTCGTTCTTCAATCGTCGGTTGGCTACCTAGGCCTGCTCGGCCCCCGCCGCCGCACCGAGCGCCTCTTAGAAACACTTCCCCCGTCGGACGGGGGCCAGGGGGTTGGCAGAATTCATGCCCCCCTCGGCCTCGACATCGGCGCAGACAACCCGGAAGAGATCGCGCTGGCACTGGTCGCCGAGATTCGCGCCTGGTCAGCGGGCCGTAGCGGTGGGCCGCTCACACTGCGCGAGGGGCCAATCCATTGAAAATTGCAGTTGTGGTGCTCGCCGCCGGGGCTTCAATGCGCCTGGGACAGCCCAAGCAGCTCCTACCCTACCAAGGCAAGACACTTCTGCGATATGCGGTGGAGACGGCGCTCTCTGTCGGTCCCGTCACGGTCGTGCTGGGCGCACATGCGGAGCAGATTGCGCCGACTCTGAATAGTCTGCCAGTGACGATTATCCTTGCGGAGGATTGGCAAGAAGGCATGGCGGCCTCACTAAGGGCAGGAATCACCGCCGTTGCAGACTGTGATGCCGCGCTAGTGATGCTCTGTGACCAGCCTCTGGTCACGACGAAGCTGCTTGCGGCGCTTCTTCACGCGTGGGAGCCCGGAAGCATCGTCGCATCGGACTACGGCGAGGCGCTTGGGCCGCCGTGTGTCTTTGACCACGCTTACTTCCCTGAGCTTCTCGCCCTCACCGGCGACTCCGGGGCGCGCAAGCTCCTCAATAAATACCCCTGCCGCACGGTGGCCTTCCCCGGCGGCAGGGTAGATGTAGATACGCTTACGGACTGGCAGGGGCTGTAACCTCTCCCCTAGCCCCTCTCCCGGGCGTTCGTACCTCACTGGGAAAGGGGAAAATCCACCCGCTAACTCCCTCCTTTCCCAGCGAAGAATGAGCGCCCGGGAGAGGAGGGCTGGGGAGGAGAGGTTACAACAACGCCAGCACAGCAGGATTGACCCAGGCTTGATCGTGGAAGCGCTCGCCCCAGGTGCGTGGGGTGACAGCGAAGTACTCGTGTAGGGTCTCGTCCTCGACGAAACGTAGCTCTTTTCGGAGGTTGGCACGGACGGTGGTGTCGGCACCGTGATCGAGCAGGAGCTGGGCCATGGCCGTACCCTTTCGGCCACAGCGGTAGGGCTGTGAGACAGCACAGCCAAACAGCGCAGTGTGCCCCCCGAAACCATCAGAGTCAATCGCAGCGTGTGCATTGACATCCGCGCCGTTTTCCAGAAGCCACTTTGCGACGTCGTAGGTATCGTCATCCACGGCGAGATGGAGCAGCGTTCCGCCTGCCAGAGGTGTCCCATGAAGTGCGAGCGTGTGGTCCATGTGGCAGCCCAGCTCGGGTGAGTAGATTTCTTCGTGGGCGAACTGCCGGGTGAGTACGTTCGGGTCGCGCTGGACGTGGGCGGCTAGTAAGTCTAGTCGTCCCTGGTGCACGGCAAAGACCGCTGTATCGGGGAGAGCATAGCCGTGGCTTTCGAAGATCTCCAAACAGCCGTGCTTGCCTTCGGGGTAGCGCGAGTAGGTTTCCAGCACGAGGCCCAGCGGAGCCAGTCGGTCGCCGTGCTCATCTACCAGCTCCGCGCCCAGCTCCAGCTGGAGCGCTAACCCCACCGCGCTGAGTGTCTCACACGGCCCCATTACAGAGCCGGGTTGCGGGCGTGCACCCATGGAGTGCAGCAGTCGCGCGGTGTCGAGCTTGCTACGAAGGCAGG
>NZ_JANNYP010000701.1:0-4366 GCF_031410135.1 Armatimonas sp. | reverse complement strand
CCTTTAACCTTTTTCGTAAACAGCAGGTCACCGGTTCGAACCCGGTCGTCGGCTTATCTGGTAGTTATTAATATTTACTGATAGTAAATATACATTTGTGACTTCCCTAATTATACTCAGTGACCTGGTGTGAGGCTTTAGGATTTTACTCTAGCAGGCATCGAGCTACCAAATCGCCAGCGGTAGAACAGATTAACTGAGAGGGGCGCATTGCCGTACGAGGCTTTGAGAGCTGACGGATACGAATAGAAGTCGAGCGAGGCTCCGACACCTTGCTGGCCGCTCTCATCCTGCTTGAGGTTGTGAATACCACCTATCGAGAGTTTCTGCACTCGGTAAACTCCTGCGGGTACACCGACTAGCTCGTCCTTCTGAGTGTTATCGAGCCGTGCGAAATAAATCTGCCTCCCATGGGTATACGCTGTCTCAGCCAGTACCGCTGTGGTCTTTCTATCCCCCTTGATGTTCTGTCCGATGGCGAGCATGGAGGCGAGATTATCGCCGTTATCGAGCGCTTTATTGTGCATCGCGGAGACCGTCAGACGATGGACATTTATCCCTGGCTCTAGTGCTTCCGGGGATTTCAGAGAGCCATACGATGCCTGAAA
Organism: Armatimonas sp.; assembly: GCF_031410135.1. GTDB lineage: Bacteria > Armatimonadota > Armatimonadia > Armatimonadales > Armatimonadaceae > Armatimonas. The sequence goes on along the minus strand of NZ_JANNYP010000701.1, from coordinate 3,758 downwards.
GCTCAGGTCCTTGCTCGGGTTGACGCTCACGCGCCCTGAGTAGGAGTTGAGGCGGATCGGATCGATGTTGTAACGATTCTCATTGGGTTCCCTCCCATTGAAGACTGACCCTTCCATTTTCCACTTGTCGGCAACTGTCACTCCCGCTGTCGCGACGCCATACGTAATGTGCGTTCCGTCGAGCCAGTGGTGTGAGATGGGAGCCACAGGATTCTCCCACGCCGAAGGTCGGTGCTGAAACGCTGCGGGTCCAAGGGCTGGCTCACCGGCTGGGGCTAGATAGAGAAAGCCTCGCACGTTACTCCCTAACGGAGTGCTGTAGGTGGCGGCGAGCTCCATGAAGAGGTCATGGGGGTGCTGCCGATCTTTCAGCGGCTGACCATGTGCGGTCTCCCCCGTCTGGAAGAGGTTGGGATAGCCCTTCTGGCCGTTTGTCAGTGCATCGAGCGAGAACATCCCGCGTAGTCCGAGCACACGGCCCGATTCATCGCGCTTTTGGCCCATCAGCATGTACTGGCTCGCGGTGTATGCTTGCGACTCGCCGCGCGTCCCACCCGCATCTGTGAAGGCTCCCACCGCAAGGCCCATCTGCATGAGCTGCCAGCTACCGCGCTCCGTCATCTTGCCGTACATGGGGCTGGACTCAGGGAGCCAGGTTGTGCCGGAGCCTTCCCGATTCATGCTCCAAGGGCCAAACGTTCCCTGCATCTCCATTTCCATGAGCTGCTCAAAGAGCATGTCTGGCGTGAGATTGTCATAGCGGCTGTTACCCGCCTTAATGCCCTCCAGGCAGGTTTTACACACGCCTTTTTTCTCAAAGAGATTTGTTGCACAGCCACAGCTGCCTTCCAGAGCGCATTCCGCGCAGCCGCCCTTGATGCAACAAGCAAAGCGTCCCTCCTCAGCCAATACTTTCTTCGCCGCCAAGATCGCTGATTCGTAGCCCCGCAGATCGCCTTTTTTCTTCGCATCCAGGGCCTGTTTTAAGATCGGAGTTGCCTTGCTCGGCCCGAGCTTCTTCCTTCCCGTGGGAGGATGTGCTAGCACGGGTGAGGCGAGTAAGAGCGTGAGCAGTAGAGCGAAAACGCGTCTCATTAGGACACTCCTACTTTCACAACAAAGGGGATTGTGATAACCTGTCCGCCCCGCTGGAACTGCCCCCACGCTTTGTAGATTCCTGGCTTAGGGAAGCGAGCATTAAAGACGACATTACCTTTTTTCGAAGCCGCAAGACCTGCCTCATCCTCAGCAGGGTGACTGTGAACCACGGTTTGACCATCTTGGTGAATAATCATGAGGTGGCCAAAAGCACCCAGATATTGTTCTAAATCCGTGATGGGTTGGCCTGACACCGTATTGGTGAGCTTAAAGATCAGGCTGGTGCTCTTGCCTATCGGAATTGGACTGACGGCAGAGCTGAAGCTGGCCGTAATGCCAGCGACTGTGTTCTTCGTTCCCGACGGGATTAGGGCAACGGGCTTGGGAGTCGCACCACCGACCCGCAGGTTTGTGCCTAAGATCTGCGATCCCGCGCCCTTGGGAGCGACATCGGCGTAGATTCGGTACTCACCGCCAGCAGGAAAGACCTGAGAGATGGTGAAGGTGCCATCTGGCTGAGGAACCGGGTGTTCGTGCGCAAACCAAGATAAGTCCTTACTTGCCATGAGGAGGTGAAATACCTTGGTGTGGGCGATGTCAAAGTCCTTGACAATAGCCTTAGTCTTCGTGTCTCGGATGGTGAAGCGTAGCTCGGCAGGCTTGTTCGCCTCCGCAGCGCCGACACTCTTCACCTCGACCAAGTAGGGTTTGGGAAGAGGCCTCTTGCTCTGACGCGCTTCCGCATCCTGGACATCAATGAGAAAGCTCGCCTTGATAGGCTTAGCCTCTCCCGGTAGAGTCAGGCTCAGCGCGATCTGGTACTGCCCCCCATGGGGGAAGAAACACTCAATGCCGTAGTCGCCAGGAACTCCTTCCGTGTGAATCTTGGGACTCTGGGCAGGCATCCCCGCCATCTCCGGCATGGTAACTATAGCTTTCGTCTGAACCCGCATGACCCCCGTCGCACCCGCAACAGGGTCGATCTTGCTGGTATCGAGCAGGCGGAACTCAATGTCCACTTGCTCCCCTGCAAAGATGCCCTCCGTAGGCAATCGAAGTGTCAAAGTGTACTTCCCAATGGTTTTCTGGAGGCCCGCAGGCGCTGAGGCAACCTGAGCGAAGGTTGGGGGCAATGCGCTAAGAAGTGCCCCTAAAGTAAGTGCGCTGAGGAGAGCACGCTGTGTTGTAAACATGATTTTTTTCCTGAGAAGGTCAGCACGAAATATCCGTGCAAGCGACGAAAAGCCGCCCGGCGTTCACAGCCTAGCAGCAGGGTTCAGGAAAAGATAGGAGGCGCGCGCAGGGAAGCAAAGGGAAGAGGTGGCCCACGGGGAGCCGAAATCTCCCGTGCCGTAGCGGCTGGACAGAGGGTTGTCAGGGGAGGGGCAGCGACCTGGATATCCACAGTGCCTAGTACGAAAATAGGGCTCTCCGCGACAATGGTTAGCTCGGGGAGGCTCGGTGGCGTTGGGGCAGGCTGCATCTTGCAGCAACACGGTGCGGAGAGGGAGGCGTCTGTTGAAGTCGCCTTCTTCACACAACAGGATAGTCCTTCTAACTTCTGCTGAGCTGCCATCATGGGGCAAGCTGTGGTTTGAGATTGCAGCTGGCAAGCGAGCACGAACCGGGCCGGAGCCAGGAAGGTCGTCATCATGGCGAAGATGAGAATAAAGATCATGTGCTTGCGAAACATTAGATTGTCCTACAGTATACCCCAGCTCTTGCCTAGTATACCCTATAGGGGTATACTAGAAGGCATGACTGATCGAGCCGACTCCCGCAAGAAGCTCACGACTCGCCTCAAACGAATCGCGGGACAGGTAGCGGGCATTCAGCGCATGGTTGATGAGGAGCGCTACTGCGTGGACATCCTTACCCAGATCGCCGCTGTACGCTCCGCTCTCGATAGTGTCGGTGTAGAGCTACTCACCGAGCATGTCAGCTCCTGCGTTGTTGGTCATGGTACCGAGAGCGAGCACGAGTGCGCCAAGCCCATGACTCAGGAGCAGCTTGTCGAGGAAGTCAAAACGGTTCTTGGCCGGTTTCTTAAGTAAAGAAAGAAAAACAAAAATGAAGACGACTACTTTTATCGCCCTGGAGATCGAGTGTCAGGGCTGTGCTAGTGCAATCAAGAAGTCTGTAGGGACAGTCGCGGGAGTCAGCGATGTCCAAGTAGATGTAGATGCCAAACGTGTTACCGTGAGTCATGATGAGGCCACGTCTGCGGATGTTATCAAGGCTGCTGTAGAAAAAGCAGGATTCTCTGCACAATCCTGCTAAGAAGGCTCCTCTAAAAAGCTCAATTGCCATGACTGCCATTCAAAGCCCCTTAAAAGGAGAACTTGTCTCCGAGACGACGGTAGATCTCGCCATCCAGGGAATGTCTTGTGCGGCCTGTGCTCGGCGTATTGAGAAGCAGCTCTCGCGAGCGGAAGGGGTGCAGGAGGCACAGGTCAACTACGCTACCCACCGGGCACGCGTGAGTTTTAACTCTCTGGAATCCTCGCTACCCACCCTCATCTCTGTGGTTCAAGACACAGGCTTTGGTGCGTCCCTGCTTCAGAGACCCGAAGCTGCGCTGGAGGCGGAGGAGAAGGCCCACGCGGCGGAGGTCAAAGACCTCACGCGCCGCTTCGCTCTCTCCACGATCCTTACCATTC
>NZ_JANNYP010000700.1:0-3034 GCF_031410135.1 Armatimonas sp. | reverse complement strand
CCATCTCCAATTTCTGCATCTGCTCGAATAATACGGGGATGTCATCTACCCGTTCCGTGATAAGAGTGAGCGTTTCGGTCATGAAACGAGGTTACCTCAAATTTGCTAAACCCCTCAAAAAATGAGCGAACCATGAGTTATGGTGTAGTATCAAGGATGATGGTGATGCTGGCAAGACGGCTCCTGTTAAGCGCTCCAATCGTATCTTCACCAATAGCCATGGCCTGTCAGATATGTCTGGTAATGTATGGCATTGGTGTAACGACGGTCCGGACAGCTCTCTTAAATTCCAAAAGGGCGGCTCCTGGAGAGACTCCGACGCAGTCTACTTCCGCTGCACGACCTTGATCAACTTCTCTCCTCTCGTCGCAGGCCACACCATTGGCTTTCGCCTCGTCTATCCGAGACTGTAGTCGGTTTACCTCTCCGGCTGATCGCTCGTGCCTCGTTGCGAAGAGGGATTTGTGGCATGCGGTAAGCGCACCACAACCCTCTTCACGAAGTTGGAGAGGGTCGCGAGCAGTCGAGCGGGGAGAGGGGTGGTGAAGGGGAACGGAGGATGCGGATGTCTTGGTGGCCTTGGAGAAAGGTGAAAACAGAGCCGGTGGAGCAGAGAGAGCCCGTGCAGAGAGCGACGCGGCGACCGGAGCTGGTCGAGGCGGGGGCGATCTTTGGGGAGCTGGCTGATGCCCTCGACGAGCTCTACGTCTCTGCTGCCAAGCGCCGCGCCCAGCCCGACTACTACTGGGATAGAGCCGCCCGGTGCAATGTGGGCGATCACCTGGCACGTGCGGCGAGCCTGATGGAGGGGTATCTGTCGCAGATCCCGGACGGGTCACCCGCTGCGTTCCTTCCCGCTGCCCTACACGCTCTCGACAGCTCCCGCACCAGGTATCTGGAAACCTACGACGACCCTGACGCGTTCGGAATTGGGGTGCACAACGACGTCATCCGAATCGCCTTGGCGGCCTGTAGCCAGCACGGCGTCCCGCCTCCCGCCGTGGAAGACACGCTCCCGATGAGCGACTTCGATCAGTAAGAATAGGGGGTTACTGTGGCCGCTGTAGCTCCGCCCAGGTTTCGATGTCCCAGAGGCGATCTGCGAAGCTCTCCAGCGTCTCCACCGACGTGATGCTCTCCAGAAACGCCTTCGTGGCCTCGTCGGCCTCGCCCAAGCGCCGCCGCCCGAAGCGCAGGAGCATCTCGCGGGCTTCTTCGAGGTTGCCCTCTTTTTTGCCTTCTTGCAGTCCTTCTTGCCTACCTTCTTGCAAAAGGGCTTGGTAGGTTGAGGACAGTTCCAGTACGTTTCGGCTCATGATTTTCTCCACAAAGATTTTATCGTATTTCAGTCCCAACAAAACAAAGGTTGCGGTTCGGAGCAGCTCACTATCGCTGGGCCTGGCCTCACGCTCCAGGCGCTGGTCAATCTCGCGGACAATGCCTGCCACCGCGCGCTTGGAGACTTGGGCCACGGCGGCTAGTGGCAAGAGTGCCAGTCCGCCTGTCAGAAACGTCTCCGGGGGCATCTGCCAGACCCGAAGCACCTGGTGGCGGAAGTCATGGATCAGCTCTCCCTCGGTGTCTGTTTGGACGTAGCGTCCCGTGATGGCTCGGTGCCCGTCGAAGGGGCGTAGCAGAAACGCAACACTTCGTATTGGCAACTTGAACTTGCTAGTGTAGAGCACATTGTACTGCCACAAGCGCGGTACAAACTCGGTATCTGGCCCCGCTTGAAACTCGAAGTGCACTCCGTAGGTTCCCTGCGCCGCACTCACCTGCACTATTTTGTCGCCTGCCGCTGTCACCGTCGAGACATCTGCTTCCAGTAGGCTGATCTTGCCTGTTGGTAGCTCTAGAAAGGCAATCCAGTCTTCGGGGCGCAGCTCTACCAAGAACTTGGTGGAGGCATCAAAGGGTTTGGGCACACAAAAGTATACCGCGCCGAACCCATTTCCCTTACCCATAATCAGCCCACTCCCCAGCCCGGCACGGGCTTCACAGGCGCAGGCTATCCAGACGCCCCGTTCACGGGGCGGGGACACGGGGCGGCAGATGCGGTGTCACACGGCGATATTGTCTTGCGTTATAATGCTCTCATGAACCGGCGCACTCTTCTCGTCTCCAGCCTGACTGCCCTTGCCTTTCCGCTTGAAGCCTTTGCACTGCCGCAGCAGGGCAAGTCGCTTGCCGTGGTGCCGCGCTCAGGAGAGCTGGCTGGTGCAACCGTCTACACCAACTCGTACGCGGTGCTGATTGGAATTACCTACCAGCAGTTTCCTAGCGAGCTTCAGATCAAGACTGCTGAGGCGGATGTGACCGATCTGAAGGCGCTCCTCGTCGAATCCTATGGGTTTCTAGCGGAGAACGTGACCGTGCTGCTGGATAGCCAAGCCTCGCGCAAGGGGATCGAGAAGGCACTCTCTAGCTTGGCAGATCGCAAGCGAGTGCAGGCCACGGACCGCGTTCTGGTGTATTTTTCGTGCCATGGTCAGACCATCAAGACTCAAGACGGGGGTGACACGGGCTTTCTGATTCCCGCCGATGCAGAGCTTGACCTGAAGGACACAAGCGACCCGGTTCCGTATCTTCGTGACTGCCTCCCGATGGATGGGCTTTGGCGCTATCTGGAAAGCTCCCCGGCGCGGCATCGGCTCTTGCTGGCGGATGCGTGCTTTGGTGGCTTGATTGTGCAAGGGAAGAACTTCCCTAAGCCGAGCGCGGCGACGCTTCGTGGGTTTCTTGCGGTTCCTGCGCTCCAGGCGATTGCTGCGGGTGGCAAGGGTGAAGAGGCACTGATCCTTCCTGGCCTGCGCAACTCTGCGTTCACACATAAGCTTTTGGAAGTGTTGCGTCAAGCGGCGGCGAGCGAGGAAATCGTTCCCGTGAGCCTTCTTGGGGCTCAGCTCAAAACAAGTGTGCCTGATCTGATCCTTGCCAAGACCAATGGTCGCTTCCGCCAGACGCCCCAGTTCGGGAGCCGTGGCACGGAGGGGGAGTTCTTGTTCGTGAGCGTGGGAGCCACGTCGCCCACGCC
>NZ_JANNYP010000699.1:0-12063 GCF_031410135.1 Armatimonas sp. | reverse complement strand
GCTTTCTGGACGCAGGGTGCCGCCCGTAAACATCGCCAGAATCACTGCGAGCACTCCCGCGAGAGCCAGAAACAGAGCAATATCCACCAGCATCGCTCCGAACCGGGGGGCCAGTGGCGCGTGCTCGATGGCCTGCTGTTCGACATGGAGGACGGGAATGACCTCGTAGTCTTGGTCGTGCTCGGGAGAGATTGCCCCCTCCGGCGCACAGCCCTCACAGAATATCTGCTCACCGAGTGCGTGGGCACAGCGCTCACACAGCAGGGAGGCACACTGGCCGCAGTTTGCCGTGGCCTCTTTGTTGGCATGGTTGACACAGGCGATCTTCCCCGCCATTGCGGGATCAATTAACTCTCGTTTACACTTAACACAGACCACTTTTTCCGTTTGATTTGCAGTACCACAGTGTCGGCAGGCTACCATTTTTTCCGCCCTCCTAGGGTTTTCCTATTTTGCCTGAGACTCTCTGGTGGCGCAAGTAGGCATTACTTTCTGCATTGCCCGATGCTCTGTCTGCCCAAGTTTCTAGGGGACTGGCATCGTGGCCGTTTTGAGGGAAGATAAGATAGCCCCAGGCATAGCCTAGCAGAGTCAGTGGGAGATACAGTGGCCCCAGAATCCGGCCCTGCGTTGCATGCACGAGCTCATGGCGGTAGATATTATCGGAGAGTTTCTGTGAACAGATCACCACATCGCCGATACACATGCCGGAAAAATAGCGCCGCCCAAATGTCTCCGCAATCCAGCCACCGTCAACCACCACGACTCGGTTCTCTCTATCCCAAGTGACGCTCCCACCCAGCCCAAAAAACAGCCCGATCAGGGTGTTAGGCAGCGACCACAGATGACCAAGAAAGAGCGAGACAGAGCGCATGGCAGAGAAATCCTAGCTTAGATCGCAGCTTGCACCGGGCTCTTGTGGGACTTTATAGACCCCATTTTCCACTTGTGCCGGGTGGACAAAGTGGGGCTTCAGGTGCGGAATATGCTCCAGAAAGACGGGCTCTTGGCCCAGCACAATCGCGTTGAAGAGCACCAAGTGCTGGTGGAGCTGCCCCATATCCCCGACATGCGGGACGATAGGCTTGCCGAATTTCTTGGCGAGCAGGCTCACCGCCAGAAACTCACTGACACCGGCGAGGCGCACCGCATCGGCTTGGACATAGGCAAGCGCGTCGGCCTGGAGGTAGTTTTTGAAGACAATCCGATTGGGAAAGTGCTCCCCGGAGGCGATGCGACCAGGGACAATCTCTCGGTTGAGTCGCTGGTGCGCCAGAAGATCATCGGGGTGGGTGGGCTCCTCAATCCAGAGGGGACTGAGTGAGGCAAGCGCCTTGCACGCCACCTCCGCCTCGGGCAGACTCCATTTTTGGTTGGCATCACACATCAGGCTCGCCGCGTCCCCGATGGCATTGCGTACTAGGGTTGCGCGGCGTAGATCGCGTGCAAAATCGTCGGAGCCCACTTTCAGCTTGAGCGCGGTGAAGCCCGCCCCAAGGCTTTTTTTGATGTTCTCTGCGAGCTGGGTATCGTCGTAGCCCAGCCAGCCCGCCGACGTATCGTAGCCGGGGTAGCCGTCGGTTAGGAAGTGGATCTGCGTGTGCGGCTGGCGCAAAAACTCCAGAGCTTGCTCTTTTGTGAGCGCATCGTCTAGGTAGCTGAGATCCAACGTCGCCAAGAGTGCCTCAGGCGCGAGGTCGAGAAGTAGCTTCCAGAGCGGGACACCGCGCGACTTGGCCCAGAGGTCCCAACAGGCGTTGTTGAGCGCTGCCAGGGCAAGCTGCACCACTCCCTTATGCGGCCCGAGCCAGCGCAGCTGTGGGTGATCGGCGAGGCGGCGCTGGAGTGTCCCCAGCTGGGCCATCAACTCCTCAACCTCCAGCCCAACCAGCGGCTCCGCAAGCAGCTGGATCGCCTGGCAGACCAGCTCATTGCCGCCACCAAGAGTAAAGGCCAGCCCCGTGCCCGTTATGCCCCTATCCGTATGGAGTAGTGCCGTGGCGTAGCTATAGACCGGGTTGGTATGGAGCGAGTCTGTCCCCGCACCGTCGGCGAGGGGGAAGCGGGCATCCCGCACCGTGACTTTAGTGATCGTCACGCGCGGAGTGCCTCCAGAAACTCTCGGTTGCGCTGAGCGCTGGCTGTCATCTCGGCGAGCGTCCCTGTCTGGCAGCACTCCACCATCACCGGCCCCGTGAAGCCCTCTGCGGCAAGCACTTCAAAAACGCTTTCAAAGTCTACGATGCCCTCACCAAATTCCAGCATCACGTCGCCGCGTGGCACAGCACAGTCCTTGGCGCAGAACCCGCTCGTGCGCGAGGCCACCCGCTGCGCCTCGGTCACGGGGTCTTTGCCTGTGTAGTGGATGATATTTCCCGCATCGTACCAGAGGCTGACATTGGGATGCGCGATCTGATCGAAGCAGTGTTCGATCTCGTCTGCGGAGGCCGTGCACCCGCCGTGGGGCTTGAAGACCACCTGAATCCCGTGTGGCTCGGCGCACGTTGCCGCAAAGCGGGTGGCGGCGTACCAGCGGGCGAACTGTGGCTCGTGGTCAGCGCCAAAGGTCATTAAATACCGTACGCCCAGCGCCTTCGCGCTCTCCACCTGCCGGGCAAGACTCGCAAACGCTTCGTCTTCCGTGGCGCTGTGATCCACGTGCAGACACGCCAGGTTCGCCGTCAGCCCATGCGCCGCCAGCCGCGCACGGATCGCCGCTGTGTCCATGCCATCGAGGGCCAGCGAAACATCCGCCACCCCACCCAGCAGCCCGACCACCGAGTAGCCCGCCGCGGCGACTCCCGCTAGCGCCTCATTGAACGAAAACTTACCCCAAGGGCGCACAAACGCCCCGATCTGCCACGTTGCTTCCATACGAGAATTATGCCCTCCCCCGGCGCTTCGCGCCACCCCCTCCCGATAACGGGAGAGGGGGATAATCTCTCCATGCGGCGTTTCTTTTACGGCTGGATTGTCTTGTGGGTGGCAGCACTGGCGATGGTGGGAACCTTGCCAGGGCGAACACAGGGCCTTGGGCTGATTACCGAGCCTCTATTAAAAGACTTTGGGCTGGGGCCACCAGGGATTGTAGCCCGGCACGGGCTTTGCGGCGCTTGCGCCACCAGACGCCCCGTTCACGGGGCGGCAAGGTATAATTCCCCCATGACTCGTCACACCCTTTTTGCCGTTGCAACTCTTGCGTCGCTCGTCGCCCCCGCCAATGCCGTGCTTACAGTGAGCCGCTTGCGCTGTGAGTACAAGACCAACCCCTTGGCCATTGATCTCGCCAAGCCGCGTCTCTCATGGATCGTGGAGAGCCGCGAGAAAGGCCAGAAGCAGACGGCCTATCAGATCATGGTGGGCACGGCTCCCGGAAAGGCAGACTTGTGGGACACGGGGAAAGTGCTCTCGGACGAGACGATCCAGATTCCCTACGGTGGCCAAGCGCTGGAGAGTGGGCAGCAGGCATTCTGGCAGGTAAAGGTCTGGGACGCAAAGGGCAAGGCAAGTGTCAGTAGCCTAGCACACTGGACCAAGGGCCTCGGGGCAAATGATTGGAAGGCGCAGTGGATTCAGGCCGCGCTCCCCAAAGTGGCCAGTGCGCTGCCACCCATTACGCTGGAGGGTGCGAGCTGGATCTGGCTGGCCAGTGATCCCGAGACACCCCCTGCAGGCAAGCGTAGCTTCCGTGTTCCGTTCGAGGCGCCTGCTGGAGCCAGCGCCCGGATCGCACTGACGGCGGACAATAGCTACGCGGTGGCAGTCAATGGAAAGAACCTCGCCACGGCCAAGGGGAGCGACTGGAAAGTCTACAACACCTACGATCTGAAAGATTTGCTGGTGGTGGGGGGCAATACCGTGGTCGTGACGGTCACCAACGAGGGGGATACGCCCAACCCGGCAGGGCTGATTGCCAAGCTGGTCGTCAATGGGAAAGAGTACCCGACAGGCAAGAGCTGGGAAGGCAGCGTCGCTCGGCGTGCCTGGGAACCGGTAAAGATTCTAGGTCCCGCAGGGATGGCGCCCTGGGGCAAGGCGGAGCCGGGGGGGAGTGGGAATAACGCGATGACCCCACCGCCGCACTTCCGCAACACGTTTCGGGTAGAGAAGCCCGTCAAGAGAGCACTGCTCTATGCCACGGCGCTGGGGGTCTATGAGCTGGGGCTCAATGGCAAGCCGGTCAGCGACGATGTGTTCTCGCCGGGCTGGACGGAGTACAAGAAGCGCGTTCACTACCTGACCTACGACGTGACCAAGCAGCTCACGGTAGGAGCCAATGAGCTCCAGGCTCAGCTGGGCGACGGTTGGTACGCGAGCTACCTGGCCTTCACCGGGCGGCGGCGCTACTACGACGGCGATCCGCGCTTCAAGCTCCAGCTCAATATCGAGTATGCGGATGGCACGACGGCCACGGTCGGCACAGGGCAGGACTGGCAGTGGGCCTACGGACAGATTCTCACCTCGGACATGCTGATGGGCGAGGAAGTGGACACGCGCAAGGCGGCGACCGACTGGAAGCCGGTGCAGACACTGACCAATCTCCCGATTGCCGTCGAGGCGCACCCTGGTGAGCCGATTCGGCCTGCCGCACGGATTCCCGCTATCGCTCGCACGATGACCAAGCCAGGCGTCTATGTCTACAATCTTGGGCAGAATCTCACCGGCTGGGCCAAGCTCACGGTCACGGGCAAGCCGGGGCAGATCGTCACCGTACGCCACGCTGAGCGCCTGAATCCCGATGGCACGGCCTACTTTACGAACTTGCGCGCCGCAAAGGCCACGGATACCTATATTCTAAAGGGCGGCACGCAGACACTGGAGCCCAAGTTCACGTTCCATGGCTTCCAGTATGTCGAGATTACGGGTCTGGATACTGCGCCTGCCGCAAAAGACGTGGTCGGAGTTGCGGTGCACTCGACGATGGCCGACACGCTCACGTTTGACTCGGACAACAAGCTGCTCAACAAGCTCACGGAGAATATTGACTGGGGCTTCCGGGGCAACGCGCTGGACGTGCCCACGGACTGCCCCCAGCGCGACGAGCGTGCGGGCTGGACGGGCGACGCGCAGGTCTTTGCGAAAACCGCGATGCTCAACCGGGACACGGCATCGTTTTTTACCAAGTGGCTGGTGGACCTGATCGAGGACGGCCAAGGGGCTGATGGGGCGCTCCCCGATGTCGCGCCCTATCTCTCGATGGTTGGTCGTGGCAACGCGGCGTGGGAAGACTCGGGTGTGGTCATCACCTACCGCATGTACGAGATGTACCAGGACACGCAGGTCATTCGCACACACTGGGCCGGGCTGACGCGCTTCATGGAGCACCTCAACAAAGTCGCCCCCGACGGCATCCGCCAAGTGGGTGCCTACGGTGACTGGCTGCTCCTAGACGAGCCACAAAAATCGGCGATTCACGGCACGGCGTATTATTTCTACTGTGCCAAGCTCATGGCGACTATGGCAGATGCCATCGGCAAGCCCGATGAGGCAAAGAGCTACCGCGCTCTCGCCGAGAAAGTGAAGACGGCTTTCAACGCCAAGTTCGTCGGGCCAAACGGCGAGGTCACCGACAATGGGAAAGCCTCCCAGACATTCTATGCTCTCGCGCTGGGCTGGGATTTACTTCCGAAAGAGAAGCGAGCAGGGGCGCAGAAGCAGCTGGAAGGCTTGCTGGCGGCTAAGAAGAACCACCTCGCCACAGGCTTTATTGGCACACCCGTTCTGCTCTTTGCACTGGATGGCGTGGGGCGCACCGATCTGGCCAACCAGCTCGTCCTCAACGACGACTACCCGTCGTGGCTCTACCAGGTCAAGCTCGGCTCGACCACGATGTGGGAGCGCTGGGACGGCTGGACCCCCGAGAAAGGCTTCCAGAGTCCGGGGATGAACAGCTTTAACCACTACTGGCTTGGCTGCGTCAGTGAGTGGCTCACCACGGGCTTGGTCGGAATCGACACCGATGGTCCCGGCTGGAAGAAGCTGACTATCAAGCCCCGCTTCAACACCGTGCTCAACCACGCCAGCGCCAGCTACGACTCCATCCGAGGCAAAGTCTCCGCAAGCTGGAAGAAAAGCGGCGGCAGCGCGACAGTCACGGTGACCATTCCCGCTAACACTACTGCAAGGCTAGAGCTTCCCGGTAAGAACGAGAACCTCAGCTCGGGCACCCACACGTTTACCGTGAAGTTGTAAAAGAGCCAGGCTACCCTGCCTGGCTTCGGCTATAACTTCGCCAAGAGCAAGGTGCAGATATCGCTGTCGCGGAACATACCGTCGGTTTGGAGGGCGTAGGCACAGTGCATCTCTAAAATGCCGCCTTCAAAGGTCATCTGCATCTTAGACTTGTCCTTGACATTTTTGAGTTTGATGAGTGTCAGCCCCTCGCGCACGGCTTCTTTGCCCATTTCATCCAGGCAGATCGTCCTCAGTGCCATGTTCAGCCGGTGGCAGGAGAGATTGTCCAGAAAGTTCAGTCCCTCTAGATCCTCTGCCAGGCTTTCCCAGTCCACCTCATAGGGAACTGCTTTGCCGCAGATATCCTCAATTTCTTGGACACGCTCCGGGAGGGTCGTCTCCTGTAGTTCCTTGATTTTTCGTCGTTCTATTAGTCCCATAGCCAAAAAGCTCCTTACGGTATGGGATGATTATACAAGGTATTGTCAAAGAATTACTCGGGTTGGCTCAGGCGGCTTTTTTGTGGTTTTCCGAAGAGACAATGAGGCTACGGCAGACGCGGTTGCGGGTCTTTTTGGCCTGGTAGAGTGCCACATCGGCGGCATCGACAAGCTCTGCGGTCTTGGTCATGTTACTGGTGCGCTCGGCAACACCAATGCTGATGGTGACACCACGGTGCTTCCAGGGAGCTGCCTGAATCGCCGCACGGATACGCTCGGCGAGGCGTGTGGCCTCCTCTTCGCCTGTGTGGGGCAGGAGAACAAGAAACTCCTCACCGCCGTATCGTGAGGCAAAGTCAGAGATACGGATACTGTGCTGGAGAAGTGTCCCAATCGTCTGGAGAACGGCATCGCCTGCCTGAGACCCAAAGCTATCGTTGTAAGCCTTGAAGTAGTCTAAATCCATCAGAAGAACGGCGAAGGGCTCGTTGTAGCGCAGTGCGCGGCTCCACTCGATATTAAATCGCTCATCCAGGGTACGGCGATTATTAAGGCCCGTCAGTGCGTCACGGGTTGTGGTTTGCTCAAGCTGGGAGTTGGCACTCTCCAGCCGCCGATTAGCCTCCTCAAGCTGGGCATTAACGGCTTCGAGCTGCTTGCTGGTAACAGTATGCTGCTTATGGGTGGCCTGGAGCTGCTGCTCCAGCTGACGGAGCTGGCTAAAGAACTGGAGGATTAGGCCCAGAGAGATCAGGGTTCCCAGGACTCCCACCAAGAGAACATCCGCCGTTCCACTGCCACTGGCACGGGCATCTTCTTCGAGGGTGTGGGTAAGCTTCTCCGCCGCCTCGCGCATTCGTAGCGAAGTGGATAGGCTGAGCTTGCCCGGTTTTACGGTCTCCTGGTAGAACGCTTGCCAAGCCGGCTCCATGGTCTGAACTGCGAGCGGAGCGCTTTGCTTAATCTCTTTACGGATCTGGCTCATCCGTGCAAGGTCTTTGCGTAGGTCGCTTCCTGGTTTCTGGCTGAGTTGAATATAGGAGCGCAACGCCATGGTCTGAAGCGTGCCTGCCAATCGTGTGGTACGGAGTGCTTGGACACTGCCTCGTGCCTCTTGCCAGGCAAAGAGCATCATTCCCGAGGGAAAGAGGCAGATGAGCACAAGTACCGTCAGCAAGAGGGCCCCGTAGCGATTGGTAACGGTTGAAGGCGTGGCGAGGAAGCGGCCCAGTAGCCCCATCAGGAGAGGAAGGACATCCACCATCCAGAGCCAGGGGGTGCCCCGTTGTGCCAACCAGAGTCCCATTGGCAGAGGGGTGCCCGCCTGAAGCGCCACAAAAATCGTGGCGAGTACCGGGAAAAGTAGGCCAATGGGAAGCAGGAGGCTCGCCAAAAAGGGGCGTCCTTGAAATTTTTGTTTGGGCGAAGCGTTCCTCATCAGAACTCTATTATGGGTTGTTGAGGGTGTGCTATGGAGGGCATTTTGTGCCCAAGGGAGAATCTGTGACTATGGAAACGATCACACTGCGCCGCCTCCAGCCGAGCGAATGGGCCGCTGAGGCGCAGCTTATCGCACTGTCTACCAATGCCTGGTACCAGGCTAGTGGCAAGCCCGCGATCTTTACTGGCAATCTCCAGGACTGTGAAGTCTTCTGCCAGGTCTACGAAGGGCTTGACCCTGGCTGCTGCATCGTGATGGAAGAGATCCCGACAGGCAAGCTCGTGGGCTCATGCTTCTATCACCCACGCCCCACACATATCTCGGTGGGCATTGTCAATACCCACCCGGACTACTTTGGCCACGGTATCGCCCGCCGGATGCTGGATGAGGTCATCGGGATTGCGGAGAGCGAGAAGAAGCCCTTGCGCCTGGTCTCCTCGGCGATGAACTTGGACTCGTACTCGCTCTACACCCGCGCGGGTTTCGTGCCCCGGATGCTCTTTCAAGACATGCTGCTCGCCGATACCTCGCGCTTGCCTGCTCCCGATCCCCGCATCCGCCCCGTCACTGCCGCCGATATTCCCACCTTAGTCGCTCTCGAAAAAACGAAGTCGGGTATAGACCGCGAGCACGACTACGCTTATTTTTGTAAAAACGCGCTGGGAATCTGGAGCGGCTCTGTCTGGCAAGAGAGCGGCGTGATCGGGGGCTTTCTCTTTGCCGTGGCATACCCCGCTAGCAACTTACTCGGCCCTGGCTTTGCCAAAACCGAGGAGATCGCTGCCGCACTGCTGGCTGCGGAGCGCCGCAAACACCCCGCCAACCCCGTTTTTCTGGTTCCCGCGCACTGTGAGAAGCTCATCCAAACGGTCTACCGCTGGGGAGCCCGCAACTGCGAGCTGCATGTCGCCCAGATACGCGGAGCCTGGCAAGAGCCCGAGGGCGTGGTCTTCCCCACATTCCTACCAGAATAGCACCTCTCCCCCAGCCCCTCACCTAAAGGCAAGGGGAGCTTAGAGAAGCTTTGCGAGGGCGGCGAGGGCGGCGGTCTCGGTGCGGAGGGTGCGTGGCCCGAGGCTGGCCGCTGTCGCGCCTGCACCGAGAATTGCCTTCTTTTCCAGTGCCGTAAAGCCACTTTCGGAGCCGACAAAAATGCCAAGATCTTGCCCTCCTGTCCCCGATAACGGGGGATTGGCAGCATCTTCGTCGAGGAGAACGAGGGCACCCTTGGCGAGAGTGAGGGCCTCTTCGAAGCTGCGGACGTAGGTTATTGAGGGGAGGATGCCGCGCCCGGACTGCTCTGCGGCGTTGCGAATCAGCTCTTCCCAGCGCTCCACCTTGCGGGTGATCCGGTCGCGGTCTTCCATGCGGGCCTGGGCGCGCTCGCTGGGAAAGAGCACAAAGCCCACCGCGCCCAGCTCCGTGCCGTGCTGCAAGACCTGCTCGACTTTATCGCCGGTCTTAGGAAAGGCCTGAAAGACCGTCACGCGTCGCTCGGGCTCGGTGTTCACGGGCTCCCAGGCGCTGGTGAGCCGCGCGGATACTTTGCGCTTTCCCAGAATCTCCAGCGTCGCGAGCGCCCAGCGCCCCTGGCCATCGTGAAGGCGAACCGTCTCATTGCGGTGCATTTTCAGGACATTGACCACATGGTGGGTCTTGTCGTCGGGGAGGTACTGTAGCTCTCCCACAGTGGGTTCAATAAAAAAACATTGGGGCATTGTGTTATCTACGTTCTTCAGGCACTATATCGTACTTACACAAAGTGCCCACGGTTTGTCAACGTCTTGAGGATAGGATCTAGCATGGAAGAGCAAAAAGATAAAGTTGCGAAAGTTGCCGTTGTTGTTATTCACGGTGTTGCTTCACAGACCCCTGCCCATAACCCGCGCATGGTGACAAAGCTCTTACAGGGACTCACGTTTCGTGATTTCGAGGGTAGAGAGCAGAATGACTTTCCGAAGCAAGACACCGTGGCAGAGAGGCCCCAGCGCAAGCGCTATAGTGGCTGGACGGAAGAGACATTTCAGATCGCCGCTCAGCCGGAGAACAGCGACCTCAGTGATCCTGAAAACGCTTCGGAGGACTTAAAGTTCACAAGGAAGCTCTTGAAGGGCTACAAGCCACCCTCACAAGACGGGATCTACAGCACCACGAAGTTTTCGGGTAAGCGCCTCTTTGGAAACCGTGAGCAGGGAAGCGGCGAGACCCCTGTGGATGTCTATGAAGTCTACTGGAGTGATCTGTCGAGTATTGGCAATCAACTCACACGCATTCTAACGGGCTTCTACAGCCTGCTCTTTCATCTGACTGAGTTAGGGCGACTGACTCTTGCTCACGCTGGGAAGTCTCTCGAAGGCATCTACACACTTCATGCGACACTAGGATGGCTCTTGGGTAGGGTTCTGCCCTTGTTGTTTCTGCCGGTCGTTCTTCTCTTGATCGGGCAGATTCTGCTTGCTTTTGAGACAACGGCGCAGCGGGTGTTTCTGGCACTGATCCCGGCAGTTGCGGGACTTGCGTGTGCTATCCTGCTCCTTATCAAGAGAACCACGAGGTGGGCGCTCCTTTTAAGCCTGCTCGGAATTGTGGTGGGAGTGCTACTTTTCCAGCCCTGGCTACAAACGCCAAGATGGTTGGGGGAGGGTATTCCTCCCGAGTTTGCGTCTTGGCAGCGCTACTGGGGCCAGTGGCTTCTTGGTGCCTGGCTACTGATCTCCACGGGATCTCTTATCGTTCTGCCTAAAAAACTTCAGGACTACGCCCCTTCGCTCCGGTCGTTGATAAATTGGGAAGAGACCAATGAAAATACGTCCTGGGATAAGTGGGCTCCGCCACTCATGGCTCTGGTGTGCCTCGGGCTCGGATGGCTGGTTTTTCAGGGGACACTCCCGTCTATTACGCTGGAGCAAGCTCCCGCAAGGGTACTTTTTCACGTCTCTCTATTCTGCTACCACGGCTGGTTGGTCGGGCTGATGATCGTTGCAGTCTTGCTTCTGGTAAATGGTGTTTGTCTGGCGATCAAGGGAAAAACAGCAATAAAGGCACGAGGAACAGCGCTGATTACCTCGGTGATTCCCTTTGCGCTGTCGATGTGGGCAGGGAACGCGCTCTTGGCACTGGGGGCAAAGCTTATTTTTCTGTCTTGTCACCTCAACCTCACGTCGCAGACCTTGCAATCGCTGATGGTGGAAAAAAGAGACTCACTGCCAAAGTTGGAATTACTAAGAAAAATAGCAAGAGCGGCGGACTACATCTTCGCTCCACCGGAGCTCGGAATCGTTGCGGTTATTGTTCTGGGAGTTTTTTCCCTTATCGTAGTGCTGGCGCTGCTACCTTCGATCGTGACGGAAGGCAGCGCTCCCCGCTCTGGTAAAGCGAGTATGGAGTCTCAGGGGCGCTGGCTCTCTTGGGGATACAAGTGCCTTTGGGGAGCACTTGCTCTACTTCTCATCGCCGCAGCAATGGAGTGGGGAGCAAGCTTCTATATTACGAAGGTTCTAGTACCACCCGCTCAGCATATCTGCGATAGCCTGATATCGAATGGGGGAGTGACCTCGAAAGACCAGCACGATGCACTGAACTCCAGTATCGTCATAGGCTCGACGGGAGCACTACTGGTTCTTGGTTTTCTTTTTCAGGGCAAGCGCGTGGCGCAGGTTCTGGGCTCCATTGTGGGAGTGGCGATTGATGTGGATAACCACCTGCGGGATCTCCCTGCTGACCGAACCCCTCGTGCTCGCATCTTCAATCGCTATGTCTCCCTCTTGCGCTACCTGGCGCGGGAGGACTACAGCAAGATCGTCATTGTCGCTCATAGCCAGGGCAGCGTTATCACCGCTGACCTTTTACGCTATCTAAAAGCAACAAGTCCCTCGCAACACTCTGCGCTGAGCCACCTTCCCCCCATAAGACTCTTTACCATGGGCTCTCCTCTACGCCAGCTCTACCAGCTCCGCTTTCCAACTCTCTACAAGTGGGTCACGGAGCGAAACGATGGCCCCGACTCTA
>NZ_JANNYP010000698.1:0-1750 GCF_031410135.1 Armatimonas sp. | reverse complement strand
GCTGTGACAGCCCCGATAATGGTTGCTAGTATATTAACGGCATCGTTACGCATCCAGTTCACCCCACGGGCCAGCTTCCCCTGTGGAATTTCACTCCACTTACCGGTTTTTTCATCCCACCACTGCGCCTGCACGGTGGCTCCCAGCAACGAATCCGCCAGTGCTCCGATAAATCCCGATAGTGTGATCGCCAGCCAAGCAACTCCACCGAATGCGCCCAGGAGCATTGCCCCAGCAAACGCAGCCAGCGTCCCCAGAAGTGAGATCGCCCCGGATTCGCCCGGTTCGGCGGGCGCAAGGTTGGTGATCCGGCGCGGCTTGCCTCCAAAGAGCGAGCCGATCTCCGTCGCCCACGTGTCGGCGTTGGCAACGGCCAGTGCACCCAGCATCGCCTCAGGAGAGCCAAGCACGGCGCAGAGGGCCGCGATTCCCCCGTTGGCGAGCACCTGCCAGGCATCACGCTGACCGGATTTCTCAAACCCGAGTGCATCTTTCTTGCGCTTACCCAGCTTGGAGAGCGCCGTGGAGGTTCCAAAAAACGTCAGCAGTGCCGCTGCTCCGAGCCAGCCGCTAAAGGCAAGGTGGCAGAAGCCCACGCACGCCGCTGCAATCGCTCCCGAGAGTGTGAGGGCTCGCACACGCCAGGCGAGAAAGCCCACCAGAGGCGCACCAATTACGGCGGCAAGAAGAGGTGTCATCGTAGAGGCATTTTAGCAGGTATGCTGCACAGAGCGATAGGCCCCCCAGCAGCTTGCCGTGGAGGAGCTGGCGGCGCTTCGTGCACTGGCGGGCAATGCCAATGCGCGGCTCTACCTGGACTTCATGGGGCCTAAAAACCTAACGACTGGCGATCCAGAGAATCACTAGGAGCGGCAGGTCGGCGGCAAGTGCGTGGAGAAGAATGGCATCCCCAAGGGTTTGCGTCTTCTCCACAACTTTGTCGAGGGTAAAGCCGACTGCCATCACGCCCAGCACTCCGAGGGGTGCCACCCAGAGCGGGGCGATGAGAAAAATCGGCAGGCTATGCCACGAGCCAAAGAGCAGTGCGGTATAGAGGGGGCCGCGTGCCCGTAGGCAGCCGCGCCAGAAAAGCTCCTCGATCAGCGGGTTGCCGATCAGAAAGTACGGAAAGAGCCACACAAAGCTAGCTGCAGTGACACCCACGCCTGCGAGACGCTCGTTGAGTAGCTCGGCGGGGAGGAGCCACTTGCCCAAAAGCTGATACAGGCCGACGAGGAGTAAGTTGCTGACGAGGGCGACACCGAGATGAACCCTGAGGGGCCACCTGGGCTTGAGCGAGCACGCAAAGCCCTCTAAGCGCCAGATTCCAAATAAGCACACACTCGCGTAGAAGACAAACGCCAGAAGCGCCGAGTGGCCGACAAAAAGGCCCGCCGCGACGGCGGGCCAGGGCAAGAGTGCCAGGAAAAGCGGACTAGAAAATCGCTTGTTCGGTGTCTTTGTCGAAGACATGGCAGTGGTCGGCATCAATGACGATGTCCAGTGGAGCGTTTTCTTTGGCGTTGGTGCTAGCATCCACGACGGAGACCAGCGCATGACCGCCGAGGCTGATGTAGAGATTCGAGGTCGCGCCCATTTGCTCGATAACTTCCACCTGCGCTCGGACGACATTAGTGGCTGTCCCGGAGGTGAGTGCTTTATCGTTGAGGTGCTCGGGGCGGACTCCGAAGACCACTTCTTTTCCCACATAGGGCACGAGTGCGTTGGCTCGCTCAGAACTCATGGTCAC
>NZ_JANNYP010000697.1:0-13617 GCF_031410135.1 Armatimonas sp. | reverse complement strand
GCTTCAGCCAGCTTTTCGGCCTTGGCAATGGCTTCTTCGATGGTTCCCACCATGTAGAAGGCTTGCTCCGGCAGGTCGTCGTGCTTGCCTGCGAGAATCGCATCAAACGAGCGGACAGAGTCCTCGCGGCTGACGTATTTTCCGGCGATTCCGGTGAAGGCTTCTCCCACGTAGAAGGGCTGGGAGAGGAACTTCTGGATCTTGCGAGCACGCGAGACGATAAGTTTGTCCTCGTCGGAGAGCTCGTCAATTCCGAGAATGGCGATAATGTCCTGAAGCTCTTTGTAGCGCTGGAGGATAGACTGCACGCCACGGGCGACGCGGTAGTGCTCAGTTCCCACAATCGCGGGGGTTAACGCGCGGCTGGTAGAGGAGAGCGGGTCCACGGCGGGGAAGATTCCCTGGGCCGCCAGGTTGCGCTCCAGAACCGTGGTCGCGTCGAGGTGCGAGAACGCGGTCGCCGGAGCCGGGTCGGTAAGGTCGTCAGCGGGAACGTAGATCGCCTGCACGGATGTTACTGAGCCCTTGCGGGTGGAAGTAATACGCTCCTGGAGAGCGCCCATCTCACTGGCAAGGGTAGGCTGATAGCCCACAGCAGAAGGCATACGTCCCAGAAGCGCGGACACTTCGGAACCGGCCTGCGTGAAGCGGAAGATATTGTCCACGAAGAGTAGCACGTCCGCGCCATCGACGTCGCGGAAGTACTCCGCCATGGTCAGACCAGAGAGCGCGACGCGAAGTCGAGCGCCGGGTGGCTCGTTCATCTGGCCAAACACCATCGCGGTCTTGTCAATCACGTGGGCCTTATTACCACTCGCATCGGTGAACTCAGCCTCGGACATCTCCAGCCAGAGGTCGTTTCCTTCACGAGTGCGCTCGCCGACGCCTGCAAACACCGATACACCCGAGTGCTGAACGGCGATGTTTCGGATTAGCTCCTGCATCGTCACGGTCTTGCCCACCCCGGCTCCCCCAAAGAGGCCAATCTTGCCGCCCTTGAGGTAGGGACAGAGAAGGTCCACCACTTTGATGCCCGTCTCCAGAATCTCAGGAGCCGTCGCCAGATCCTCAAACGCGGGAGCGCTACGGTGAATCGGCCAGTACTCAGTAGCATTTGCCGGGCCACGCTCGTCAATAGGGCGTCCTAGAAGGTTGAAAACACGGCCTAGAGTTGCCGGACCAACAGGTACCGAGATGGCCTGTTCTGTGTCAATTGCCTCTTGCCCGCGAACGAGCCCATCGGTGGAGTCCATTGCCACCGCACGCACCACATCGTTACCCAGGTGCTGTGCCACCTCGACGATTAGATCGTCGGTACCCTTGATTGGGATGCGAATCGCGTTGAGGATCGCGGGGAGCTGACCGGGTTCAAATGCGAGGTCCACCACGGGCCCCTGAACCTGGACGATCTTGCCTGTTGCCATCGTATACCTTTATGTCTTGAGCGAAAATTTGAGTTTGTGAAAACCGGTACAGTTTACCCGGAAGTCACCAATGTTTCAACGTCTGCTCTAAAAATTGAAAATCAAGAGCGCCGACGTGGCTGAAGGGCCTCGCCACACTGGCGCAAAAAGGCCAGAAGCCCGCCTAGTAGCGCCCCATGGATCGTCGAGACCCAAAGAGCTAGCAAAAGCCCCGCGCCTGCTCCCACGGTCAGGACATTGTAGACCAGATCCAGAATAAAGAAGGCCAGCCCTCCGTAAACAGCCGCACGCCGTGGCGGCCACTTCTGGAGAAAAATAAAAGCACCGAGGGGCAAGCAGGCATTGATCACGAGAGGGCTCTGTGCCGCCGCGGGGAGTGGTAGGCGCAAAAAGGCACACATCAGCTCCAGTAGAAGCGGGCTTAAGAAGATCGCCAGGCTCATTCCTAGTCCGACGCGAGCCGCTTTCCGCCGCCCTGAAGCCGCACAGAATCCCGTGATCGCTCCGAGTAGGGCGTAGAGAAGCCATGCGTTCTGCTGCCCAATCACCATCTCTGGATTTTGAAGGCGTGCCAGTGTCGTCATCGTAGCCGCACCCAGTGTCCCGCAGGCGACTCCTGCCAGCCACGAGATCGCAGAGCGAGCCGGGTTTTCCCGCTGAAGTGCAGGAGCTGCTGTGATCGTCTCTTCTTCTAGAACTGCCTGGCGTTGCATACTAACGAAATTATCGTACAAATAGGCTCGACGCAAGAGAGTTTCCTATCATTTGCAAACCTCTAGCACTTTTCCCGTGGCAAGCTCAGGTGGGCTTGATACAATGCCCCATGCCCCGTAAGGCCAAGAAAACCCCTGAGATGCCCCCGTTGGGGCTTGATTTGCTCGATGATGTCTTTAACAAAGACCCGGACATGTTCCTCGAAGCGCTAGAGGAACTAGACGCGGATTGGGAAGAGGAGGCCGTTCCTGGCACCCTTCCTCTGATTCCCATACGCGATAGCGTCTACTTTCCTGGCATGATCTTCCCCCTCACCCTGGGCCGTGAGTGCTCGGTCCGTGCCGTCGAGGTGGCCCAAGAAGGCCGCCCCCGCATGGTGGCGCTTATCACGCAGCAGGATGTCCAAGTCGAAGAGCCACGCCCGAGTGATCTCTACGAAATGGGAATCGTCGCTGAGGTGATGCAGTTCACGCGCATCCCCGACGGCATGGTGCGTGTTTTACTAGAAGCCGGACCCCGCATCCGTGTCAAGCGCTTTTTACAGACCGCTCCGTACATGCGCATCGAAGTCGAGTCGCTCCCCCTGCCCCCGGAGCCGCCCACGCCTGAGATCGAGGCACTGGCCCGCACGGTCACCAACCAGTTCGAGAAGCTCGTCACCGATGCCAAGGGAATCCCTCCCGAAGCGCTGGTCAATGTCCTCTCCGTGGACGAGCCCGGACGGCTGGCTGACACGATTATCCCCTACTTAGCGCTTCGGGTCGAGCAGAAGCAAAGCTTGCTAGAGACACTCAATGTCGCCGAGCGTTTAGACAAGCTTGCCACAGCCCTCCACGAAGAGAGCGCCATTGTCGAGATTCAAAAAGACATCCGCTCCCGTGTCGAAAAAGAGATGGGCGATCACCAGCGCGAGTTCTTCTTGCGAGAGCAGCTTAAGGCGATTCAGTCCGAGCTGGGCGAGGCTGATGAGCGCACCAGCGAGTTCCTAGAGTATCGGGAGAAGATCCTGGCGGCGAAGATGCCCGAGGAGATTGAAGTCCGTGCTTTTAAAGAACTAGAGCGCTTCGAGAAAACTCCTCTGGTGAGCCCCGAGGCGGGCGTGCTACGTAACTATCTGGATCTGATGGTAGCGATGCCCTGGAGCACTCTCACCGAAGACCGGCTGGACATTATTGAGGCCGAGCGCATCTTGGATGAGGATCACCATGGGCTGCCCAAGGTCAAAGAGCGTATCTTAGAGTTTTTGGCGGTGCGCAAGCTGGCTGGGGACAAGCTCAAAGCCCCGATTCTGTGCTTTGTCGGGCCTCCCGGTGTGGGTAAGACCAGCCTGGGTCGCTCCGTGGCACGAGCGCTGGGCCGCAAGTTTGCGCGGCTCTCACTCGGGGGTGTCCGCGATGAGGCTGAGATTCGGGGGCACCGCCGTACCTATGTCGGGGCGATGCCGGGGCGAATCCTGCAGGCGATCCGTCAGTCGGGGAGCCGCAACCCTGTCATTGTTCTGGATGAGATTGACAAGCTCGGCAATGACTTCCGTGGCGATCCCAGCTCGGCACTGTTAGAGGCGCTTGACCCCGAGCAGAACAAAGAGTTCTCGGATCACTACTTAGAAGTGGCTTTTGATCTCTCGCAGGCGCTCTTTATCGCCACCGCGAACTTGCTGGACACGATCCCGCCCGCACTCCGTGACCGGCTTGAGGTGATCTCGTTTTCGGGCTATATCGAGGCGGAGAAGGCGGCGATTGCCAAGAACCATCTCCTGCCCCGCCAGCAAGAGAGCCATGGCCTCACCGACGAGACATTCCAGCTCGACGATACGGCCCTCTTGCGCCTGATCCGAGAGTACACCCGTGAGGCAGGGGTTCGCAACCTGCACCGGGAGATCGGCTCGCTCTGTCGGAAAGTAGCCCGCAAGCTCGCGGGGGATGAAACGGCGAAAGTGACCGTGGACTCGGAGACACTCGAAACACTCCTCGGAATGCCACGCTATGACTGGGGCAAGATGGAGGAGGCCGATGAGATCGGAGCTGCGACGGGCCTTGTCTACACCGAGGCAGGCGGCGATACGATCACGATCGAGGTGCTCCCG
This sequence comes from Armatimonas sp., assembly GCF_031410135.1. GTDB lineage: Bacteria > Armatimonadota > Armatimonadia > Armatimonadales > Armatimonadaceae > Armatimonas. The sequence continues at coordinate 9,393 of NZ_JANNYP010000697.1, read as the reverse complement.
ACACGTGGCGAGGGCAAGCTCACGCTCACCGGCCAGCTTGGTGAGGTCATGCGCGAGTCGGCACAGACGGCGTGGACTTTTGTCCGCTCCCGGCTGACCACGCTGGGAATCGCGGAGGATGCCGATAAGGGAAAAGACATCCATGTCCATGTCCCCGCAGGCGCGGTTCCCAAAGATGGCCCCTCCGCAGGCGTCACCATGGTCGTCGCACTGGCCTCCGCAATCTCCGGGCGACCGGTGCGCTGTGATGTGGCGATGACCGGTGAGATCACGCTCCGTGGGAAAGTGTTGCCGGTCGGCGGGATCAAAGAAAAAGTACTAGCGGCCCATCGCTCCGGTATTCGGATCGTGCTTCTGCCCCACGAGAACGAAAAAGACCTAGACGATCTCCCCGGCGATGTGCGCTCCGAGCTGACTTTCGTCTTCCTGCGCCACGCCGACGATGCCCTCAACGCCGCCTTACGGTAGTGACCCTCCTCCCCCTGCCCCTCCTCCCAACCCTGCGGAGACAGGGCAGAGAGAGGGGAGATTGTATAAACAGGCGAAAAGTTGTGTAGAGGGGCCGTAGTCAAGAGACTCCCCTCTTTCCCTCTCCTCCCAGGATTGGGAGGAGGGGCAGGGGGAGGAGGGCTACTCGACTCTGAAGCCGTAGCCCATGCCACGCCGGGTTTCTAGGAGGGCGGCGGTCTCGGGGGGGAGTTTGGCGCGGAGCCGTCGGATATGGATATCTACCGTGCGCTCGCCGCCGTCGTAGTCCACGCCCCAGACCATCGCGAGAATCTGCTCGCGGGGATAGCGGCGGCCACGGTGGGTAAGAAGAAAGCGTAGCAGATCATACTCGCGTGGTGTCAGGGCAAGGGGCTTGCCGTCGGCGGTGGTGACTTTACCGGCTCCCAGACTCAGGCGAATCCCCGCAAAATAGAGCATGTCCCCTGCCTCGACGGAGCGCTTGCGGAAAAACAGCAGCGCCACTCGCGCCTTCACTTCCTCAGGCTCGTAGGGCGGCAGCAGAAAGTCGTCCACAAAGGCACGCAGATCGGGCGATGTCAGATGGCGACGGGTCAACAGCGCTAGCATCGGTGGGATGGGGACGCCCTCGCCCCAGATCGAGAGCAGACGGCTCCGGGCACTGCGCAAAAGAAAAAGCTCACTACTGTCCGAGAGATCCGCAACAATGAGCTGTGGCGGTACGCCTTGAAACGCCCCAATCCACTCGTCGTCATCTGCCTCAAATATCAGAGGACAGACATGCAGGCTTGCCGCCATCAGCGCATGCGTCACTTGCAGTGGCGGACGATCCGGGGCATCGCGGGTTAAGATAAGGACGTTTTGCAATTCTGACCAGCGTTGTATCGCCCGAAGGGGGCAACACGCAACAAGGTCAGGCTAGATTCAGCGGACCGTCGCCGCAGAAATCCGGGTTGCCGAACTTAGTGATCTTATGACCAAAGCCATGCGCAAGTGAGAGAAGCAGGCGGTTGTGCGGAACGCGGGTGAACTTATGCGAGCGGCCCATCGTAAGACCCGGCATGTTCCCCACACAGACAAATGGGATATTGTCCAGCGTGTGCGAGTTGCCCTTGCCCAGCTCGTTGGTCCAGACGATCAGCGTATTATCCAAGAGGCTACCCGTGCCCCCCGGCTCCGGGGTCTCGGCGAGGCGCTTGGCTAAGTAGGCAAGCTGCTCACAGTACCACTTATTGATCTTCGTCAGCTTTTCTTGCGCCTCTTTGTTTGTATCTGGCTCGTGAGAGAGATCGTGCTGGCCTTCCTGAATCCCCAGCCAGCGCATGCGTGCCTGCCCCACCGAGTTGGTGTACTGGAAGGTCGCGACACGGGCAAAGTCAGCGGAGAAGCTGCGCACCAGCAAGTCAATTTGCAGCTTGCTGAGCTGAGGCATGTTGTCGTTGTCGCGGCGCACGCCCGGCTCTAGCGGCGGGACGGCGTGCCCCAAATCCGTGGCCTTACCGGCGGCTTGCAGCTCTTTCTCCAGATCACGCACCAGCGCCGTGTGTTCTTCGAGAATCTGCCGGTCCTGCACGGAGACACTCTTACGAAGCGTGGCGAGGTCGGCCTTGAGGTCATCTAGCACACTACTCAGACTCTGCTGGTCTTTCAGCCGTCCGTAGAGTTTCCCAAAGAGCTGGTAGGGATCATCAATGGGCGAGATGGGCTTGTTGGCCCCGGCGTAGCTCATGCGGGTCCAGGTGTCGGCGCGCTCGGGCACCATGACGCCTAGCTCCAGCGAGCCAAAGCGCGTGCGCGTGGCGGGGCTGGCTTGCAAGAAGTTCTTAATCTCCTGGTCTATCGAAAGACCACTCGACCAGCCTGCCGGGGTGTCCGAGCCGCCCTGGACATTGCCGGGAAAGAGCTCGACACCCGTTAGCAAGCACCCGATGCCACGCATATGGCTGTCGCCATCGCCGCGCACCCGATCACAGACACCGTTGAGGATCAGCGTGTTTTTCTTGAACGGCTCCAGCGGCGAGAGGCTCTCTTTTAGCGTGAAGTTCTCCCCGACTTCATCGGGCCAGAAGGTGCTCGGGACAATGCCATCGGGCGAGAACAGCACGATGAGGCGCTGCTTGCGCTTGCCCACCGTCTGCGCGTGCGCCAGCGACGGCAGGTTGGCCAGAAACGGAAGCGCAGCGGCACTCAGGCCCAGTTCGCGCAGAAAGTCTCGTCGTGTATTTTGCATGGTATTTTATTTTACCTCATGACCTCTATTCGGGCGGCGTTATGCATCCCGATTCGGGCGGATAAATCGGCCCGCTGTTGCGGCAAGACCCATAAATGGGCCTCCGGAAGTTTGAATTATTTTTCAGATTTTTATCAGAATCAGGCATGTTCAACCGTTCTAAATGTGTGAAACGAGACATTTTTCATCGACTGTATTTCCATGTGGTCTGGACGACAGCGGGACGGCTGCCTGCCCTAGAGGGGCGGCGCGAGCGTGCCGTTGCATGCATTACGACCATTGCACAGAAATTTGGGGCACATGTTCTGGCGTGCAACACCATGCCCGACCATGTGCACCTACTCATCTCCCTGCCTCCCATTGACCTGGCACATTTTATCGGCAAGGTCAAGGGCGGCAGTTCCTTCGCCCTCAACCGCCAAACCGACGACACACACACTCTGCGCTGGCAAGATGGCTATGGCGTGATCTCGCTCCGCGCTTCCGACACCTCCACAGTCATTCGCTACATTGAGGAACAAGATCACATCCACACCCAACGCAATCTCTGGCAAACCCTAGAGCGCACGGAGCCCGATGAAATCACCTAGGCCCATTCATGGGTCTTGCCGCAACAGCGGGCCGATTTATCCGCCCGGACTCGTGCCACCCGATGCCACACCCGAGTTCACCATTGGTGACGACGCGACGACGGCGATCTCTACGAGGAGTTTTTTGATATTGAACCCACTCTCCACAAAACGCTTCTGAAGCTCCAGCGAGGTTTTCGGGCCGTAGGCGCGGATGGGCTGCTTGGTGACGAACTGAAAGAGCCGCTCGACGAACGTGGCGTGGACTTCGTCGCTGCTCGCCAGGAACTGCGCCAGCTCGCGGGGGCCGTTGAACTTCGCCACGGTGCCCTTGCGCGTCTGGTAGCTGCCGGTGGCGTCAATCAGTTGGTCATTTTCTTTGTCGCGCAGCTTCCCAATCGCATCGAAGCGCTCCAGCGGGAAGCCGAGCGGGTTGATCATCTGGTGGCAGGAGACGCACGCGGCGGGCCTAGTCTGGATTGTGACGCGCTGGCGGGTGGTGAGCTTGGGCTGAAGCTCGGCGGGCGTGGGCGTGACGGCGATCGGCGGGGGGGCGAGGACGCGGCCTAGGAAGTTGCGGGTGATAAGCACGCCACGGTGAATGGGGTCGCTGGTGGAGAAGTAGGCCAGGCTCGCCAGCATGTAGGGCTGAGTCAAGACCCCCGCGCGGCTCTTGCCATCCAGGCTCACCGGCTGAAACGGAGCATCTGACGGCAGCGAGGCGCCGTAGACCTTGGCCAGTCGCCCGTTTAAGTACACTTTATCGCTGAGGAGCAGCTCGCGGAAGTCGGATTTTTCGCCCCAGGCGGTGTCCTCTAAAAACAGCTCCAGCGAGGTGCGCAGGTCCGAGGCAGCGGCTTCGTCGAACTCCGGGAAGCGTTTTTTGTCTTTTGCCAGGTCAGGGTACTGATCCACTTTGAGCCACGTTAGCAAGAACTCGCGCATCTTGCTCCAGGCACGCGGGTCGGCGAGCATCTTCTCGGCTTGCGTTCGAATCGCCTCAGGAGTCGCCAGCTCGGCCTTGAGGAGTGCGTCGTTGGGCAGCGAGTCCCAGAGCGTCAGGGCCAGCTTGGAGGCCGTGTTATTCTCGCGGTAGAGAAAATACGGAGATTTAAGCGTGAGCAAGACCACGCGCTTGAGGGCGGTCTCGGTGTCGGGCGCTTGCGAGAAGTGCCGTGTGACATAGCGCTCTAGCTCAGGATCGGTGAGCTTGCGGCGGAAGGCACGCTCCACAAATGTCCGGGCAAAGGCTTTCTCGTCCATTCCCCACTTGCGGCTTGCCACGAACTGCGCCGTCTCTAAGGCCGCATTGGTCACCGCTTCGTCCCAGGCTTTGGAGACCATGCTGCTGCGCTCGTAGCCCATGCTCCGGTCCTCGGGTGGGAAGGGCGTGTTCACCAGAAATGTCTCGGGGACGCTGGTGGGGATTAGACAGCGGGTCGGAATCGGCTCTGTCGTGAGGTTGGGGCGCTTCCAAGCAAGGGTCACAAAGGCAGGTGGAGCAGGCTTTCCCTTCTTCTTATCGGTATCGTCCACCCCGACCGTAGATTTGGAGAACTCCAGCCGGATCGGGTAGGTGCGACCTCCGAGAAGAAAGATCGGGGCGCGAAACTCCGTGTCTTTCCCGGACTTGATCCAGGCATCGATCAGAGATTTCTTATTGTCGTTCACCCAAAGCTGCACCGCATGATCGCTCTTGACCACCAGCTCGTACTCCCCCGTATCAGGTGCGACCAAGCTCCCTTCCCAGCGAATGGAGAACTGGTGCGGCTCGAACTGATCGGCAACCGGCCCGGTTGTCCCAAAGTCAAACGCCACTTGAGCATCGGTACGCTCCAGAACGCGCTCCTTATTGTCGAAGCGCTTGGCCTTGAAGTACTGCGCCTTCAGCCCCCGCTCTGCACCAACGCTTGCACTGCCGCGAAAGCTGCCCACCAAGTCCGCCACCGCGCTCTTGAACTGCCGCGACGTGAGCCGCGAGAGGCTCACGCGTGCCGGGCGATTGCGCTCCTGGGCAATCGGGGAGTAGAACGCGTCCTGCATAAACGCCGCCACGAGGCTCGCATCCGCAATCGCGATATGCTTCGCCCCTGGTGGCATCGTTTTATTCAGAAAACTCGCCAGCTCCGGAGTGGTCTGCGTTCCCGTCAGCGGCTTGGGATAGCCCGCACCGCCCTCACCTTTTGGCCCATGGCAGGGAGCACACTGCGCCGCGAAAAGCTGCTGTCCGGATGGCTTCCCCAAAGCCGATTTCGTTTTCGGCTTAGTCTGCGCAGCTCCAAGCCCCGTCAACGCAAGGGTCAGGCTCATTCCTAGGATCAGGCGTTTTGAAAGCATTGTCTTTTGATACGCCAGAACCACGAGGGAGGTTCATGTTTTTTTCGAAAAAAGAAAAATAAAAGGCAACTTTTTCGTGAATTATGAGTCAGGAATAACAAAGGACAAATTAATGCGAAACCATTGTGTAATGTTGCTTTTGATTGGGCTCAGTGCTGTGCCCGCTTTTGCCGAAGAAGGCCAAGAGGGAAATTCAAGACGTCACTTTCGTGACCGTGGAAATATCACCGTCGGGCTGGGCAACTGGGGCGGTTTCAATGGCGGCCGTCTAACAGGGACGTACGATCTGCTCTGGACAAAGGGGAAAGGCCGAACAAGCCTGGGTTTCTTCGCCGATGCAGGTGCCAATACACCAGGCTCCCTCATTCTCACCCAATCCGAGTTAATGCGTGAACCACAGCGTGCGGTAGGCTTTCAAGGCGGTGGTATTCTGCTTGAAAAACGTATAGGAAGCCTCTACGCCAGCGCGGGATTGGGACGCTACTTCATCACACACTTCTATCCTGTGGAAGACAGCCAACCCGACCCGATTATCAGCGGAATCTACGCCTGGGGAGTCCGCTACGCTCTCGGGGTCAACTACCGTCGCTTTCTTTTTCAAGCGAGCGCAACTCGTATGCCATCCCCTCCCACGGAGCAACGCGCACGCAATACGATCTACTCTTTTGAGATTGGAACACGCTACTAAAAATGAAACTCTCTCTCACCATAACTCTCATCTTGCTTTGTTTCAGCGTTCAACCAGCACGTGCCAAGCAAAGCCGAAACTCTTTCTTTGAGCATGGCTCACTCAATATCGGTGCCCTCAACTGGCGTGGCATGGCAACAGGATTTCGTGGGGGAGCCACCTACGAGCCTATGCTCCTACAACGTTCAGCAGATAAAAACCTCTCACAGACGAAGCTAGGATTCTATGCTGATGTGCTCGGTGTAGAGGGATCGCATCTCTTTGATCCACCCGCATCCACGCATCTAATTAGCAGCATTTTCAGTGTCGGAGGTGGATTTCACCTTACCCATTCCCAAGGACGCTTCGTCGCCAGCATTGGCTTGGGGCACTACAGCCTGACCCACAGACTCACACAACATCAGTATCAAAATGCACTTCTCTCCAGCAGACGCTCCGGCTGGGGAACACGTTATGCCATAGGCACTGGCATTGGTAGAGGTCGTCTCGACCATCTCCAGCTCAGCGTTACTCAGCTCCCTCGTTTACAAGATGAACGCCGTGGAAATAACATGATCATCGGCCTTGATTTTATTCATAGACATCGATAAAGTTCTCTGATAGGAGGACGTTTTTAGAAAGATGCAAAACCGATTTCTCACACTAGGGCTTTTGCTCGCGCTGAGTGGCTCTGCCTATGCGCAAGAAGGTAGTCTCAGCTCCGCAGCATCGCAGAAGAGGCAATCTCTGACCGGTGGGCTGCTGAGTCCGTTTCCGTTTCTTCAGCAGATGGAGTTCTCGATGGGCACTGCGCGGAGCGGCTCGTTTACCGGGTTGCGCTTTACCTCCAGCCAGATGAAGCGCAACCAGGGCTATTTTCTAGACTATGGCTCGCTCCAGCCCGGCGCTTTCACTCTTGGTAATGGCTTTGCCAACCGCCAGGTGAGTTTTCTGGGAGTTGGGGTGCAGGCACGCAAGCGTGTGGGACGGAGCTTTGCAACTCTGGGAACGGGGCTCTACCGCGCCGACCACGAGCAGCCATTCTTTGACAGTGGGCCAGATCGCGTCCTGAGCAGCGCAACGGGCCTGGGTCTGCGCTACGGACTAGGCTACCAGGCGAGCAGCGTCTCGTTTCAGCTCAGCCTGACACACCTGCCACGGTTCCGAAGCAGCAACCTACTCAATCAACCTCTCGCGGGCCTAGATCTGGGCTATCGCTTTTGACATTCCCCTCTTGGGGAGGGTACACTGAGACCGAAATGATTGTCGCAACAAAACAACTCTTCGCCCACGCGTACGGCAAGTACGCCATTGGCGCTTACAACATCAACAACCTTGAGCAGATCATGGGCCTCTTCCAGGGCTGCATTGACAGCAAGGCTCCTTTTATCATCCAGATCTCCAAGGGCGCTCGCAGCTACGCCAACAAGCAGATGCTGGAAGCCATGATCCGCACTGCTGAGGAGATCTTCCCCGAGGCCATCTTCGCCGTTCACCTAGACCACGGCGACGAGCAGACCTGCTACGAGTGTATCGAATCGGGCTTTTACAGCTCCGTGATGATTGATGCCAGTCACTCCTCGTTTGAGGAAAACATCGCCATCACCAAGCGTGTGGTAGATGCGGCCCATGCCAAGGGACTCTCGGTCGAGGCCGAGCTCGGAATGCTGGGTGGCGTCGAGGAGCACGTTCAGGTAGATGAGAAAAACGCCTGCCTAACCGACCCTGACGAAGCGCTGGAGTTTGTGAAAAAATCCGGCTGCGACTCGCTGGCCTGTGCCATTGGTACCAGCCACGGCGCGTATAAATTCGCAGGTGGCCAGGGCATCCACTTTGATCGTGTGAAGGCGATCCAGGACCTGCTCCCCGGCTTCCCGCTCGTCATGCACGGTTCGTCTTCCGTTCCGCAAGACGAAGTGGCACGCATCAACGCCGCCGGGGGCGAGCTTAAAGGCGCGAAGGGCGTAGACACCGCACAGTATCTCCCCGCCGCCAAACTCGGCGTCTGCAAAGTAAACATTGATACCGACGGTCGCCTTGTCTGGACCCGCGTCCACCGCGAGTTCTTCAAGGAGCAGCCCGGCAACTTCGACTTCCGCACCCCCGGCAAGATCTTCATGGCCGAGTACGCCAAGTTCATCGCCAGCCGCAACGAGCTCCTAGGCTCCGCAGGTGAGCTGGAAAGCCTCCGCGAATCCCTCAAGGGCTAGGCACCGCCCACAAGCCCCCTCCCGCTCCGCGAGAGGGGGCTTTTATTTTGACTTTTTACTCTTGACTATGAGCAACGTAAACATTGGCAAGCAGGCAGCCGGGGAGGTCGCGGCAAAGCTGGTTCACGACGGTATGATCGTCGGTATTGGAACGGGCTCGACCGTGGCGTACTTTATCGAGGCGCTCGGGCGGCGTGTCCAGACCGAAGGCTTGAAGATTCATGGCATCCCGACCTCGGAAGCAACCGTGGCCCACGCGACTCGCCTTGGGATTCCGCTGGTGGAACTTACTCCCCAAACGTGCCCGGATCTCACCATTGACGGCGCAGATGAAGCCAATCCTAAGCTGGACTTAATCAAAGGCGGCGGCGGTGCACTTCTTCGTGAAAAGCTCGTCGCGGCAGCCTCAGCAGAGTTTGTGGTAATCGCCGACTCCAGCAAGCGGGTGGCGCAGCTCGGGGCATTTCCCCTGTCTATCGCCGTGGTTCCCTTTGCGGTTGCGAATCTCATGGCGCAGCTCAAAGAGGAGTTCGAGGTGGCACCTCGCCTGCGTCTGTTGGCCAGTGGGGAGCCATTTGTCACCGATGACGGGCTCGCGATTCTCGATCTGCCCTTTGAGCGAATCCAGCGCCCCGCGATCTTAGATAAGCGCCTGAAGGTCATGACGGGGGTAGTCGAGACAGGGATCTTTATCGGCCTGGCTAAGCGCATGTTGCTGGGCCACCCTGATGGCCGCGTCGAGGCTGTCTATCCCGTGGACTGAAGGCGCTTGCGCATTGTAAAGTGGGGAATCTCCGCCTCGAAGAAGCGCTCACCCTCAACACCAAAGCCTAGCTTCTCGTAGAACCCCACCACGGGCTCTTGGGAGTGCAAAAGCACCTCCGTAAAGCCACGCTCGGTGAGAGTTGCCAG
>NZ_JANNYP010000696.1:0-13491 GCF_031410135.1 Armatimonas sp. | reverse complement strand
TTTCTAGCGTAGGGGACCCACCCGTTCCCATTCCGAACACGGTAGTTAAGCCCTATTGCGGCGAAGATACTTGGGGCAAAAGCCCCTGGGAAAATAGCGCGACGCCAGAATTTATGTGATTGGCCCTTCTTGGTCTTGCTAGGTGAAAGCTTGGTGAAATCGAGAAGGGCCATTGCTGTTTATGGGCTAATGAGTCACTACTTTGGGAAGGGTTTTTGCTTGCTCAATCCAGGTCGCGAGCGTGCCTTCGTTAGGGACACGATTGACCAGGTTTTTCGAGGCATTAACCTCATCAAGTTTTACTGCGAGATTAGCGGCGTTGCGCTGTGCTAGCTCCGCAACACTGTCAACACCAGCAGCTTCGAGGAGCTCAGCAGTCTGTGGGCCTACACCGTTTAGCCGGCAAAGATCGGCATGGTTTACCCATTTCAGTATGAGTTTTTCACTGATCCCCGTGGCCTTTGTGAGTGCAGCACGCCCCTTGGCATCTCCCCCCACACTCAAAAGCGACTCGATACTTGTGACCTCTGCCTCCGCTAGTTTTGCAGCATAACCAGGGCCAACACCCTCAATTTCTTCGATAGACATTGTATTTTCCTCCAAATGCGAGTATACCCAGAGAGGCCAAATCAGAAAGCTTTCATGGTACTTTAATTTCCTAGAGGTAACAAAGACCCTGTGGTTGTATCTAAAGAGGTAGTTTGTATTGGGGCATCTTTTGCCCGGGAGAATTAGGAAAGATTGTAATGAGGAATTGTTTTGCTCTGTCGCTCCGGGTTGCTACTGTGCCCCTTCTCACTTGTTTGCCGTTGGTATCAGCACTTGCACAAGAGGCACCTAAGACTGCTTCTTCTGCAACGGAAGCTGGGGCGCTTACTCTAGCTTCGGCGATTACGACGGCTCTTGGGCAACAGCCACAGCTGGCGACCGCGGCGGCTAATAAGGAAGCCTCCGCGCAGCGGCTCAAGCAGACTCAGGCAAGCTACTTGCCCACAGTTACTCCTAGCTACAACTTTCAAAATCAGTACACATTTGGGAAAGTCCAGGTCTTTCAAGGAGGTGGTGTGGTTGCGGATCTTCCTTCGGGGAGAACTGTCACGACTCGGCAAGAGCAGATTTCTCTAGCCTATCGTATCTTTGACTCGGGGCGACGTGATCTGAATGCGCGCCAGTCGCGTCAGAACCTACGTGTCTCCGAGCTTGCTGAAGAAAATACACGCCAAACCGTGATCAGTAGTGTTGCAGATACCTACTACAACGCCTTGCGTAACGATGCTCTTGTACGAGTCTCCCAATCGCAGGTTGAGCGTGCCAAGACGACTTTTGATCAGATTACCTTTCAGGCCAATGTGGTAGGCACCACGCCGAAGAAGGATATTCTGCAGGCGCAGGCAGATTACCTGAATGCCGAGGTCAATCTTCTCCAAGCAAAGAACAACGCGGAGATTGCCCACACGCAGCTTCGAAATGCAATGGGGCTGAGTGGCCTAGGTAAACTATCTCTTGTGGATGTCACTCCTCCCACACTGAGTACCCCTTTAACCGCTCAGGTAACAGGTGTGACTCCCGACTCAAAAGATACCGATGCAATTACAAAGCTTCTTGCCATCGCCAATACCAACCGCCCTGATATCCAACAAGGTGAGGTGAATACGGTGATCGGTGAGACGAGTGTGAAGCTCGCCCAGCTTGGAAATCGGCCCGTGCTCAATGTGGATCTTGCAGCTGCCTACCAGCTTGATGCCGCCAATGATCCAACCCGTCAGATTGGTAATAACCGAGCCATTTTGGCCAACCTCAACTACCCTCTCTACGATGGTGGGGCATCGCGGGCCAATATCCACGCTGCCGAGGCCAACCAGCGCTCCACAGTGGCTCAGCTTCAGAACCAGAGGCAGCAGGTTGCCCTGGAAGTCGAGCAATCCTGGCGTAATCTAGGGCAGGCACGGGCAAGCATTCCGGCGACGGATGCTGCTCTGGCCGCCGCTCGTAAGAACTATGAAGCCGCCTCGGAAGCACTACGTCTAGGAGCGGGGAGCACCGTGGATGTGATCACGGCCCAGACCTCGCTGGTGCAGGCGGAGATAAACTATGTCCAGGCGCTCTATAGTTTTTATACGGCTGACTCACGGCTTGCACGAGCGCTGGGGCAAGCGGATCGAATTGGGCAAGCCAACGCGAAGTAAATGCTGGATAGACTCTTTGGAATAGACCTGCGGAGTGTGGCCTTGCTACGGATTACGGTAGGAGGGTATCTGCTCTGGGATCTGGTGGACCGGGCACGGGGACTCACCCGGGACTACACGGACTGGGGAGCTTTCCCTCGCGAATCCAACGTGAGCATGTGGATGGGAGGCGATTACTGGGAGCGTGCCTGGGCCTTTGCCTCCTTTCACATGGCTTCAGGGGACGTTGCCTGGCAGGTCTTTCTCTTTTTGCTGGCCGCTGTCTGTGCTTTTTGTCTTATGGTGGGCTACCGCTCGCGCCTGTTTGCCTGTCTGAGCTGGATCTTGATGATCTCGCTCCAGAACCGAAACCCGATCGTGCTGACGGGAGCCGATCAGATGATCCGTCACACGATCTTCTGGGCGATGTTCTTGCCCCTGGGAGCACGTTTCTCGGTTGATGGGCTTGCGGCGGTGTGCAAGGCCTATCAGCAGGCCGCACCAACCCGCACGCTTTCGGTAGGCTCTGCGGGGATCTTACTCCAGACTCTTTTTCTCTACCAGTTCACGGCGGCTCTGAAGTCCGCGCCAGAGTGGCATACAGAGGGGACCGCACTGTACTACGCTCTCTCGATTGAGCACTACCAGACGACACTGGGACGCCTGGTGCTGGCGATGCCGATTGGGTTTCTAAAGCTGAGTACCTGGCTGACCATGGGGCTGGAGGCCGTAGGGCCGCTGCTGGCGTTTATCCCGGTGGCTACTGAGCGAATACGTCTTTGGCTGATTCTTCTCTTTGTGCTCTTTCACTTGGGGGGAATCGGCTTGCTCATGGATGTTGGCCCTATCTGTGAGACCAGTGTGTTCTTATGGATCTGTTTTCTGCCTGGGCTTTTCTGGGACAGACTCAGTGCTCTCTGGGGACGTCTTCCGGCCTCTCCTCTCAAGACGTGGCTAGAGGCAAAGCGAACGGGCCTGATCCACTGGCGCAATCAGCGGATTGTCCAGCGCGTAAAGCGTGGTGAGCCGCTCCCCGAGCTTCGCTCGACCAAGATCGCGCAAGTGGCGGCGGCACTTTGTCTTGTCTATATACTCCTGTGGAACTTGCGCGGGCTGGATAAGAAGCGCTATGGGCAATTCACGGAAAACCTGACCTGGATTGCAAGTCTGGTGCGCTTGGATCAGCACTGGGGAATGTTTGCGCCCTTCCCCTTCAAAAACGATGGCTGGCTTGTACTCCATGCGATCCTGGAAGAGGGCTCTGAGGTGGATCTAATGCGGGGCGGTCAGCTTGTGCGCTGGGACAAGCCAAACCCCGTGTCGGCAACCTATGTCAATGAGCGGGAGCGCAAGTTTCTGATGAACCTCTACGACCAGCAGTATGCACAGCAGCGGGTGTACTTTGTGCAGTACAAAATGCTGGAGTGGATACAGGCACATCCACAGCAGCCCAATAAGCGTATCCGCCAGATCAACCTCTACTACATGCTCCACGCGACTCCTCCTCCTGGGCAGCCGCAGCCAAAGCCGCGCAAGATACTGCTCTTTAATGAATCCTATACGAAAGTGTGAAAACCGATGGCCGTTGTTATTGAAACGCGAGATTTAATCAAGACCTACAAGACGGGCGTGATGGATGTCAAGGTGCTCCTGGGCATCACTCTGACGATCCACGAAGGCGAGTTTATCGCGATCATGGGGCCATCTGGCTCGGGTAAGTCTACTTACATGAATATTTTAGGCTGCCTGGATCGTCCGACGGGGGGGGAGTACTTACTCGATGGCGAGGATGTCTCTCGCCTCTCAGACAACCGGCTTGCCGATATTCGCAACCAGAAGTTTGGGTTTGTATTCCAGAGCTTTAATCTACTGCCCCGCACCACGGCGCAGCGCCAGGTGGAACTGCCGATGCTCTACGCGGGCAAGCCCAACAAAGAAAAGCGGGCCAAGTGGGCTCTGGAGCGTGTCGGTCTGACGGATCGGGCACACCACAAGCCCAATGAGCTCTCGGGAGGGCAACAACAGCGTGTCGCCATTGCTCGCTCACTGGTCAACGATCCCAGAGTCATCATGGCCGATGAGCCCACAGGGGCGCTGGACACCCGCACGAGCTTTGAGATCATGGGGATTTTTCAGGAGCTCAATCGTGAGGGCAAAACTATCGTGATGGTGACCCATGAGAATGATATCGCGCAGCACGCCACGCGGATCATTCGTTTTCGAGATGGCCTAATCCACGAAGACGGCCCGGTTGAGAGTCCGAAAGATGCTCGCATTGAGCTGGAGCGTTTTCTGGAGGAGCAGGCCCGCAACGATGCCGCCGCAGGGATCAACCGCTACGCCACTGTCCCCGCGTAGCGGATCCGCTTACCCACCCGAGCTGGAGGTGCGCTCTTGCTCGGCCATCTTGAGGCTCTGAGCAAGCTCGCGCAGGGTACGCGATGCCTCTTTTTCTTCATCGGTAGCTTGTTTGAGATTCGCGAGGCTCTCAGGGCTATTCTCATGACGTGAGCGTGCCATCGCCATCTTCAAGTCCACATCGCCGCAGGCGAGGGCGTAGCGCAGCACCGCTTGGCGCAGGAGCTGATTCTCCGCCTTGAGACTGTCAAGCTGCTGGTGCTCGGTGAACTGGGTACGCAACAACGCGACCTCACTCCGAAGCTGCTCGGCTTGATTTTCGAGATAGACAAGTCTTTCTTCCATGGACTAATTAGTTATCCCCTATCCACCGACAATGTAACACTACAGTAATTACCTGTTTCTGGTACAATTCGATAACTTTTCTTCATGACCATGTTGCCTAAAAATTTTCAGCTAGATCCGCAGCTCCGATTTTCACAGATCGAAGGGGAAGTGCCTGAGGTGCGGCTAGGGGAATCTTTACGCTCGGTCTGTAGCACTCCTGTCTGGGAGGCCCTTCAAGACGGACTCATGCAGGTTCTGGCAACACGCATTCCACTCTCTTTTGAGACCGAACTCCTTGGTGAAGGTCATCAGAAGATCGAGATCACTCCCGAGGGAATAGGCATCGCCGTGGCAATTCAGCCCAAAGTGGTGTTCTCACCGGGCAATGCCGATGAGTTTTTTCAGAAGTCTGCTGAGATGCTCTGTCTGCTGGAGCTGGGCACTGCCACGCTGGTACGTGTCAATCCCGCTTGGCATGCCGCACTGGGCTACTCGTCTCAGAGTCTTAATGACCGCAAGCTCTTTGAGCTCATCCCCGACGAAGACAATCTGGAAGTGACCGTGGCACTGGGGCAAGCGGCCCAGGGGAGCACTGCACGCTTTAGCTGCCGATTCCTGGCGGCCTCTGGAGAGTTTCACTCCCTCCAGTGGAGCATCGCACCGGGCAAGGACGGCCTGCCTGCCTACGCCGCTGCGCGTGACATTACCCAGAGCCGCGCGGTTGAGCTAGAGATACGCCGTCAGACCCACCGCGACGCGCTCACCGATCTGCCGAACCGAAAGTCTATCGAGGAGTCTATTTTAAAGCTCCTGACCTCAGGCTCACACGGAGCGTTTGGGGTTCTGGTACTCGCGCTGGATCGCTTTAAGTGGGTGAATGAGGCGCTCGGTCAGGACGGTGGCGACCAGGCGCTGATGATTATCGCGCGTCGGCTCGGGGCCGCGCTTCGGGCCGAAGATGTGATTGGGCGGCTGGAAGGCGACATGTTTGTGGCCCTGCTTCCGGGAGTGGCAAGCGACCCCGATGCCCACTCCGTGGCCCAGAAAGTTCTTGAGGCCGTTCAGTCCCCCTTTGCGCTTCGGGGGATTGATATTCGCCTGACGGCCTGTATTGGCCTTGCGCTGGCTCCATTTCACGGCACTGACCCACGGACGCTCCTGGAGCGCGCGGATACAGCGATGTACCAGGCCAAG
The DNA here is from genome assembly GCF_031410135.1 of Armatimonas sp. GTDB lineage: Bacteria > Armatimonadota > Armatimonadia > Armatimonadales > Armatimonadaceae > Armatimonas. The sequence goes on along the minus strand of NZ_JANNYP010000696.1, from coordinate 7,447 downwards.
AAAGCATCCCGCGGCCATGTCACGCTCTGGCGCGAGGGCATGTCTCTCACAGGGATCGAGCGCTTGGCACTGGAGTCGCGGCTTTCGCAGGCCGTGGACCGGGGCGAGATGCTGCTGCACTACCAGCCGCAAGTAGCGGCAGGCAGTGGGCACTTGCTGGGCTTTGAGGCGCTGGCACGCTGGAACCACCAGCAGCTCGGAATGATCCCGCCCGATACGTTTATTCCCATGGCAGAGGACACGGGCCTGATTGTGCCACTGGGCGAGTGGGTGATGAAGGAGGCGTTTGGGCAGGCTGCCTTCTGGCAGCAGGCACTCTCGGGCTTGGGGGTCTCCGTGAACCTCTCGGGGCGGCAGCTCTCCCAGAACCACCTCACCGAACATATCGAGGAGCTTTTGGCAATGTCCGGGGTGCACCGCGAGCACGTCGATCTTGAGATCACCGAGACGGACTTGATGCAGCAAGACGAAGCCAAGGTCAGAGATGTGCTCTTCAAAATTAAGGACATGGGCCTCCAGCTCTCCGTGGACGACTTTGGGATGGGTTACACCAACTTCGGGCGGCTTGCCAAGCTCCCTGTGGATCGCATCAAGATAGACCGCAGCTTTATTACCCATATCTGCGAGAGCCCCGCCGACGAAGCCGTGGTGCGGGCGATGGTGGACATCTCGCGGACTCTGGGGATGAAAGTGGTGGCCGAGGGGGTCGAGACACAGGAGCAGTTTGAGAAGCTCACTCAGATGGGCTGCGACATTATCCAAGGCTATCTCTTCGGAAAGCCCCTCCCCGCTGCCGATGTCCCGCGCCTCCTGACAGCTCGCTAGCGAAACATGGATATCTCGCTCACGACGCCCGCGCTGCTTTTTCCCGCCGTCTCGCTGATCTTGCTGGCCTACACCAATCGCTTTCTTGCCCTCGCGGCCCTCACCCGCAGCCTCCACGAGCGCTGGAATGAGACCCAAGACCCCAAAATTCCCCCACAGATCGAGAGCCTGCGCTACCGCGTGCGCCTGATTCGCCGCATGCAGACCCTCGGGGTCAGCGCGATCTTGCTCTGCGTGGTCGCCATGTTCTGCCTCTTTGAAAACTGGCTCCGCGCCGGCGCCTGGTTCTTCGGAGCCAGCCTCGTCACCCTCAGCCTCTCCCTTGCCGTCTCCCTCCACGAGATTCAGCTCTCCGGTCGCGCCCTCGACATGCAGCTCGCCGATATGGAAGTGCCCACCAAGGCACACGATTAGCGCAATTTCCGGCTGAGGGGCGAGAGGGGAAGTATAATAGCTGCGATGGCATTTACCCCCCGAACCCGAGAAGAAGCGGAGAGCTACCGTCCCAACGAGGTGCTGGAGTGCACGATTGAGCGTGTGACCTACCACAACGAAGAGAACGGCTACGCGGTGCTTAAAGTCCTGCCAATGGACGCACGTGACAAAGTGAAGGCCGACGTGATCCCGGTGCTGGGGAGCTTCTCGAACCCCGTGGTCGGGGAGAGCCTGCGGATCTTTGGCTGGTGGGACAAGCACCCCCAGCACGGCAAGCAGTTCAAGGCCCTGCGCTACGAGGTGATCCGTCCGGCGACGGCGGCGGCCATTGAGAAGTATCTCGGCTCGGGGATGATCAAGGGGATCGGGCCAAAAGCCGCCGAGTGGATGGTCAAGAAGTTCGGGGTCAAGACCCTGGAGGTGATCGAGCACCACCCGGACAAGCTCCAGGAAGTCAAGGGGATCGGGGAGAAGAAGGCGCTGATGATCCAGGCGGGCTTTGTCGCCCAAAAAGAGATCGCCGCCATTATGGAGTTCCTGATCGGCCATGGGATCACGCCCACCTACGCCGTCAAGATCTATAAGTACTACAAAGAGCGCGCTATCGAGCAGGTGGAGAAGAATCCCTACCAGCTCGCCACGGACATCTGGGGCATCGGCTTTCGGAGCGCCGACAAGATCGCGCTGAACCTCGGCGTGGTCTACGATGCCCCGCAGCGCCTGGAGGCCGGGCTGGTCTACGTGCTCAACAGCGAGATGGAGAGCGGTGGGCACTGCTACTTGCCTCAGAATGAGCTGGTGAGCAAGGCGGCGGAGAACCTCTACATCAAGTCCGCTGATGACCTCCCCGAGCACGACCAGGCGCACGAGAAAGCGCAGCTCGGGCAAAAACTCGACCCCGTTCTAGCCGATCTCATCCAGCGTGGGCTTCTCGTCGCCGAGACCGTGGAACTCATGGGCCACGAAGAGGTCGCCATCTACACCCCGAGCTTTCATACCACCGAGAAAGCCGTCGCGGATCGGGTGCATCAACTCCTGAATTCGCCGTGGCGCAACCGTCCCAAGCCCGCCGAGATAGATAAAATCTTAGACAGCCTACCCGGTCACGAAACGCTCTCCGAGGAGCAAGACATGGCCGTCCGCCGCGCTTTAAGTGAGAGTGTTCTCGTGCTGACAGGTGGCCCTGGCTGCGGCAAGTGTGTCGTTGGCGACACGCTGGTGCTGGGAACCAATGGCTTCACGACCATGCGCTCGCACTGGGGCGAGAACCTCCCCGATGTCCCCGATGGCTTCCACGAGCACAAGGCGCAAGTGGTCACCAAAGACGGCATCGCTACCACAAGCCACGCCTACTGCGGCGGCGTCCGCGAGACCCGCCGCGTCAAAACCCACCTTGGCTTAGAACTGGAAGGCACCCCCAACCATCGCCTCTGGACCATGACCGAAACCGGCCCCGACTGGAAGCGCCTCGACGAGCTAAAACCCGGCGATAGAGTTGCCGTGCGTCGCGGCGATAATATCTGGGGTAATGAAGCCTTTAGTTCGGAAGCAGCCTACTGGCTTGGACAGCAGACTAAAGACAGCACTGAGCCAGTTCCTGAGCTACTTGCTGTGAAAGGTGGTAGCGCTTACCAGCAATTGAAAGAGGGCATTGCTGCTCTGCATGCCACTGATGAAAAGCAGGTTCCAGCGCGGATCTTACGGGCATCACGTCAAGTTGTTGAAGCGTTTTTGGCGGGCTTTTTTGAAGTCTCTGTTTTTCAGAAACCACAGCTCGCGTTTCGAGCAACAATTGCTGGGGCGCAGCTCACACAGGCAATCCAGCTTCTGTTACTGAACCTTGGCATTGTTGCCGCACGCACTGAAGTTTCTGGGAAGTGGCGGATTACCATTGAGGGAGAAGAAGCAGAACGGATGTGGAGTGCGCTTCCTTTTCGCTTCCGATTTCCGCGTGAGGAAGTGCAGATTGCCTCACTAACCGACTGTTATCTCTGGGACAAGGTTGAGAGTACCGAAGAGAGTGAAGCGCCGGTCTATGATCTGACGGTGCCGGGGCCGCACTCGTTTATCGCCAATGGGCTGGTGAATCACAATACCTTCACCACGAACTTTATTGTTCAGGCACTGGAGAAGCTGGGGCGGCGGATTCAGATCGCGGCACCGACCGGACGTGCGGCCAAGCGGGCTGCGGAGGTGTCGGGGCGGGAGGCGAAGACGATCCACCGGCTCTTGGTCTTCGACCCAGAGAAGAAGGGCTTTAAGCACGGGCCGGGCGAGCCGCTGGAACTCGACGTGCTGGTGATTGATGAGTCGTCGATGCTGGATCTGATGCTCACCCACAACACGATCCGCGCCATCCCCGACGGTGCCCAGATTATCTTTGTGGGCGATGTGGATCAGCTCCCCAGTGTCGGGGCGGGCAATGTGCTGAGCGATCTCATTCAGTCTGGACGCGTCCCCGTGGCGCGGTTGACGCAAGTGTTCCGGCAGGCGGCAACCTCGAAGATCATTACCAACGCCCACGCCATCAACAAGGGTAAGATGCCCACGCTCCTGCCGCCGAGCGAGGCCAAAAACGGTGCGGACTGCGTCTTTATTGAGGTGGATGAGACGGAAGACCTGCTCCAGAAGATCAAGGGGATCGTCGCCAAGAGCCTGCCGAACCTGGGCTTCAAGCCTGAGGAGATCACGGTGCTCTCCCCAATGCAGCGCGGCATGGTGGGCGTGCGCAACTTAAACGAGGAGCTGCAAAAGATCGTCAACCCACCGCATGTCAATAAAAATGAGCACCCGCGTGGCGGGATAATTCTGCGTGTCGGCGACCGGGTGATGCAACGGCGCAACAACTACGACAAAAATGTGTTTAATGGTGATGTTGGCTACATCGGTTCAATTGATTCGGAAGAACAAATGCTCATTGTAGACTACCCTGAAGGGCCTGTTGAGTACGAATTTGCAGAAACAGACGAATTAAATCATGCCTTCAGCTTGACAACGCATAAGTGTCTCCACCCCGACGAGCGCATCCGAACACAGCGCGGCCTGATTCCGATAAGCGAAGTGCAAGCAGGTGATCAGGTGCAGACAGGCTTTGGGCAGAAACGTCGAGTTCTAGAATGCTTTAAGACCGGCGATCGGTCTGTTGTTGTGTTGAAAACCCGCTCTGGGCAGACACTTAAAGTCTCACCCGAGCACCCGCTCTGGACAATCCCCAGTGGCCAGAGTAACGCTCTGTGGCGTACTGCGGGCGAGCTGGAAGTCGGTGATATCTTGGCGCTAGACCGTACGGTCTGGGAGAGTGTTAAAGAGCCCGAACTGCCCGAAGTTGTGCCGCTGGTAGGGCGACCCAATGCCGAGCTTCCCTGTGTCCCTTCGCGTATGAACCCACAGCTTGCCTATCTTCTAGGGCTGATCGTCGGTGATGGTTCTTATCGTGACCAGAAAGACGGAACCATTGATCTGACGAGCATGGATGCAGAGATCCAGGAAGCCTATGAGAAAACACTGACAAGCTTCGGCTTGCGTGTGTGCCGCTATGCTCCCAAGGGGAGCCGGGCGATTCGGCTCTATATTGTCTCTCGTGCTTTTCGTGCATGGCTTCTGGAACTAGGTTTGCACTATGCTTCGGCAAGAGCCAAGCGTATCCCGGAGATTATCTTCCGCGCCTCGACCGCATCTCGGGCAGCATTTTTGCGTGGGCTTTTCGATACCGACGGCAGTGCGGGGAAAGAGGGCAGCAGTAACCGCTCCGTCCGCCTGGTCACGGCATCGTCAAAGCTGGCCGATGATGTGCAGCAACTCTTGCTATCTTTAGGGATCGTCTCAAATCGTCGGCACTCTGCCGTCGCGGTGATGCTTGAGGTCAGCGGCCCATCACTACCCGTTTTTGCCGAACGCATCGGGTTTGGGCTAAACTACAAGAAAGAGCGCTTGGAGAAGCTGATCACAAGTCAGGGCGAGGTAGGTAAGACGAACCGGGATACGATTCCGTTTGGCCCGTCGCTGGCAGAAGACCTTTGGGGCGTTCTGAAGAAGCGAAACTGCCCGGCAGTCATACGCTTGCGCTCGATTCTTTCGCATATTCGCCACAATACCCTGCAGATGAGCTATCGGCATCTGGCCGAGTGCGTTGCCTATCTGGAGCGAGAAGGTTTGCCCATTTTGCCACGTGCCTGTCAGGCTTTGCGTTTACACCACTACTTTGATTCGCTGGTAAGCGTCGAAAAGACGAGCGAAACTGCGGCAATGATTGATATTGAAGTCGAGGGAATTCATTCGTTTGTGGCCGGAAGTGGCATGATCTGCCATAACTCGCAGGGTTCAGAATACCCTGCTTGCGTTATTATTGTTCATAATACGCACTACATGATGTTACAGCGCAATTTAGTCTATACGGCACTGACTCGTGCAAAGAAATTTGCGGTGATTATCGGAACGCAGTGGGCGCTGAAGCGCTCAGTCTCGAATAAACATGTCCAGCCGCGCTATACCCGGCTGGCGCAGCGGCTCCAAAATCTTGTGGAGGGGATTGGGACAAGTGGGCTACCCGGAGCCGCTAAAACGGGCCGTGACACTCGCGAGCTACCCACACCACCGATACCAGGACGGCTATTCTAGAGTTTAAATCCAGGTGGTAGGGGCATGGAATTCACCATCGCCTGCCAGAATCTGCAGGAAGTTGATCTGCCCCGAGTGGTAGGCCATGTTTCGGTACGCGCCGACCATCAGCCCCTTGCCTGTACGTTGCCCACGGCGGGTCGGGAATAGCCTCTCGAAGAGGGAATCATTAGACGCGCGAATCACTGTGGCCAGCTCAGCACAGCTTGCTTGGAGTCGAGCACGGGCTTCGGCAGGACTGGTTGGCGTGAGCTCATCGGCGAGGGACGGCACATTCACATCCCCGCGTAGCAGAGCGGCGAAGGCGCGATTGACCGCTATGCACTCAGTAACTTGCTCCAGAGCGGATCGGGTTGGTGCGGAGCCAGGTAGCTGTGGCTGCCAGTTGAGCCGATCTGGAGCTGTGGTTTCGAGGTAGTGCGCCAGGGAGTCGCCAATGAGCTCAATCTGCTCGGCGAGAAGTTCTTGTGCGGTCATGCCGAATTGTAGCACAGCCATCTCGTCCTTCCGCGATGGCGACGTCGGAGGCTTTTTTAGCGGTAAAATTTGCTATGGACGCAGAACCCGTTGTTGAGGAAAAAGAAGAGTGGTGGAGTGCCCGTGAAGTCACTCGGTTTCTAAGCCTCTCGGCGCGGGAGATTGAGAAACTAAGGCGCAGTGGGACGCTCAGTGCGACCAAGCGCTGGCCGTTTGGGTGGCGCTACTCCTCGCAGTCTGTGATGGGCTATTTTGAGAGCCTAGCGGTGGAGGCTCCTCCTCTGCTTGTACAAGAACCGGTCTCCGTGGAGGAATCGGCTCGGATACGAATGCAGGGGATTTTTGAGCTCATGAAAGAGCTTGAAATTGAGAAGAGTGCTGAGCAGGAGGAACCTTACAGTGACTATGAGAGTGCACCTCCTTTAATTCGAGTGGTGAATGCGGTCTTTGCAAATGCTATTGATGGGAAAGCCTCTGATGTTTATTTTGAAGCAGGGCTACGTAGTATGCGCGTTCGGTTTCGCATTGGTGGTGTACTGCAAGAAGTGATGCCGATTCCTAAACTCATGCAAGATCAGGTTACTCGGCGTGTCATGGTGATGGCAGACATTGATCTTGCTCGGCTGTTCGTGCCGCAAGTGGGCACCATTAACCTGCGGCATAATAACCGTGACTGGGTGGTGCGTGTCACGGCGATTCCTTCGATATACGGCCACACGGTAACAGCGAGATTCATTGACGCTGATCTGCCCCGAAAGGGCTTTCGAGAGCTGGGAATGCTAGCGGAGCATTTTGTACCCCTAGAGAATGCGCTGGAGCAAGAGGGAGGTTTGTTTATTTTCGCAGGGGCGAGTGCCAGTGGAACCACGACGACGGTGGCGGCGTGTCTGCACCATCTCAACAAAAGCCAGCGGGCGATCTATACCATTGAGCAGCCGGTTGAGTACGAGCTTCCTGGCATCACGCAGATTCAGCTCAATCCGTTTTGTGGCCACACGCTCGACAAAGCCCTCAAGACCGTGCTTCGTGCCCGCCCCGATGTTCTGTTTCTAGGCAGTATCCACGACACGGAGAGTGCCCGCGCCGCTATGGA
>NZ_JANNYP010000695.1:0-4510 GCF_031410135.1 Armatimonas sp. | reverse complement strand
AAGTACAGCCGCCACAAAACCTAGGGCAATACCCTTTACAATAGCACGATTCATCTATGTGTGTCTCCAAAATGACAGCCGGTCACAAAATATTAACGGAAGCATGACCTAGCGATTTACGACCAAATTATGGGTATTTTGCGATAAAAAATGAGGTAAAATAAGAAACCTAGTATTACTAACAGTGCCTGATATACTGCAACATGCGCATCACACCTAAGACGGGCTTGGGGTTTGTCCTCTCCCCAATTTTCTGTATTCTGCTTCTATCAGCGCTAGGCTTTCGGAGCCATACTATCTGGACAGCAGCCGCCTTTTCCCTCCTCCCCATCCTCTTTGGCGCACTCGCTTGGACACATCAGGTGCGCCTCCGCCGTGACTTTCGCACGCTCACTTACCAGCGAAACGCACTTATTGCCTGCCTCGCCCTTCTCCTCTCCATCCCCCTCACCCGCTGGCCCTTGTGGCTGGCTATTTACAGCACGAGTAACCAGCTCGATTTACTCGCCACTGACACGCTGGTACAACGGCAGAAAGAGTTTGATGAAACTGCGAAACGGATGGCAGGCGGCTGTGGGAACTGGATTCACTTTTTTGATCGGTACGCAGGTAGTCCAGCCCGTTGGTTTGGCTTGCTTCATGTGAACCTGGTTCGTGTTGATAAATCCCATGACGAAGAAATCCTGGTGTACTACACTCTTGCTTCAAGCATCAGAATTGTTCGAACGATCCAACCAAACCAGCGCTATTGGACGATAGAGGAGTAATGTTTAATGGAAAAGCTCACAGAGTGGAACATCCTAGGGTAGCCAATCGTTCTGGAAGTATGCTGGCAAATGATTTTAGCGGTGGAGTACCGCTTGGTGTCGGGATTGCAGGGGCGCTTACATCGCTTGGGTTGATGGCTATGGCCTGGTATGCACGGGGGCACTGGCGGCGTAGCCTGAAGACACTGGGGCTGGGCTTACAGGGTGCGGGGGTCTACCGGGGTCGGGCTATCCAGATCACGCGCAAGGGCCAGTCTGTCACCATTGCCATTCGCACCCGAAACGCCGCTCGGCTCTACGATGAGCTGAGCAGCGAAGGCCCCGTGCCAAGCCTTCCCTGGATCACGGAGCTAGCGGCGATGCAGCTTAGCACACTCGCCTTTGCTCGACGCGTCTGGGATCGGTGGCATATACAGCTCAAGGAACAGACGCTCCAGATCTCTTGTGCCACACTTCAGCCCGAGCGCCTCCGATTTTTACTGGATCTCGCCTGTGATCTCGCCGATGGAGTAGATCGCTTCGGCGAAGAGAGACAGCCTCGGCTACGGTTCCGTCGACGTGCGCTATACTAGGGGGTAATGACCCCCACTTTAATTGGTAACACTACCGAAGAGCTAACGGCACTCCTGACCGAGATGGGCCTTCCTGGCTATCGCGGGAAGCAGCTCGCCCGTGGTTTCTATACCCGTTTTGCCCGTGACTTCGATGCTTTCTCGGACTTGCCCAAGGCGCTCCGTGAGAAGCTTGCCGCTGAGACACAGCTTGCACCCTGCTCGGAAAGAAGTGTTCAAAGCGCTCCCGATGGCACGGAGAAGTATCTGCTCAACCTGACCGATGATGAGGTAATCGAGGCGGTTTACCTGCCCTATGAAGACCGAACTGCGGTGTGTGTGTCGTCGCAGGTGGGCTGCCCGATGGCATGCTCATTCTGCGCGACGGGCACCGAGGGGCTGGCACGAAACTTAACGGCAGGAGAGATCGTAGATCAGCTCTTGTTTATGCAGGCAAAGCACCCCGAGCAGCGTATCTCGCACTTAGTACTCATGGGAATGGGCGAGCCGCTGATCAACCTGCCCAATGTTCTCAAAGCCTTGCACCTGCTCCACGACGAAGTCGGGCTCTCGTACCGGAACATGACGGTCTCGACGGTGGGTGTTGTGCCAGGGATGGAGAAACTGGCGGCGGAAGACCTGCCCATCACATTGGCTGTCTCGCTCCATGCCCCCAATAACACACTCCGCTCCGAGCTGGTGCCGCTGAATGAAAAATACCCCATCGGGCGACTCATGGAAGCCTGCCGCCACTACACGGACACGACGCGCCGACGCATTACCTTCGAGTATGTTCTCATGGCCGGAGTGAACGACACGGAAAAAGAGGCGCATGAGCTGGGCGAGCTGCTGCGCCGCCAGCCACTCTGCGCTGTGAACACGATTCCCTACAACTCCACCGATGTCGAGGCACGCTACCAGCGCCCCACCCCTGAGGCGGCTCGTCTGTTTCGAGAGATTGTCGCCTCGTACGGCGTGACCATTACCCAGCGCTACGAGAAAGGCCACCGGATCGCCGCCGCGTGTGGGCAACTCAAGCGCTCCGCGCTCAAGCCCGGCTCCGCCATGCGCCCCTTGCCTCTCTTCTCCCAGATACCTGTCGCGGAGCCAACCGAGCCCGCTCTGGAGCCCGCCGCATGACAGCGGAGGAGTGGCGAGAGCGGCTTGCCACGCTTCCTCAGAAAGAGATCCAGCGCTTACTCAAGGGCGAGCCTGCGGTGACGGCACAGATCAGCGCGGGGTTTCGCCCCGGTGTCGAGACTCTGAGGAATCCGATTGTTCTGAAGCGTCTGGCGGAGGCACTGCCCAAAAATCCGAAGTTAGCGGAGGCGATAGAGAGCCTGGAGCCTGTGTCAGCGACGGTGACATCTCCCCAGCCGTCAGCCCCTTCCCACCCCGCCTCGTCCCTCGGCGACCCTCCCTCTTCGAAGGAGGGTGAGCTTAAGGCGAAGGTGAAAGAGCTACGGGCGGCTCTGCGAGAAAAAGACGCGGAGCTGACCGAGCTTCGTGCGCGACTCGTGCAGTGTGAAAAGGAGCGGGATGCGGCCCTAATAGAGCGAGACACCGAGCGCCAGGCACGGGAGACACGCGAGGCACAACTTGAGCGTGAGCGGCGCCGGAAAGTTCCTGAGCCCGTGGTGGTGAAGGCGACAGCTCCAACGATCAGTGTCCCTGCGCCCACGCTGGAGCCACCGACTTCCTGGGTACCTGAGGCGCTGAATCGCCTGCTTCAGCGTGGTCACGATGCGACCGTCCTTGCGCTCTGTCGTGAGCTTCTCACCGACGATACCCTCTCCCTCATTGCACGGGCAGGGATTCAGGGAGCCTATGCACTGGCCCTCGATAGCCTGGGCGCTCCCGATGCCTCGGAGCAGTCCCGAGGCGCCGCTGAGGCTTTTCTGAGTGCAGGCCAGCCTCTGGAAGCGTCCGAGGCGCTCTTGCGCTCGTTTACCCGAAACACTCCAAATACGGCAGAGCGAGTACTGCTCCAGAAGCTCCTCGCCATGGCCGAGCGCCGGGGGGAGCTTGAGGCACTGGGCCTGAGCTGGCTGCGCCAGCGCCTCACCCGCCCCGCTGCCTTTGCCTGTCTGACCAAGGGCTTGGAGAGTGTCGGAAAAAAATACCCCCAGCTCCTGCCCGAGGCCCGTGCCACGGTGCTTGCCCCCGATGCGACCGTCGCGCTCCCGACAAAATCGAAGAGCGCAGCCACGGTGACGGCGCGAAAGCTGGTGCAGGCCATAGACGAAGGTGACGTCACGCTGGTGAGCCAGGCTCGGGCTGGCTTGCAGGCGCTTCGTGCCAGCGATCCCAGCATTGCAGATGCTCTCTTGGAGGCCGTGGGCCGCCTCAGCCCACCTAGCCTGGCGACACTGACCGCGTCGCGCCTGCGTCCGATTGTCGTGGATGCGTCCAATGTTGCACGACACATTGGCGACCCTCTGGCGGCGTTAGTAAATAAAAAAACTACCGGCTCAACGGTGCAGCTTGTCGCACTTCGGGAGTTCTTACTCCTGCGCGGCTTCTTTCCCGTGATCTGCATCGCGGATGCCAACCTGCGCCATGTTGTCACCGAGAAAGCTGCCTACGCAGCGCTGGTGGATCGGCATATTGTCCGCGAGACTCTCCCGGGAACCAGCGCCGATGAGCTACTTCTCACCGAGGCCCATGCCCACAATGCCCCCCTGCTCACCAACGACCGCCTCGCGGATTGGGGAAAGCAGGCAGACGGTATCGAGCGGCTCGGCTTCACGATCCACAAAAACACCGTCACCCTGCTCCCGACTTAGATTTACAGCTTCCAGCCCTTTCGGTAGGGCGGGGCGATGTAGGCATTGGCGGCATTGTTGTTGGTAAAGCGCACCGATTTTGCATCCCACTTGAGGGTCTGGCCGGGGAAGCGAATCGCGATGGCTCCCAGAAGCGCCACTTGCGTGAGCCGTCCGCCATAGTCAAAGTTAGAGCCCGCCTGCCGTCCCGTTCGGATCGCCTCAAGCCAGTCCCAGTGATGGCCCTTGACTCGCGGAATGGTCTCTTTGGGTGCATTGCTTCCCGTGTTCTCGTTTCGGAGCTTCTCGGGCAAGATATGGCAGCCACCTCCCCCGTGTGAGCCATGGACAATCATTCCCTTTTCGCCAAAGAGAATGGCTCCGGTGCGTGGCACTTCGTCATCCCCGAAGTCTTTGGGTTTAGGGA
>NZ_JANNYP010000694.1:0-2955 GCF_031410135.1 Armatimonas sp. | reverse complement strand
TGAAGAAGATCGAGGCAGCCTTTGGCGTCCCCCTCTTTATCCGCACAAGTCGCAGTGTCTCACTTACCCCAGAGGGCGAGAGCGTGGTACGGCAGGCGCTGATTGTTCTAGACGAGTCCATGATCCTCGCGCAGACGTTTCAGTCGGCGAGTGCCCCGCTCTGTGGTCGCTTTCGCCTGGGGGCGTTTCCGACCCTTGCGCCCTATCTCTTCCCGCTGATCTTGCAGCCGCTCCAGGCCAATTACCCCAAGCTCCAGCTCGTGCTTACCGAAGCGCTCACCGAGGAGCTTCTGCGTCAGCTCCGCGCCCGACAGCTCGATGGGGTGCTGCTCGCCCTCCCCCAGGACGAGAGCGATCTGGCCGTCTACCCGCTCTTTCGAGAGCCGTTCTGCCTAGCGGTGAGCCACCAGCACGCACTGGCGCAGAAGACCGCGCTAACCGTGGCCGATGTCCCGCTCGACGAAATGCTCCTTCTGGAGCCAGGCCACTGCCTACGCGACCAAGTGCTCGCGGCGTGTGGAACGGCTTTTCTGGCCCACAAGCGCATCGTCCATGCCGCCGGGCTGGAGACACAGCGTGCCCTCGTGGCCGCCCAGCTCGGAATCGCGATCCTTCCCGCGCTCGCCACCCGCAAGCCCGACGACTCCGTGTGCGTCCTGCCCTTTGTCGCCCCCAAGCCCGGTCGCGATATTGGCCTCGTCATCCGAAAAACCAGCCAAGACGACCGCGATGCCCAGAGCCTCGTCGCTTTCCTACGCCACCTCCCCGAGACGCAGTCATTGATCGAAAAATCCGAAGCTTAGCATCGGTGAAACCGGGTTGATCCTGCCCTCACTCGCGGAGATAATGAGAGCATGTCAAACCATATCAATCACGATGTTGAGAGCCCCGAGGGCGATAGTGCTCCGACCAGTAGCCGCCGGAACTTTCTGGCCGCGCTAGGCTGCACGCTAGCCTCCGGTGCCGTTGCCTCCACCGCCGCCGCATTCCCAGGCGTGCCTACGGATCTTCTCGCACCAGAGAAGCCCACCGAGAGTGCTCCTACGATCCCCAGCACAGTGGGCAAGTGCCCGTTTCATGCAGAGGCCGCGCCGGAGCAGCAGGCCGTGGCGGGGCGTGGGATGCAGAACCGCGACTGGTGGCCTGATCAGCTTCGGCTCAATATCCTGCGCCAGCACACCCCAGCCTCCAACCCGATGGACGAGAAGTTCGACTACGCCGCCGAGTTCAAGAAGCTGGATCTGAAGGCCGTGAAGAAAGACATCTTCGCGCTCATGACATCGTCGCAGGACTGGTGGCCCGCTGACTTTGGACACTACGGCCCGTTTTTTATCCGCATGGCCTGGCACAGCGCGGGAACCTACCGTGTTCAAGACGGTCGTGGCGGGGCGGGTTTTGGCACGCTCCGCTTTGCGCCGCTCAATAGCTGGCCCGACAACGCCAACCTCGACAAGGCCCGCGCGCTTCTCTGGCCCATTAAGAAAAAGTACGGCAAGAAGCTCTCCTGGGCGGATCTCATGATCCTGACGGGCAACTGCGCCCTAGAGTCGGCGGGGCTCAAGACCTTTGGGTTTGCCGGAGGACGCGAGGATGTCTGGGAATCATCGGAGGATATCTACTGGGGTGCGGAGAGCGAGTGGCTCGGTGACAAGCGCTACACGGGAGATCGTCAGCTCGACAAGCCGCTGGGTGCGGTTCAGATGGGGCTGATCTATGTCAATCCCCAAGGCCCCAACGGCAACCCTGACCCGCTGGCTGCCGCCCGCGATATTCGAGAGACTTTTGGCCGTATGGCGATGAACGACGAAGAGACCGTCGCGCTGATCGCCGGAGGACACACCCTCGGTAAGGCCCACGGAGCCGCCGATCCCGATAAGTACGTCGGACGCGAGCCTGCAGCTGCAAGCATTGAGGAGCAGGGACGAGGCTGGACGAGCACCTACGGCAAGGGCTGCGGGAAAGACACGATCACCAGTGGCCTCGAAGGCGCTTGGACGGCAACGCCCACCAAGTGGAGCAACAACTACTTCGAGAACCTCTTTGGCTTCGAGTGGGAGCTGACCAAGAGCCCCGCCGGTGCCCAGCAATGGAAGCCCAAGGGCAACGGCGGTGCGGGCACCGTCCCCGACGCCTACGATGCCTCCAAAAGCCATGCCCCGATGATGTTTACCACCGACCTTGCGCTGCGCTTTGACCCGGCGTACGAGAAAATATCGCGCCGCTTCCTAGCCAATCCTCAGGCGTTCAACGATGCTTTTGCCCGTGCCTGGTTCAAGCTGACCCACCGCGACATGGGGCCGGTCGCCCGCTATCTTGGCGCAGAGGTGCCCAAGGAGACCCTGATCTGGCAAGACCCGATCCCCGCCGTAACGGGCAAGCGGATGGACACTAAAGACATCGCGGCGCTCAAGTCTAAGATTCTAGGCTCCGGCCTCAGCGTCTCGGAGCTCGTTGCAACCGCATGGGCCTCGGCGGCGACGTTCCGTGGCTCGGATAAGCGTGGCGGTGCCAATGGGGCGAGGATTCGTCTCGCGCCGCAGAAAAACTGGGAGGCCAACCAGCCTGCACAGACTGCCAAGGTGATTGGCGTCCTCGAAGGTATCCAAAAGTCGTTTGGTAAGCCCGTCTCGCTCGCCGATCTCATCGTCCTGGGAGGCTGTGCAGCCATTGAGAAAGCGGCGAAGAACGCGGGAGTGACGGTAAAAGTGCCGTTCACGCCGGGCCGAGCCGATGCCTCGCAGGAGCAGACCGATGTGGCGTCGTTTGCCGTGCTGGAGCCCACCGCCGATGGCTTCCGCAACTACCTCAACCCGATGCACACGGCAAAGGCAGAAGATCTTCTGGTGGACAAGGCCCAGCTCCTGACCCTGACCGCACCCGAGATGACGGTGCTTGTCGGGGGGCTACGAGTGCTCAAGGCTGGTGCAACGGCCCACGGGGTCTTTACCAAGCGCC
>NZ_JANNYP010000693.1:0-2039 GCF_031410135.1 Armatimonas sp. | reverse complement strand
CAAAGCGCTGGCACTGGGCGATCAGCTCCTGAAACTTAAAGTCCCCCGGTGCGACTCCCTCGGGGTGCTCGGCGAGAAACTTTGCGATCACGCGCACGGAGTCCGGGGCGATAAACGTGCCACCGCCTTGGTGCTTCATGTCCGACCAGAGGACAATGGTGAGAAGCGCCTGCTCGCGGCTATCGAGAAAGTGCCGGAAGTAGCTGCCGTCCTTGTGCCACCCCCCAACTTTGGCACTGGGTGGCTGCCAGGGCTCATCGGCGCCCCGGTGGAAGTTGGCGACGAAGGCATCCGACCAAAGAAACGAGTTGATGGTGCTAAAGTGCGCCGACTCGATCTGCATCACTTGCGTCTCCAACCGCTCCTCGCCCCCGACCACCTCGCAGAGTGCGGCCCACGCTTTCGGGGCCAGCTCGCTCACGGGAAGCTGCTGGTGGTGATCCATCCAGACAATGTCTTTTTTCCAGGTACTCGGGTCACGTTCATCGTAGCTGAGGCGGGCAAAGCCGTCGTCCACCCAGTGCTGGGCAAGCTCGGGATCAAGACAGTCTTTAACAACCAAATAGCCATTGTCTAAAAAGCTCTGCACCTGCGCATCGCTTAAAATAGGGAAGCCCTTCATGGTGGTACAAGTTCATGGTGCCCCCCTTGATTTCCTGCTCAATCTGGGGGAACATTAGAAAGTCTTGTCGGTGGGCCACTCCTCATACTTGCGCTCCAGATGACGCTGGATGAGCGCGGCCACCAATATACCTGCTAGTAAAAAACAAAATAAGTAGTACATCGTCGTCTTCTCTCCTATACCTTAGAGTTTTGGTTAGGTAGGAATATGCGACTCTTGTTCAAATTGCTGGATTTCCCGCCGGATTAGCCAGAGCGGAATCGCCCCAAAGACCCCGAAGGAGCAATCAATGAGCCGCCAGCCAAAGGGAATCCCGCGTAGTGGCCCGGCGATCAGGGCAAGAGGCAGCACCATGGCGCAGGCGATCAGCCCGAACTCGATCACCCAGATATTGCGCACCGGGTCGCGCCACGGCCCGATAAACGCCACGGCAATGACCAAGTGCGCAAAGGCCAGCCAGTCGGTGCCGTAGGCCAGAAACGGGTAGTGCTTGTCCGTCTCCACCAGCCCCGTGTGCACCGTGCGGAGCCACTGGGCAAGCGCACTGTCGCCGCTACCAAACCAGCGGACTAAGAGCCCCAGCTCCCAGGTCAGCGGGAACGCCGTCACGCCCGAGAGCACCAGCCCGACAATAAACACCGCCAGCCAGAAGCGAATCCGTTGCAGGCGTCTTTCGGAAGTCATGGTCACTATTTCGGGCGCAGAAGCTTTTCTTCCTGCTCCAGCCACGCGCGTTGTTGCTGTGTCGTCTGATCCCGACGAACCTGCTCCAGCGCCTCACGGGCATCGTCCAGCCTCCCCAGTTTGCGAAATGCCTCGGTTTGGTAGAGTAAGAGCGTCGCCGCAGAGCTCATTCGTCCCATGACCTCGCCGTATTGCTCACGCAGTTTGTGTCCGTCGTCGGTTAGCTCTAGCACACGTCGCCAGTGCCCTTGTCGTTTGGCATCCTCTAAGAACGACATCAAGCGTGCGTTTTTTTGATCCAGTAGCTGATAGACACCATCGTAGTACCATGGGTATTGTGGGAGCTGTCGCTGAGAGGCTATCACAGGCTTAGTAAAGTGTAGGTCAGGCTTTCCCTTACGGCGAACCGTCAGTTGGATTTTCGGTGCGGGGGAGCCCGAGCTAGTAGGAAAAAACCACAGTGTATTAGGTTCGGAGAATTTTCCGGTCGAAATATAGCGTCGGCCTTGCTCATCAGTCAGCTCCACCGTAGGGGCTTCCTCTTGTGGTCTAGTTTGTGGGATTCCGAGGCAGACATAGACTTCTCCTCGTGTATTCACAAAGGCATAGCGTAGTGTAATCTTAGTCCCTACATAGACATTCTCAAAGAGAGAAGTAATACTGTCTTGATTCAGGATCTTCTTGCCAGGGAAGCGCGTATCAAAATGCTCAGGACGGGTTGATAGATCGGTTC
>NZ_JANNYP010000692.1:0-1986 GCF_031410135.1 Armatimonas sp. | reverse complement strand
GAAGTAGTCCGTGTCGTGAACGCCCGCAAGCATCGCCGCGTCGGGCCAGAAGCTGTCTAGTCGTCGCCGCAGAGTGGCTTTGGTAGCCTCATCCCAGAGTGCTGTTTGACCTAACGCGAGAAAAGTGGTGTTGGGGAAACGTTCACGGAGAGCGCCAAGGGCGTCCTCACGACAGTCGCCGTCTGTGGTGGGGGATTCGGTCATGGGAGTCGGGTTCAGTATATCGTAGATACAAACACCCTCTCAAACAAGTTCCGGTTAAATTTTGGCCGCCGGTTTTAACCGGCGGCGGAGGTGATTACCCGCCAGGGCGACGGATCATCTGGCGTAGCTCAGTGATATTTCCCGCGGCTGCCATCGCGTCCTCTTCCGAGATCAGGCCCGCCTTAAAGTAGCGCGTCAAGCACTGGTTCATGGTCTGCATGCCCCAGAAGCCACCCTCTTGAATGGCAGTGTAGATATTTCCTGTCTTGCCTTCTTCAATTAGCTTCGCCACGGTGGGGGTTGCGATCATGATCTCCACAGCGGCGACACGGCCTACCGTGTCCACACGGGGGAGGAGCTTCTGTGCCAAGAACCCACGCACGGACTGGCTCATGCGCATACAGAGCAGCATCTTCTCTTCTGGGGGGAAGAGGTTGACGATACGCTCCAGGGTCTCAGCAGCACTTGCGGTGTGCAGTGTGCCAAAGACAAGGTGCCCGGTTTCCGCCGCTTGGAGCGCCACGGCCACGGACTCAACATCGCGCATCTCACCAATTAGAATAATATCCGGGTTCTGGCGCAGAACGTACTTTAGTGCATCCGAGAACGAGTCCGTGTCAATGCCGACCTCGCGCTGCGAGAGAATACATTGTTTATCAGGGTGGACGAACTCAATGGGGTCTTCAATCGTGACGATATTTTTCGACTGTTCTTCATTGATCTTATTGACCATACCTGCAAGCGTCGTGGACTTGCCCGAGCCCGTCGGCCCCGTCACCAGAATCAGTCCCTGGTGTGACTTGGTCATCTCACCGACCGCAGGAGGCATCCCCAGCTGATCCAGTGTGTAGATCTTCAGAGGGACAAGTCGGCTGACGACACCAATGGTACCGCGCTGCTGGTAGACATTGGTACGCACACGGGTAAGGCCATCGAGCTCCCAGCCAATATCTAGCTCATGGCGGTGCTCGAAGCGCCCGATCTGCTCGTGGGTCATGATCGAGTAAGCCATGCGCCGTGTATCGTCGCCGTTGAGCTTCTCGGTTCCCTCGACAGGGGTAATGCGGCCATGAAGGCGTAGCATCGGCGGTGAGCCTGCTTTAATGAACAGATCCGACGCTTTCAGATCAAATGCCTGGCGGATCAGGTCACGAATATCGTACATCGTTCAGGGATGTCCTCGTCTAAAAAGTTAGATTACCGGTGTAAAAAGCGCTGCGTGAGAGCGTAGGCAATGCCTGCCACTCCCAGCGCTAGGAGCGCTACCAAGCCCGTCCCCAGAAGAAGACGGCGTGGTGCATTACTATTCTCTGCGGCACGGTAACTTTCCTGCCTGGCCACTTCTTTTGTGGGGAGATTCAGCGTGTCGAACTTGTGATCCTTGAGCTGAACCTGGTAGGTATAGGCTCCACCTTGTGCCGAAAGTGCCATGTCGAGGCGATTGTCGCTGAACTGACGTGGACCCTTGTAGGTAAACTTGTCGGAGATGAGGTAGGTGATATTGATACGGTTCACATCCCGGAAGGCCCGCAAAAATGGCTCTAGTGCGAGAGTTCCTTGCGCCGGATCTACCAGAGTTGCCCCGGTTTGGAAGCTCGCACTGCTCATCACGGGAGCAGCGCCGACATTTTTTACCTCACGCTGAATGGAGGGATCTTGCGAGTCCATGGCGCTGCGGTCGAGACGCTTATCTTCAAACTCTATCTTCTCTAGCTTCCAGCCTGTGATAGCCTCTAGGCGCTTGAGACGCGCTTCGGTCTGGGCATGGGGCACCGCTTTGGG
>NZ_JANNYP010000691.1:0-9743 GCF_031410135.1 Armatimonas sp. | reverse complement strand
TCAAGAGGAGCGCCAGGGCGATAAGTAGGCACAGAGCCGTGCCACGAACGAGCAGTTCCGTAAAAAAGAGCAACATTACTCAGTTTCCTTTCTGGCGAGCCTCAGTAATCAGCACCGAGAGCCGCTCCAAGTCGTCGTCGGAGAGCTTGCGCTCGTCGTCGGTGAGGAGCGCGGCTACCACCTGTTCCGGGCGACCTCCAAAGAACGTCTCCATGAGCTTGGAGAGTGCCTCGCGCGCCACGGGCGGACGAGCATTGACGGGGTGGTAAATGTACTTCGCGCCGTCTTGAGTGTGGGTCACGTGGCCCTTGTCCTCCAAGATGCGCAAGAACGCGCGGACGGCGGAGTAGCTGGGCGGGTCGGGGAGCTCCGCCAGAACGTCGGCGACGGACGCTCCCCCACGTCGGTAGAGCGCCTCTAGTATCTGCCGCTCGCGGCGGCTGAGTTTCTCGGTAAAGTGCATAATAGGTGCTAATCCTCTAGCATAATGCTAATAGATTAGCATACAATCGAAAGCGTGTCAAGTTTTAGGTACAATAGACGCATGCCTCAGGTTTTTGAAGGGAGTCTGGTCGCGACCGGGCTCAAG
The DNA here is from genome assembly GCF_031410135.1 of Armatimonas sp. GTDB lineage: Bacteria > Armatimonadota > Armatimonadia > Armatimonadales > Armatimonadaceae > Armatimonas. The sequence continues at coordinate 9,154 of NZ_JANNYP010000691.1, read as the reverse complement.
ATTGGGATTGTTATCTCCCGCTGGAACGGGTTTATCACCGAGCGCCTGCTCGAAGGAGCGCTTGATGCGTTTCGTCGGCATGGCGGCGACCCGGAGAAAGTGGCGATTGCGCGTGTGCCAGGGACGTTCGAGATCCCGCTGATCGCACGAAAAATGGCCGCGTCGGGCAAGTACGATGCGGTGATCTGTCTGGGCTGCCTGATCCGCGGCTCCACCGACCACTATGACTACATCGCCTCCGAGGCCAGCAAAGGCATCTCGCAAGCCATGCTCGCCACCGACACCCCCGTGACTTTCGGCGTCTTAACGTGCGACACGATTGAGCAGGCCATTGAGCGCGCGGGCACTAAGGCGGGCAATAAAGGCTCCGAGGTCGCCGTCGCTGCCATTGAGATGGCGAACCTGTGCAAGTCGCTGGCCTAATTAGCGAGGAGTTGAAAATCCCTCGCTAGAGGCGCTTCGCGCCGAACGTCCTGTCGGACGGACTCCGATCATGACCCTTGTGGGACTCAAACTCGACCATCTGGTTCTGACCGTCGCCGGTATCCCTAGCACCGTGGCATTTTATGAGCGTGTGCTCGGGATGGAGCCGCAGACCTTCGGCGCAGGCCGGGTTGCCCTGCGCTTCGGTGACCAGAAGATAAATCTGCACCAAGCCGGTCGGGAGCGAGAGCCCAAAGCCACGCTCCCGACACCCGGCTCCGCTGACCTCTGCTTCCTTACTGACACGCCGCTTACCGAGATCGCCGCGCACCTTACACACTGCGCCGTGGAAATCCTCGAAGGCCCCGTCGCACGAACCGGAGCCACCGGGCCGATTCTCTCGCTCTACTTCCGAGACCCCGACGGCAATCTCATCGAGATTGCCAATCGCGTGCTTGAGGCCGTAACCAAGCCGTAGCTCGATACGTTTATCTTTCTATGAACCCGACACGACGCAGTATTTTACGATGGGGCGGCCTTGCACTGGCCACTTCCCCCCTGATGGGCCTGCTAATGCTTTCTATCTCAGGGCCGAGCTTGTTAGAGAAACAGCGCGAGGCCGCACGCCGCGAGGGAATCCCACTCACTTCTGATGACCTGCGCCCGAACCCTCCGATTCCAGACTCTGAGAACGCGGGGCCGCTCCTCAAAGAGCTTACGGAGCGCTATAATATGCTGCCAAAGCGGGAGCGCAGTCTTTGGGAAAAGGCTACAGGCGATCTGCTGACGAAGCCCAGTGACGCCAATGCTATGGTTGCATTTGACGAAGGTCTGACACGCTACGCTGATCTGATTGTTTTACTGGAGCAAGCAGCAGAGCTTCCTCACTGTGATCTAGCTTACGACTGGAATCAAGGGCCGCTTCTCCTCTTTCCTGAGTTTGCTATAGTCCGAAATTTTGCTCGTGTTCTGATGCTTCGTGCAAGGACTGCCAGAGATGCAAAAGCGGCTTGGGCTGATATTGCTCGCACGGCAAAGCTTGGCAATCTCATCGGTGAGACGCCTTGTAGTATCGCAGCACTTGTCTATGTTGCCACTCATAGTATTGCAGATAGAGGCTATATCGAGACTCTCAAGCGCTTTGGGCCAAGTGTACAAGCGCATGATACCCTCGTGGCGTTCGGCTCACCTCCAGAGCCAGAGCACTACTTTGGGGGTGAACTGGTCTTGAACACCATGGCAATGAAGCTACTTCACGACGGAAAGCTCAATAATGCTGATGATAACAATGAGAACGACTTTATGGGGTCATCATGGCGCTCTTTCTCATTTGTAGCTCCGGTTGCCGCACCGATCTGGGAGAAGCAAATCCTTATTTTTTGGCGACAGGCATTTCCCAAGATACGGGAGGTACAGCGCACAGGGTGCTATGAGGAGCTTGGGAAATGGCTTAATCAGATGGGAAAAAGCTGGGAGTTAGATCGTATCAACGTCCCGCAGAACCTGATGGTTCTGATTCTCTTTCCCATGTTTTCCAGTGCTCCGATCAGAACCCATTTGCATACCGCCGCTCTTCGACGGCTACGAGAGTCGGCGCTGGCGCTAAGCGAGGAGAAGGCCAAAATGGGCAGCTTCCCGGACTCCCCCACACTTCCCGCCGACCCGTTCTCAAAGACGGGGGAGCCGTTGCGCTACAAAAAAGAGGGTGCTGGCTGCGTGCTCTACAGCGTCGGGCAGGATCACACAGATGATGGCGGCGTGGAGAAGCGGGAGAAAAACAGCGAGAAGCTCGATCTCGTCGTGCGGCTATGACCACCCCATGGAATGAGGCGTCAACAGTGGCACTGCGTGCCGCAAAGCCCGTGCCGGGCTGGGGTTTGGTAGCCCGGCACGGGCTTTGCGGCGTAGGAACGACGCCATTGCAGACGCCGGTTTCAACCGGCGGCCTACGATTCGTTGCCGAGGAGCACGTCGGGGAGGCGCTCGCTGGGCTCTTCGCGGGTCTTGCCATCCAGCAGGCAGGAGATGTTCATGTCGCCCATGACGTTGATCATGGTGCGGCAGCGGTCTAGGAACCAGTCCACGGTAAAGAGCAGCGCGATGTAGCGCACGTCGAGACCCACGGCGGTGAAGACGAGGGTCATGGTCACCAGCCCCGCCTCTGGGATTCCTGCTGCACCGACCGATGCCACAATACTCGTAATGACGATGAGAAGCTGCTGCTGGAGCGTGAGGTTTTGGCCCAGTAGCTGCGCCACAAAGAGCGCCGACATCGCCTCGTAGAGCGCCGTGCCATCGTTGTTGAAGTTCGAGCCGACCAGCGAGCCCATGCTCGCCGAGCGCTCCCGCAGGCCGACTTTGGTCCAGAGGCACTGGAACGTCACGGGCATGGTCGCCGTGGACGAGGCCGTGGAGAACGCCATCACCAGCGCATCGCGGCAGCCTTGGAGCAGCTGGCCGGGGCGCACCCAGGAGCCGAGGCGAACGCGAGTGAGGTAGTAGCATGCCTGCAAGAACAAGGCGATAAGAACGGCAATAATGAAGTAGCCCAGCGCGGCAAACGGCGCGAAGCCCTGCTTGCCCACAATCGAGGCCACGATACCAAAGATGCCGATGGGGACGATCTGGATGATGCCGTGCAGAATGCTCACCAGCGTCTCCATCGCAATGTCCACCGCCTGCATCACGGTGGTGACGGCGCGGTCTTTCATGGCGCGAAGCGTGGTGCCAAAGGCCAGCGCCAGCAGGATGATCCCGATAACATTGTTCTCCACCAGTGGCCCCGCGAGGCTCTTGGGGACATTGTCGAGAAACTGCTCCCAGACCTCTTTCTTGGCCTCGGGCGCTTTCCAGCCCGATTTCTCCATCGTCTCTAGGATGAGCCTCTTCTGGGGATCGGTCTCTTTGGACGAGAGCGTGGCCTTAGGCGCAGGAATCTCCAGCTTGCCGTGCTTGCCCGGCTGCACCACATTGGCGACCACAAGCCCAATCACAATGGCGACCACGGTGTTGAGTACGAGCAAGCCCCCGAGCTTGGCGGCGAGCTTACCCCGCACCTCGGTCTTCATCAGAGCCTGGATCACGGCGATTAGAATCAGAGGCGGAGCCAGCGCCCCGAGCATGCGCAAGATCAGCTTGGCGGGCACCTCAAGATTGGCCGCGCCCTCGCCCCAAGCCGTTCCCACAATCGCGCCAAGTACCAGGGCGATCATGATCCGAATGTAGAGCGGAGTTGCCTTCCACCATGCGAAAAAACCATTCATGCGTTGCTTGCCTCCAGCCGAGCCTTTTCTTCTTCGCGCATTTTAACCTGCATTCGCTCCCGCTCGGGGATAATTCTTTCGCGAGGGGAAGTAGGGACAAAGTCAAAGCTCTCGACGCCGAGGCCACGGAGCACGGCGGCCTCCACCAGGCTGTAGTTGCCGTCGGGACGGTTGAAGTCCATTGGCTCCTTGAGGTGCACGGGCGGGTTGGTGATGAGCCGGGGCAGGCGCAGGGCGTTCTTAGACGAGGCATGGAGCAGGTAGGGGTGCATCAAATACACATCGCCCGCCTCGCCGGTGGCTTCTAAAAACTGTGAGCACTGCGCGACCAGCTCTTGGAAATCAAAGCCGTCGGGGCGGATACCTTCCGGGTGCGCGGCGAGATGTTTTGCGACTACGGGCACGGAGTCGGCGGCCACAAAGGTCGCGCCGCCGGTAGGCAAGACATCCGACCAGAGAACAATTGTCAGAAGCCCCTGCTCGGGGGAGTCGAGGAAATGGCGGAAGAAATCGCCGTCTTTGTGCCAGCCGGGCACGGAGGCACTCGGTGGCTCCCAGCTTGTGGTGTGGCTCTCGTCGCCTACGTTCACAATAAAGCCATCCCCCCAGCGCGCCGAAGTCAGGCGCTCCTCGCCGCCGCAGAGCTCACAGATGGCACCGTAGGCACGCGGGGCGAGCTCTTGCACGAGCACGGAGCTGAGAGTCGGCATGTGAATCCGATTTTTTGCCCACGTCGCTTTATCCTCAGGGTTGTAGCCCAAGCGCGTCCAGACATCGCGGCTCAGGTGGGCTGCTTGCTCCCGCGAGAAGGCATTTTTGATCACCACAAAGCCCTGGGTGAGAAACTGCTCCACTTGCTCGTCGGTGAGGAACGAATAGCCGCTGGTCTTCATGCGGGGCTATTCGCCATCTGCTACGCTCTTACCTGCCGTGGTTGACTTTATCTCGTATCTTGCGCACCTGAGCGGGCGTCAGGGCGGGAGCGGGGGGAGCGAGCTTTTTTTGGAGAAGGGGTAGATGGAGATCACGCGAGGTGATCTTGATAATGGTGATGATGTCGCCGATGTCTTGCTGCTTGACAAAGCCCAGATAGTGGCTGCACTCCTTGATCGTGTTTTGCTCCCATATGATACTTAGCCGTAGGGTCTCCGTGAGGCTGCTGGGTAGCTTCCCGATTGGTTTTGCCGAGATCGGCTCAGTGACGGAGTAGGTCTTGAGCAAGCCCAGCATGAGGCGCTCGTGGCGGCGCTCCGTGCGGGCCATGTCGGCAAAGGGAAAGGCTTTTCCGTAGCGCCCCGCCGCACTCTCGTAGAAAAGCGCGCTGCCCCGCACGTCCTGCAAGACACTCGTCAGCGCCGACTGCGTCATCATATCCACTCCACCTGTTTGACCAAACATCTTCACCGCCTCCACTCCTAAGGATAGACTGTTTCCCAAGTGCAGCCCTCTGCAAACTGGCGGATTCACGAGGCTTCTCAGAAAAAACAAGAAGAATTAAACTCTGCTTAATTATACGATGTAAAGTTCGTGCTTTATTTTATTGTGTTACTTTAGCTGATCTTAAAAGGAACTTTTATTACTATGTTTTCTTGCCCCGCACTAGTACAGACTCGTCGTGGATTCACGCTCATTGAGCTTCTTGTCGTGATCGCAATAATTGCCATCTTAGCCGCGATTCTCTTCCCCGTTTTTGCTCAAGCACGTGAAAAAGCCCGCCAGACTGCTTGTCTCTCCAATATGAAGCAGATCGGTCTGGGAATGATGATGTATGTTCAGGACTATGACGAACAGTACCCCGCCCAGTCCACGGCGGTGCCTGCCGTGATCGCGGATGTCTGGCAGTTTACGATCGCCAACTACATCACCAGCCCACCCTCTAACTGGTCTCAGCCTAGTGGTAATATCTTCTCCTGTCCTAGTAACCAAGTGGTTCGTGGCCTGAGCCAAGGAACCGTGACACGCGCTCTGAACATAGGGCTCGATCTGGTAGGCCGCTTCCGACTGACTTTGCGTGCCGATGGAACCTATGCCTACTTAGCCAACTATGCCATCAACGACTCGATTGTCGGAGAGACCGGTGTCACCTCAATGGCGGCTTGGGATCAGCCCGCCAATGCCTACATGATCATGGAAGGTAACGGCGATGGCGATCTGGATTCGAACGATGTCTCGCAGGAGAACACGCTGGGCAACAAACGCGACGACCAGATTTTCTGGGGGCACGCTGATGGCATGAACATCACCTACGCCGATGGCCATGCAAAGTGGCTGCGTTGTAACCCGGTGCTACTCAATAACGCCTCTTTTAATGGCCAAGGCCAGCCTGTCTTCTATCGTTCTAGTAGCGCGGCTTGTCTGCCCTGGCGCCCCAATACCACGGTAAACCCGGCCACGCGTGACTGCCCGTAGCGAGAGCTGACTTGTGGCTTGCAAGGGTGGGGTATTCTCTCTTTTGTGAGCCATCAAGAACACCAGCAAAAAGCCGCCGAGCGTGGCCCGATTACCATGGGAGTGGTGACCGTCAGCGATACCCGCACCACAGAAACCGACCTCAACGGGCAGTTTCTAAGGCGTGAGATCGCCACAGCGGGGCACGTACTGGCTTTCTACCAAATCATCGAAGACGAGCCTGCGCAAGTGGCAATGGCGCTGGACGCGGCCATTGCGGCAGGCGTCCAGGTGCTGCTTTTTAACGGTGGCACGGGAATCTCACAGCGCGACACGACCTACGATGCCTTGGCGCAGAAGCTAGAGAAAACGCTCCCTGGCTTTGGGGAGATCTTTCGCATGCTCTCGTGGGAGCAAGTGGGCGCAGCGGCGATGCTCTCCCGCGCCGTAGCAGGAGTCTACCAAGGCATGGCCGTTTTCTCCACACCCGGCTCCCATAAAGCCGTCGTGCTGGCCTGGGAGAAGCTCATCGCCCCCGAGCTAGAGCACATCGCCTGGGAGCTGGTGCGCTAGAACCCGTCCGATGTATTGTTGCCATCCAGTGTCGAAGGCGCTTCCGATGACCCGGCGACTTTTTCATAGCGGCCTTTTCCGGCGCGGACGTACTTGGTGAAGCCCTTGGCCTCGATATTACTGTCCGAGAGGTTGCCGCTATTGACCACGGCGCGGAGCGGCAGGCTCACAATGCGGCGCATGGGCTTCTGACACTCCTCACACTGTGTGAGAGGCGCATCCGACATACGCTGGAAGATCTCTTGCGTACCACTGCAAGTCTCACAGGGTTCATCACAGCGGTAGGTATAGGTTGGCATAGCTTTTATTCTATCGCGCCGGGTAGAGTGTTCCCATGAACGCTTCCGAGGCGCAGGCACAGCTTACGAAATCTGGCGAGCTCTTTCTTGAAGTCTTTACCCACGGCTCGCTCTCTGTGGAGATCTACAAGCCTGTCGGCGTGGACTTGCAGACGCCGCATAGCCGTGACGAAGTCTATGTGGTGATCGCGGGCACCGGCTTTTTCGTCAATGGCGACTCCCGAAAACCCTTTGTTCCCGGCGAGTTTCTCTTCGTCCCAGCAGGCGTTGCGCACCGCTTTGAAGAGTTTTCCGACGACTTCGCTACCTGGGTCTTCTTCTACGGCCCTGAGAGTGGCGAGGCTCCGACGCCTGAGGAGACAACTCCCACCGGCGAATTGCTCGCCGATGCTTTCAACGACACCGAGGAGATGGGCTGCGGCGACCTGATGATCGCCTTGCGAAAAGCGATGCTGCCGCTTTCCCCAGGCCAGATTCTCCACCTACGCGCCACCGATCTCGGTGCGCCCCACGACATCCCGGCCTGGTGCAACATGACCGGCCACTCCCTGCTCCGAGCCACCGCACCGGACTATTTCCTAAGAAAGAAAGTTAAATAAATGTCAAAGATTCTGATTAGCGTCACCAACTCCAAGAACGACACCGACCGCGCCACGGTCGGGTTTGTCGTCGCCAATGCCTCGGTCGCCAGCGAGCAAGAGACCGTTATCTTTCTGTCCATTGAGGGCGCACGTCTTGCCGTCAAAGGCTACGCCGACGATATTCACGAAGAGGGCTTCAAGCCACTCGGCGAGCTGATCGCCAGCTTCGTCGAGGCAGGCGGGATTATCTGGGTCTGCTCCCCGTGCTTCAAAAAACGCGGCCTCGACGAGAACAACCTTATCCCCGGCGCGGTGATCGTCGGCGGCGCAAAAGCCGTCGAGTTCCTCTCACAGGGTACCGCCAGCATGACGTACTAATACGTCCGTGCCGTAAACGACCCGTCTGCAAGCTTGCGCCGTCCTGCGGACGTGGGAAATTTCCATGTTCCGAGGGCCGTGCAACCCTGAGACGGGTTCGTTTACGACTAGGAAGAAATCACGATACTAAATGAACGATACGCTTGTTGAAATCCCACTACAATCAGGTTTAGGCTGGCGCAGAGTTTCCTGGGAGGAAGTCTTCAGCGAAGTTCACAGAATCACGCCTTGGCTCGCCGCGGAGATCAACGAACCGAAATATTTCTGGCCTTCTAGAGTTGAGAAGATAGCAGAGCAAAAAGCAATCTTGCTAGACTGGCAGTGGGTTCTGGGTTTCGAAAAACCAGATGTCGCTTTCTCCACATACCTGTGGGAGCAAGAGGTACTTATCGAATTTTTCCTAGCCCAGGTCAAGCCTGTGGAAACATTTATGATAGTTCTTGATTTTCCGCCTAACTTGAAAGAACGAATGGCTATCTCTGTTGATTATCAGGGCGATTGGGAGCACTTTTACAATGAATTCCCCTATCAAATTTTCGGCGCGAGTCAAGATATTTTTCTGATTTTCCCCAAGATTGATACAATACTAGCCGTTCATCATAGTGGCGTGTTCTGTCGTCTGGAGAAACCATGAACGATACTCTTGATGAAATCCCCACCATTGCCAATATCTGCGATGGCGGGAATCTGGACTGCGGCTCGGGGCTCTTGCTGATTATCCGCAAGGCGATGCTGGAAACGCCGCATTCTGGAGTTCTGGAAATTTGCTCGACGGAGATCTCAGTGCGCGAGGATCTCCCGGCGTGGTGCCGCATGACGAAGAATCCCTATCTCGGCTGGTCGGTCGGCACGGGGACGAATCGCTTTTTTGTGCAGCGCGGCAGCGAGAGCAAGGCTGAGTCAGATGCCGCCGCTGAGCAGGCGAAAAACTACCGATGGCGTGCCCGTGCCCACTGGGAGCCTACACTGGCTCCCCCGAACTCGGGGGCGGGGGGGGCCAACATTGTACGAGTTTATGCGCGAAACCACGGCTGGGACGTGGGGCAACCGGCAAGCTTCGACGTGAAAGACGCGGCTCCGAGCGCTGTGGAGTATGTGCTCAATGCTCTGGCGGCCTGTCTTGCGATGGGCCTCCAACTTCGCGCCTCGCGGGCAGGCGTCACGATTGATGAGCTAGAAGTCGCGCTCTCGGCCAGCATCGAGAACATCAATGTCTTCCTGGGGCTGGAAACCGACGGCCACGCAGGCT
>NZ_JANNYP010000690.1:0-5920 GCF_031410135.1 Armatimonas sp. | reverse complement strand
AGCCAGTCGAGCAGCTCGGGGTGGCTGGGGAACTCGGCGCGGGTGCCAAAGTCCTCGGTAGTGGCGACCAGACCCGTGCCAAAGAACTTCTCCCAGAGCCGGTTGACAAAGACACGCGCGGTGAGGGGATTTTCCTTGCTGGCGACCCATCTTGCAAAGCCGAGACGGTTATTTGCGACGCCCACAGGGAGCGTCCCAAACGCCGTCGGCAGGCCCGCTTTGACTTCATCGCCGAGCTGGTCGTACTGGCCGCGCTTTAACACATAGCACTTGCGTGGCGCGTCTAGCTCCGCCATGACCATGGTGGCAGGGATGGTCGCATCGTAGTCGGTGAGGGCTTTTTTGGCCGTGGCGAGTGTCTTGTCGGCATCCCGTGTTGGGTTCTCGACATTGGCTCGGAACCAGGCAAGGCGCTCGGGCGTCCCGGCAGGCGGGATTCCCTCCGCAGACGGGGTCTCCGAGTCCGTGAGGGCGACCTTGAAGCGGGCGAACTGGTGCTGACTGTACTGCGAGCCAAAGCGTAGCGTGAAGGTCACGCTCTCACCCGTGAGCGGCTTATCGAGCGTGAACGTCGCGGTGTGGGGCTTGTCGGTCTGGCCGTAGATTCCCCAGCCGGTAGCGGGGTCGGTGTCAATGGCATCGCTGATCGAGTTGCCACTCTGCGCGAAGTCCGCGACCGCCTTGCTGGGATGCGTCTCGTTGACCGTCACATCCGTCAGCACAAAGTTGCCATTGGACGAGCGCCCCACTTTTCCTTTCTCCGGGAAGACTTCCAGCCGGATACCACGCACGGGCTTGCCGCCGGTCGGGAGCGTGAGCGTGTAGGTCTCGGTGTCGCCGTTCTTTCCCGTGGCAGAGAGCTGGTTGTCGGGGAGGATCATGAGCTTGGCGCTCTGGGCCGTCGCTTGGCTAGGGCGCACCCCAACCCACGACGTCACCGGGTACTTCGCCGCCGCGCCGCTCGCCTCCCACGCCGCCAAGAGGCCGGGGAGCTTGGCCTCCGCCGCCTTGACCGTGGCCTCCGCACTCGTCACTGTCTCGCCCAGCTCCGCCAGCTTTTTCTGTTCTTCTGCCGTCGGCGCTTTGAGGGTCGGGGGCGTGTTGATATTGACCCCTTCAGTGCCTGCGCCGCTCTCGGGGACATTGTTGAAGTAGGAAAAGAGCGAGTAGAACTCTTTTTGGCTGATGGGATCGTACTTGTGGTCGTGGCAGCGTGCGCACCCTACGGACATTCCCATCCAGACCGCCCCGACTGTCTCCAAGCGATCTATCACGCCCTCAACCCGCCACTCCTCCGCGATCAGGCCACCCTCGGTGTTGATGCGGTGATTTCTATTGAAGCCGGTCGCCAGCTTCTGGCTGACGGTCGCATTGGGCAACATATCGCCGGCGAGCTGCTCGATGGTGAACTGGTCGAAGGGCATGTTTTTGTTGAAAGCCTCGATCACCCAGTCCCGCCAGCGCCACTGGTAGCGCTCGTGGTCGTTCTGGAAGCCGTTGGAGTCGGCGTAGCGCGCCATGTCCATCCACGAGATGGCCATCTTCTCCCCATAGCGCGGCGAGGCGAGTAATCTATCCACCACTCTCTCATAGGCACTCGGCGACTTATCGGCCAGAAACGCATCCACTTCCTGCAACGTCGGCGGTAGCCCCGTCAGGTCCAGCGCCACCCGCCGGATCAGAGTCGTCTTCTCCGCCTCAGACGAGAGTGCCAGCCCCTCTTTGGCGAGACGTGCGGAGATGTAGGCGTCTATTTCCCCTCCCCCCGGCTTCGCCGACCCCCTCCCAATAATGGGAGAGGGTTGGGTGGGGGCATTTTCTCCCCTCCCTTTCCCGTTATCGGGAGGGAGGGGCCGGGGGAGGGAGGGCCTCATGAGGGGCGCAAACGCCCAGTGCTGCTGATATTTACCGCCCTGCCCGATCCAGCGTCGCAGAAGCGTCTTCTCACTCTCCGTAAGCGTCTTGCCCGAGTCCGCCGGCGGCATCTGAAGCGCACCCGTCGCCCCGATGCGATGCGTGAGCTTGCTGGCTAGAATATCCCCGCCGACAATAGCCACGTTGGGCAGATCGAGCCGCAACCCCGCCGCACGCTTGCTCTCGTCCTGGCCGTGGCAGGCAAAGCACTTGCCCGAGAGAATCGGACGAATATCGCGGTTGTAGTCCACGACGGGCGGCGTGCTTCTGAGTGGCTTCTGTGCTAGCGCTAGCCCGGTAAGGCAGAGGGTGCCTGCGAGGAGGCTCCAGTGAGACTTCATAGCCTCACTGTTCGGTAGCAAGGGGCGACTCTCCTGCTTCGCATTTAGCGATACACTAAAGATATGAGTACTGACAGCATAGACGTCGTGGTTCTGGCGAGTGGGCTCAACCAGATCTCACTTTATGAGGGCTACGTCCCCGGCTACAAGGCACTGATTCCCTACCACGGGCGCGCCTCGATTCAGTATGTCCTGGATGCCCTCGTCGCCGTGCCGCGCATGGGGCACATCTGTATCGAGGGGCCACAGGTGCAGCTCCAGCCCGAGCTGGCCGAGCGCCTGAGCGCCGACTCCCGCATCACACTCGTTGAAGGCGGTGAGAGCTTTCTCGATAGCCTCGTCATCGGGCTGAGACATTTTCAAGACGCGCCCGCCGTGCTCTTTATCGCCGCCGATATTCCGCTGGTCACTCCCGAGGCGATCCAGAGCTTTCTGACGGCCTGGGAGAGCACCCCCACGACCTACCCACAGAATCTTTTTCTCTCCGCGGTGCCCCAGAGCGCCTACACCGGCGCCTACGAGCACTTCACCAAGCCCTTCAACCACTACCGCGACATCACGCTCTGCCACGGCAACTTCTTTATCGCCGAGCCCGCGCTCCTGGATCAGCCGGGCCTGAAGGAGCGGATAGATCGCTTCTACGCGGGCCGTAAAAACGCCCTCACCACCACCCTGGCGCTGGGCTGGAAGATCGCACTTGCCTACCTGATCGAGGTCGAGGGCCTGCACCTGATGACCCTGGAGCAGTTCGCCCACTTTGTCTCCAAAGAGCTGGGCTTTGGGGTGATACCACTGCTGGTTGACTACCCCGAGATCACGATTGATGTTGATGAGCACGACGACTACGACTTCGTGAAAGAGAGAATCGAGGAGCGATGGCGCTTAACGTCATGACCCTCAACCTGCTCTACGCCGGGGCAGTGAATCCGGCGGGCACGTGGCCTGTGCGCCTGCCGCTGGTGCTGGACGTGGTGCGTGAGAGTGGGGCCGAGCTTATCGCGGTGCAGGAGGCGACCGCGCCCCAGCTTCGGGACCTAGCGCACGCCCTCTCCGAGTTCACGTTTGTCACCGGCCCTGAGAGTGGCGAGACGCGCCTGCCGCGCGTGCTTCACCGGGCGACCCGCCTGCTACACCGTGCCCGTGCCCGACGAGCAGGTCATGACCATACGGCAGTCCATCTCCACACCCCACGCGGCGAGCACTGCGCGATTCTCTTCCGCACCGACACGTTTGAGCTACTAGAGAGCAGTGCCTTCTGGGTCTCGCACAAGCCCGACTCCGAGGGAAGTGTCCTGCCCGGCTCCTGGCTCCCGCGCGTGGTCAACTGGGCACGCCTCCAGAAGCGCACCACGGGCCAGGTCGTCACCGTTTTCAATGCCCACCTCGACTTTCTCCCCTGGGCTCCCTTGCGCTCCGCCCGCATCCTGCGCCGGATGCTCGACACGCACTGGGACGGCACGCTCCAGGTTCTTCTGGGGGACTTCAATGCACAGCCACGCTCGAAAGCCTACACGCACTTGGGCGCAGAGCTTGCCCAGACTCCCCACCCGCCGCTCCAAGATGCCTGGGAGGAAGCCAAGGAGCGCATCGGCCCGGAGGGCACCTACCACGGCGGCACGGGGCGTATCCGCTGGATGGGCCGCCTGGACCGCATTCTCTTCCGCCCATCGCTGACCGTGAGCCGCGTGACCACCCTCACCTATCAGCATGAGGGGAAGTTTCCGTCGGATCACTACCCAGTACAGGTGGAGTTTAGGGAGGTGGGCAATGATTGAGCGATTGGCGACGCTGCCGCCACTGACCCAGCGCGTCCTGACGGCGCTGGTGGGAATGCCGATCCTGGTGGCACTCTGCCTCTGGGGTGCGCGGCCTTTTGTGATTTTTACGGTGATTCTCGCGCTGATCGGACGCACGGAGCTCCAGCGTGCCTACGCGCAGTGTGGTATCCGCCCCAACGGCTTGCTCTCCCTGCTCGGAGCGCTGGTACCCGGCGCGGTGCTCTTGCTACGCCCCCCGCTTGGCGGCGGAATGCCCGCCGCGCCGCTCTCACTGCTGCTAATCCTCGCCTGTGGCCTCGTGATCGCCAGCCTGCTGGAGACAGGAGTTGCCTCGCACCCCAAGGAGGAGATCCACACGGGGAGAAACCTCGCCTACGGCCTGCTGAGTGGAGCCTACGTGGCGCTCTTTGGTGGGATCGCGCTCCTGCGGCTGAGCACCTGGCACGGCCCCAAAGGACTCTGGCCATCGCTGGACGGTGGAGCGGCGCTTGTCTTACTTACCGCCGCCTGCACCATCGCGGGCGACAGCGGCGCGTACTTTGTCGGGCGCTGGCTCGGGCACCACAAGCTCGCGGAAGGGCTCTCGCCCAAGAAGACCACCGAGGGGCTTGTCGGAGGCATGGTCGCCAGCCTGCTGATTGGCAGCGGGCTAGGCCAGCTCCTTCTCGGCTCGCCCGTCTTTGGCCTGATCGTCGGCGCACTGGCTGGGATTCTCGGGCCACTCGGTGATCTCTTCAAGTCCGCCCTCAAGCGCGAGATCGGCATCAAAGACTTCGGCGCCCTCCTCCCCGGCCACGGCGGTATCCTCGACCGCTTCGACAGCCTCCTCTTCACCGCCCCCATCGTCGCCCTCGTCGTCACCACCATCGGCCCGTAGAAAGAGTATTGCGTTTGACACGTCACTGTGGGCCGTGGTATCGTAGCCGCAATGCAAACGCGAAAGCTGGTTCAGTGGTGGTGGCGCACGGGGGCTTGCCCGGTGCGCGCTGTCCGCTAAACACGCCGACGCTGCACACGAAGAGAGGCAGGCTCCCGAGTTACAAAAACCGGGAGCCTGTTTTATTTTGTCTTATGTTTCCTACCACACCTGATAGAGCGACGTTTAAGGCGCTGGCAAGCCAGGGCAATGTGATCCCGGTCTGCCGGGAGATCCTGGCCGATATGGAGACGCCCGTCTCGGCGTTTAAGCGCCTGGCACACAGGCCCCATGCGTTTTTACTGGAGTCCGTCGAGGGCGGTGAGCGCATGGCACGCTACTCGTTTCTGGGCTCCGATCCGCGTGTGGTCTTGCGAAGCCGCGGCACGAGTGTCAGTCTCACCGAGCGCGGAAAAACCAGGCTGATCCCGCTGTCCAAGGGCGAGGACCCGCTGCATGTTTTAGAAGCGGAGCTAGCGAAGGTCAAGTTTGTTGAGACGCCCAACCTGCCGCGCTTTGTGGGCGGTGCGGTGGGCTACATCGGCTACGATTGGGTGCGCTTTTTGGAGCCCATTGGGCAGAAAACCCATGACGATCTGGACCTCGACGATGTGTATTTAATGCTCACCGACACGCTGTGCATCTTTGACCACGTGAAGCACCGGATTATCGTTCTCGCCAACGCTCATATTGAGCCGGAGACGGACTTAGACGCCGCCTACGACGAAGCCTGTGAGAAAGTGGAGGACATGATCGCCGCCCTCCGCGCTCCGATTCCCGATCTGCTGGGGATGCCCAACAAGCGCAAGGGTGACCCGCCACCGTGGGAGTCGAACCTCACCCGCGCCCGCTACGAGGAGATGCTCACCGAGGCCAAGGAGCTGATCGGGGCGGGGGACATTATTCAGGTCGTGCTTTCCCAGCGCTTCTCGCGGCCCTACGACGGCGATGCATTCGATGTCTACCGCGCC
>NZ_JANNYP010000689.1:0-32556 GCF_031410135.1 Armatimonas sp. | reverse complement strand
ATTCGGGCACGCAGAACGACGGCGCGACCGCGCTGGGCCGTGGCAGCCGCGACTCCCCGGTTCTGGCCGTCGCGCAGCTCGACTAGGACACTGCCCTCACCATAAGTTCCCGTGAGCCGTGCGACAAGCTCGCTGCCTGCTTTTGCCGTGATTGGGACAATACGCTGACCCTCGCCAAGCCGCCCGGTATCGAGGTCATTGGCGAACTCAAAGACTTGGGTGGTGGAGAGCGGCGTGCGGCGTAGCTTACGCTCTCGGGTTCTTTCAAGAGGCGCATAAAACTCCCAGATACCGTAGGGAGCCGTGTCGGAAAGAGAGAGATTTAGATTCCCTTGTGCATCGGTGGTCGGGCCAGGGAGTAAAATGCTGCCATCGAAGTCATTGCCCACGAGAGCCATCTGCCTTTTCTACCAGCGGGTGGGCACGACAAACTCTCGTGGGCCACCAGGGCGCACAAAAACCGCAATCAGGCCGCTCTCACGCTCCAGCGCTAAGACATCTTTGGTAGCTAGGAGCACGCTCTCTTTTCCCCAGCAGAGTGCGTTATACAGGCTTGTCAAATTACGTAACGTGTGCTGTAGCGAGTAAGGCCGAGTATCTAAACCGAGGTAGTCTAGGTGGAAAATACTGGGCTGACCGGCCATCGCCATCATCACAGCATAGGGTAGACCCCGCTTGTCGCGGGGGATAGGGCTGTCACGATCCACATCATGGTTGCTGACAAACATCACGGCTCGCTCACGATCCGCAAAACGCCGTGTGAGTAGCTCGCGCATGTCAAAGTTAGGGTTGGTCATCATGTCTCGAAGCGCGTAGTAGAGCCCAAAGTCAAAGAGCTTCATGCGCCTCTCGGTGCGGCTCTGGAAGTCCGCAAGGAGCTTGGGGTTGGTGTCCCAGAGCTCCCCCACCAGATACGAGCCGGGACGCGTGGCGGCGGCGAAGTCGCGTAGAAACTCAGGCTCCATCAGCTTGACGGCATCCAGGCGGTAGCCATCTACCCCGCTTTGTTTTACGAACCACTCCGACCAGGCAAGAAAGCTCTTGGCGACATAGCCGTTCTCCGCCTCAAAGCAAAAGTCCGAACCAAAGTCAGGGTGGTGGTAAGGCTCTTTATGGTCGGGGTGCAGCGCGGTGGGATGAAAGTGGCGGGCATCACGGGGGAAGCGCCCCGTTCCCCGAAGACCATCACGTCCCTTGGGGTTGAAGCCCGACCAGGCACGAAGATTATCGCGCTTGGGGTCGTAGCCCGGCGGGAGATGGTCACGCGGGACTTTGGAATCGTCGGGGATATCGTCCCAGCCAAGTCTCTCCTGAACCGGAGAGAGCTGCGCCTGATCGGCACCGATGTTATGGTTCAGCACCACATCCGCAATCACGCTCAGCCCGTGGGTATGCGCTGCGGCGACGTAGGCTAAATACTCATCACGCGTCCCAAAGTGCGTCGCTACACTCCCCCGCTGGTCTTTGCTGCCCAAGTCATAGTAGTCATAAGGGTCGTAACCCATCGAGTTCTTGCCCGAGCCGCCCTTGCTAGGCACTGGATGCCAGACCCCCCAGACGCCGAGTGCTGCGAGCTCCGAAAGTTGCGCCGTGGCTTGTTTCCACCAAGAGCGCTCTGCGGGAAGCTCAGGAGTGGGGTAGTAAAAATGCTGAAAAAGGATGCCGGGCTGCGTCATCGCAGAATTATACCCAGCATCCTATCAGAGTAATTTTATTGAGGCGGAATGGGACGACCTGGTGAGACGAAGACACCACCACTGCTGCCCATCATGCCGCTAAACATCTGGCGGCGCTGCTCGGGGCTCATGTTTTGCATCATCTGGCCGAACTGCTGCATGAGTTTCGTGCGAGCCTCGGGGTTCATGGTGGAAAAATTCCCCAGAATCTGGGAGAAGTCTGACTGGCTACTAGCACCCGTGAGCGGATCACGGCTTGCCTGACGAGAATTGGCATTGACCAGAACATAGACAGGCTTCAGTCCCAAAGTACTGACCACAGGGGCCGCTTTTTCTTGCGTGAGCTTCTGCCCAAGAATCTCCACGGAGCCTGCCTCACCCGGCTTGGCACGCCCCAGCATCCGCGCCTGAATGTCTAGAAAATCCGCGACATCATCGCCTTTGTAAAAACGTGTGCTGGCAGGGAGCATCGCTTTTTTCCAGACCGTTCCGGGTGGCAAGGATTTCACCACAATATCAAGCTGCTTCTCCAGAGTCTCCGCTGTTGCGCTCTGAGAATACACGGCCTCAGCGCCCAGCAGCGACGACTCCGCAACGACCGTGATTCCCGTGCTCCGGGTCAGCGCTTGCAGAACAGACTCCAGTGGCCGGGTTCGCGCCGCACGCTGCGTCGTCCCACCTTCAGCCTGTGCCTGTACAGGCAACGGTGCCAACATTCCCGCGATTAGTGCGATAAGAGCCATAGAGATGCGTTTCATTAGTCAACCTCACATATTTTTGTTGCACAAATTATACCGTACCTGTTAGAATGCGAAGGCAAGTATGGATCTCGATCTACGCAAGCAACAAATTCTTAATGCCGTCGTCCAGGACTACGTCCTGACCGCTGAGCCGGTGGGCTCGCAAATCCTCGTGGAGCGCTACGCTCTGGGTGTGAAATCGGCGACGGTACGCAACGAACTGGCAGAGCTGAGTGAGCGCGGGTTTCTGCGCCAGCCACACACTTCAGCAGGGCGTGTCCCGTCAGATCGGGGCTACCGCTTCTATGTCAATCGCCTGATGCCGCTTCTTCCGTTCCAGCACCTGGCTGTGCAACAAGTACAAAATGCTCTGCTCTCTGCCGAGAGTGAGCTTGATACCATCCTACGCAAGACCTGCCAGCTCCTCAGCCAGCTCACGAACCTTCCTGCCGTCGCCACATCGCCGGAAGCTCCCGATGACACCCAGCTCCGTCAGATATTCCTCTCGCCTGCCGCGACGGATAAAGCCTTACTCGTGCTCCTGCTCTCGACAGGCCGGACAGAGCACCGTCTGCTCCCTGATGCCACACTCAGCGCGACGGCGGCGCTTGAGCTGGCCAACTCACTCAACGCCACTTACAGCGAAAAACCCCTCACCGAGCTACGGCGCATCCAGAGTAGTACGGAAGTGCCGCCTCCTGAGCTACGTGCCTACACCCCGCTCTGGCAGCGCCTAGTGCGTGAGCTGGTGCAGAGTATCCAAGGGATTGCGGAGAATGTGCCGGTCTATGTCGAAGGCACCCAGAGTGTCTTAGCCCAGCCGGAGTTTCGCGATGTGGACCGTCTCAGTCAGTTCTTTAGGGTGCTTCAGGAGCGCGCTGCCGTGCTGGAGCTCCTGCGCATGGAAGCGGTCGAGCAGGAGTTTGCGATCCGTATCGGGGAGGAGCTGGGCCGCCCCGAGCTTAACGCCTTTGCCGTGGTCTCGTCGCCCTACTTTGTGGGGATGCATGAGCGGGGCAGTATCGGGGTAATCGGGCCGACGCGCATGGACTATGGCACCGCCGTCACCAGCGTGAGATTTTTAGCCCACACCCTCTCCGAGCTACTAACCCGCCACGCCATCGCGGCGTAGAGTGGCCCTCCCCCGGCTCCGTTCGTCCCTCCCTACGCCACCCCCTCCCGATAACGGGAGAGGGTAGTGAGGGGGCTACTTTGTTGTGAGGCACAGGGCGCACTGGTGAGGATTGAAGCGAGCACGAGAACAAAATAAAGACAGTAAAAAAATGATCACGAAGAAAATTATCCTGCCGAAATTTGGCGACCATATGAAAAATTACAGCGACAGAACCAAGGCCCGTGTTGGCCGAAGAGAGACGCACAGCGCACCGCTGCCCTACTGTGACACAGACGAACAATTGGCCGAAGTCCTTGCCGCCATCAAGGAGGAAGGTTTTCTCTTGCTTGATATGGAGCAACACCTCGTCACCATGGATAGAGCAGAGAAGAAGGGTTTTGTAGTCAAGACCGAGGGGCTGTCGGACTACAAGATCAGCACGAAAGCGGCGGCAAAAGGAGAACCAGGAGGAAAAATATGGTTCGTCAAGGCTGATTATCAATTTTTCCTCCCTTCTCGAAAAATCATGAGTGAACAGGACAGAGAGGCGGCCCGAGCGTCGACGGCGGTTGCAAGGTGGTCTCGGCTCTGAGCTCACCAAATCCTTCACAGACGGGCTTGCGAAGCTGGTTGAGACAGCGCGATGGATTCAAGCGCCGAAGAAGTTAGTGCTGACGTGCAAGAGTATCCCCCTTCTCCCACCCGCGTAGCGAGCTTGTTATTGGGAGAAGGGGGCAGGGGGATGAGGGCCTGCCCCTTACTTCCTCCAGCCTTCGTCGAAGAAGCCCTGGTCTTTGATAGAACCATCTGCCGTACTGACAACCGCCCAGTCAGGGAGCTTGGGGGTGTGGTGGGCGTTGGAGCCGGACATGTAGTCGTGCCAGGTGAAGCCGGAGTTGACCACCACGTACTTGCTTGGGTTAAGCGGGTTGGGGTAGATAAAGACCGGAGCCGTGTCATTCGTCCAGCCCAGCGGGAGCTTTGCGGCGATCTTGCCCAGAAACTTATTTGACGCCGGGTCGCCCCAGAGAATGAGATTGGCATTGCGAACCTGCTCACCCGTCACTTTGTCATCGTCCACGATCACCACCTCGCCCCGGAAAAATATCTTCCAGTCGGCGATTGCCTGCTCCATCGCTGCCTTGGCCCACACTCCCTGCTTGGGAGTCTTGGCAATCCCCGTGGGGCGCACAAAGACAAAGCGCTCCATAAACGCATCGTCAATTGGGCCTTGTAGGCCGGGCTTCTTGCGCAGCTCTTTGCCACGCGGCTCGCCGGGCTTCCAGGTCTTGCCCTCTTTGTAGAACTTCGCCCCCGAGAGCGTTTGCCCATCGAGCTGGACGGTTTTGAAGCCCTGCGCCAGCTCCAGAGCACTCACCCCGCTGGTCTTGATCGTGACGCTCTTGCCATCACTGCTCCGTTCAGTCTCAGCGCGGGCACGCTCCCCGTGTTTTTCGAGTCCCGTCACGCTCAGCCAGTTTGACTTTGCGTAGCGCAGGCTGTAGGTCGTCAGGCGTACTTTCGCCGGACTTTTTTGCCGTCCCTGCGCGGCGTACTTATCCAGCTCGGCGTTGATCAGCGGCTTGCTATCTTTATGGTACGAGTGGCCGGTGTTGGGGCCGATGATATGGGTCATGGGCAAGCCCTCGGCCTTGAGCGCGGCCTCCATGTCATCGGCGGCAAGCTTCTGGCCGTCTATCTCCCCGGAGTAGGCCACGAGCGGGCACTGCGCCAGATTCACCGCCCAGTCCACCGGGTCGTAGAGCCGAATCAGCTTGCGTTGCCAGCTAGGAATCTCGCTCTCCTTGAGCTTGGAAAAACGGATCGTATCGGCAAAGCCCGCGCCGGGCGCAGCGGCGCACCAGTAGTCGGGATAGTGAACCGCGAGGTGCCAGGTCGCCCCACCACCCATCGAGAAGCCGCGCAGGATAATCCGGTCTTCGTCTATCTTGTACTGGCTCTGCACATGGGCAATCGCCTCAAAGACATCCACTTCCCCCGCCAAGTGGTTGGCATTGCAGAAGCGGCCATAGGGGTGGAGTACCAGTGCCCCTGGCGGGATAAACTCGCCAGCATTCTTGCGGCGCTGCTCTAAAAACGAAAGCTCGGTAAGGCTCTCGCCGCGCCCGTGCAGGAAGAGATCCAGGCGGTGCTTCTGGTTGTCAAAAGCGTTCTCCGGCACGACTAAGCCGTAGGGCTGGACGGAGCTATCGAGCTTGCTGACATAGCCACGCACCACAAGCCCGGTCTGTTTTGTCCACGGCGCGGCCCCCTTGGCCAGTGCCTCGGCGCGGGCCGTACCCTCGACCAGCAGCTCTTTTGCCGTTGCCAGCTCCCGCGCATTGTAGATAGTGCCCGCCTCCAAGCTCCACGCGACGGCTTTCCGATAGATCTCCAGATCCGGCCAGAGCGGGTGCTTCTTCAGCGCGTCGGTCTTGGCGGCAAATGCGGCCAAACCCTCGGCGAGGGCAGTCTTGTCGGCAGGGGCGAGGGCCATTCCGGGTGGGGGGATCACCTTCCCGGCAGGCTGGAGCGGGATTCCATTGCGCATGGTCGGCGCTTGAAAGAGGGAGAGTAGGTTCATGAGGGAATTGTACCAGAACCCACCCTCCTCGTTCCTCCGGGTACCCTTTGGGTGCCTCCCTCTACGAAGGAGGGTTGAGGGTGGATTCTTCGGCGATGACACGCTTGAGGGCTTGAAGCTCGTAGAGATGGAGCTGGTCTTTGGGACGGTTGGCGGCTTGTTTCATAGAAATGAGATCGTCAATGGAGGCAACGCGCACCGTAAAATCTCCCATGTCCATCTCTGTTGAGCGCTCCCAGAGCCCTTCAAACGAATCTACTCCATCGGGCAGCGGCAGGAGATCAATATCTCCCAGGCTTGTCTTGAGATTCAAAAACCGCACCCGCTGGAGCTGAGAGACCGTGAGCAGAAACGGGTTATGCTCGGGCCAGCCCAGTGGCCGAGGCCGAAGCTGGTTCATCGCCCCTACCACTCGCTCACAGTTTTCATCATCACGGGCATAGCTAAAATCAAAGTCTTCCGTGAAGTTGCGCCCTCCGTGCATCTGAAGAGCGATCCCACCTACCATTACATAACGAATCCCAGCCACATGTAACTGACACAGGGTCTCCATAAACTCTGGCTTGAGCACACTATCCACGTCGTACCACCTTGGCATGGGCACGCATCACACGAATACCGTAAACAAATGCTTCCAGTTTCTCCACACGTTGCCGTGGAGTCAGGCGGCGATTTTCACGGAGGGCATCCAAAGGAATACCGTTCTCGTCCTGGTCGCCGTTGCCACGGGAGTTGAGCCAGTCTATGATCTCATCCTCGGTCTGGGGAGTGGGCGTTTCCATGACGAAATTATACCGCTCCTCTTCGCGAATCCACCCAGAACCCACCCGGTCTTCGTTCGTCCCTCACTACGACCACCCTCCCTCAGGGCAAGGAGGGTTCTGGGGGTGGGTTCGGTGGTAAAATGCCTCTATGCAATCAGCTGCTGAGTGGCGACGACGTGCGGAGTCTTTAGAGAAAGCCGGGAAGTTCTCCGAGGCTGCCGATGCCTACCGCAAAGAGGCCGCGATCTACCGTAAGAACGGAGACACGGAAGGGGCGAAAGTGGAGGAGGCCAAGGCGGCTCGTATCTCCAGTAGCATCCAGCTATTTGCCCATCTGCCCGGTGTCGCGCCTAAGATTATGTCGCCGCTGGCCAAGTGGGAGCCGCCGTATGGGTGCTACCTAGGCGGCTTTATTGACCGCGATGAGCGCTTGAGTAGCACTTTCAACGACGAGAACTTCCAGAGCCACGAAGACCCGGATGCGTTTGGCAAGCTCACGGGAAAGAAGCACGCGAGTGTTTTTTGCTACGTGAGCTACGGGCGGCCTTTCCCCAAGAAGTGGGTAGCACGGCTCAAGGCGCAGGGCGTCGCGCCGCACATTGCTTGGGAGCCCAACGAGGGCCTGCAAGTGGTCAAGCAAGACAGCTACCTACGGCAGTTTGCGCAAGATGCCGCCGAGGCCGACTGCCCTATTTTTCTGCGCTACGCCTCGGAGATGAACGGGGACTGGACCCGCTACGGCGGCGATGCCAATGCCAACGAGTACATTGTCAAGTGGCAGCTCGTGCGGCAGGTATTTGCCCAGCTTGCCCCCAATGTCGCGATGGTCTGGTGCGTGAACGTGATCCCCGAGAAGAACATTCCCAAGTTCTATCCGGGCGATGTCTACGTGGACTGGGTGGGGATTAACTTCTACTCCGTCCCGTTCTACGACAACGACCCCACGCGCGTTGGTACGGCAGACAACCCGGCGGATTACCTGAAATATGTCTACGCGACGTATGCTCCGAAAAAACCTATCGCCATCTGTGAGTTTGGTGCGTCGCACCTGTCCAAGGCCGATGGAAAAGATCGTAGCGCCTGGGCCAGCAAGAAGATCAACGAGCTGTATGCGTCGCTGCCGCGCCTCTATCCACGCGTCAAACTTATAGATATCTTTGACATGGACAACCTCAAGTACGCCACACCGGGTCGCCAGCTCAATAACTACTCCGTCACCGACTCCGACGAAGTTCTCGCGGGCTACAAGCGTGCCATCGCCCCGGACTACTTTCTTTCCAAGATTGGCGCGACCGCCAAAGTCGCTACCACGGTTCCGATTCCCGCCACCGGCCTCACCGTTCCGCCTGGCGAGCTACGGGTCTCGTCGTGGGCCCGCTGCTACGCCGACCAGTTTCGGGTGACCTACAAGCTCAACGGCCAAGACGCCGCTTCCGCCATCGAACCCGGCGGTCGGGAAGCCACGCTTACCCTCCCTCCCGGAAACCACAAGCTCACCGCCATCGTCACCGATGATAAAGGCCGCGTCGCCACCAAAACCGAGGCGGTAATTATCGCGAAGTAGCCGCCCCGTGAACGAGGCGTCTCAGTGGCACTGCGTGTCGGAAAGCCCGTTCCGGGCTGAGGAGATAACTCGGTAGCCCGGCACGGGCTTCGCAGCCGTAGGCTATTGCAGACGCCCCATTCATGGGGCGGCACGAGCGTTTTATTCCCGATCAGTGGGCATGGCGAAGTTGCCGTCGGTGTCGAACTCGAAGGGCTCTAGGGCCAGCAGGTCGTCGCTCTCGATCCCGGCGTAGACGCGCAGGCGATGGAGCTGATCGGTGTCGTAGTCGTCGAGCATTCCTGCGGCCTGGTAGTGACGGACGGCGTACTCATCGAGGCGAAGATCCGAGTAGAGGTCGGCCAGAAGGCAGTGGTAGGGGGCGCTTTTCGGGGCGAGGCGCAGGGCCTGGCGCACGGCGAGGGCGGCATCGCGGTACATCTTGCGCCGACGGTAGAGAGCCCCTAGGCGGATATTGTAGTAGGCATCATAGGGCGCAAACAGAGTCGCCTGCTGAAGCTCGCGGATGGCCTCTTCGTAGCGCTCGGCACGCCCATAAAGATCGCCGAGCCAGAAGTGATAGAAGCCGTCTTGAGGCTTGAGCAGGACGGTTTGCTCCAACAGGGTGATGGCTCCGGCGAGATCCCCCATCTGTAGGAGCGCCTCGCTCAGGCGGTAGTGGTACCAGCAGTTCTCGGGAGCGTACTGGAGCGCGGTGCGGTACTCGGTGACGGCCATCGTGAGGCGTCCGTAGCGGTGATAGAGCTCCCCCATCGAGAAGTGTGGCTCGGCCTTGCGGGGAGAGAGCTTGATGGCGCGTTTGTACTGCCGGTAGGCATTGAGCCCCTGCCCGGAGTAGGCGTAGGCATCGCCCAAGTTCACCCGCTGATCGCTCTCATCGGCCCCGGTCTGACGCGCAGCCCGCACGGCCCCTCGGTACTTATTGAGCGCCTCCCCGATATTACCCTCATCCAGGTGCTTGCCCCCCAGCTCGGCGAGTACCTCGACGGAGGCTTCCTCTTTCTCTTCGCCAGAGGCAAGCGCAGCGTAGGCATCTGTCTGGCGGGAGTCTTCTTCCGGCTCATCATGCCCAGCAGCATGGTGGTTCGGAGTAGCGTCTTCTTCCGCCACGGGTGTCAGGTCGTCGTCGGGTTCTTCCATGTTCCTCAGAATGCCTTCCTGCTGTCTAACAGGATCGTCACAGGGCCGTCATTGATAAGTTTCACCGTCATGTGGGTGCGGAAAGTGCCTGTCTCCGTGATGATTCCCCGAGCACGGAGTGTCTCTACAAAAAGCTCATAGAGCCGCTTGCCCTCATCAGGTCGAGCAGCGGCCAGCCAGCTTGGCCGACGGCCTTTGCGACAGTCGCCCATGAGGGTAAACTGGGAGACCACGAGAATCGCGCCACCAATCTCCGTGAGGGAGCGCTCCATCCCCGAGTCCTCGCTCTCTTCAGGAAAGAGGCGAAGCTCGGCGATCTTCGTCGCCAGGCTTGTTGCATCCGAGTCGGTATCGCCCTCGGCAACACCCACCAAAACCAGCAAGCCACGCCCGATCTGCCCGACGATTTCTGCTTCGACGGTCACGGAGGCCTCTGAAACTCGCTGAACTACGGCTCGCACAGGAATTGATTCTATCACGGCCTCGCGCCATAAAAGGCGCTGAAGCTCGCTTGAACCATATCGTACTCCGCCAGCGCCTCATCGGAATGCTCGGGGGAAACGGCGGCGAGGGCGCTGAGAAAATCGAG
This sequence comes from Armatimonas sp., assembly GCF_031410135.1. Taxonomy (GTDB): domain Bacteria; phylum Armatimonadota; class Armatimonadia; order Armatimonadales; family Armatimonadaceae; genus Armatimonas. Next base: position 22,385 of record NZ_JANNYP010000689.1, on the reverse strand, counting down.
GGCGGCCTGGTAGGCGGGACGCTCGTAGCGGGCCATCACGGGGGTTCGGGTGAAGACACCGCTCCAGAAGGAGTATGTCTTGAGAAAGTGGTTCTGGCGCGTATGAAACTCCTCGTGCACCAGGGTCTCCGCCAGCCCTACAAGGCTTCCCTGAAGCGCCTCCGGGCCGATCAGAATCACCCCGAGAAGCGTCGCCTGCCCCCGGTCTTCCAGCGTCGGTACGTAGCGAACGGTCCGCCGGGCTAAGTTCTGTGCGATCGGGGCATAGCCCGGAACGCGTGCAATCAGGGCGATTGCCTCCTCTATTTTGAGAGCTTCTGGAGCCATGCGTTCTCGGGATCGTCTGAGCGCGTCTTCTCGTACCACTCGCGTGCCTTGACCGGATCGCTCTCCAGCCGCCCCAGCGCTGCAAACGCCGTCGCACGTAGTTTACCGGCAGGAAGCTCTTTCACGGCCCCAAGAAGAGAACCTTGTGCCTGCTTCGTCTTCCCTTGGCTGGCATAAAGAAGCCCCAGTGCAACGATTGCTTCGACATTACGGCTTTCTTTGATTGCCCAGACATAGTGCTGTTCGGCCTTATCATCTTGCTTAAGTGCCTGAAAGTAGAGATTACCTTGCTCCAGTTCGGACTCACCATACTGGCTTTCGCTGACAGAGCCAAAGTGAAGTTTCCCCAGAGCCTCCAGGGCTTCGGGGTAGTTTCCCAGCCCCATATGCGCATAGCCCAGATAGAGCTGCGCCTCCGGGTCGCTCAAATCGGAAAGTTTCTTGATCGCCGCATCGTAGCCACCCGTCGAGTAGTAGGCCAGCCCGACGGCTTTAAGGGCTTTCGGATCTTGGGGGCTTTTCATCAGCTTGGTCTCGACCCGATCCACATTGGTGTCCGTGCCCGGCGGGACGCGGCGGCGGCGGAAGATGTCGGCGAAGAGCAAGGGTGCAGGTGTGGCAACCGGAGCGGCTCCAGGAAGTGCGACATTCAGCAGCTTGGGCGTCTCACGCTTGCCTTCACAGCCCACGAGAGCCCCGACACAACACAATAGCCAGAGAGAGCGTTTCATGCCTCTATGGTACCGTCCCGTGAACGGGACGGCCCGAAGGGAGCCACCGATTTCAATCGGTGGCTAGTTTGGCCCGTTCATCTTGATCGTGCGCCGATCTTTCGCATCCAGTTTGGGCACTTCGACACTCTCACCAGGCTTGAGGCCGGAGAGGATCTCAACACGGGCTTCGTCTTTCAGGCCAATCTCAACCGTGCGCTCAGTCTTGACGGCTTTCTCGCCAACTCCGGTGACCACCATCACTTTATTGCCGGGCAGGAGTGCCTCGGCGGGAAGAACAGTGACGCTGGTCTTTTTATTGAGGAGAATATTGACGTTGGCGGTCATCCCAGGGCGCAGGCGCTTGTCGCGCTCCGTGACGGCGATCTTCACCTCAAACCGGACAATATTGCCGCTCGCGCTCGCGCTGACTCCTTGCTGTGTGCTTCCCAGCGACGCGGGAGCGAGCGAGACAACGCGGCCCTGAAAAGCTTTATCCACGATCCCATCCACGCGAATCTCCACCGGAAGGCCCACCGAGAGGCGTGAGACATCTACCTCGTTGACATTGACTTTCACCTGCATCCGGGTCAGGTCCGCAATAGTGACAATCGCCGCGCCCTGAGCAAATCCAGCGGTCGCGGAGGCTACCAGCTCGCCCTCTTCGAGATACTTACCTGTCACTTCACCGGGAATCGGGGCCACAATACGAGTCTCTCCCAGGAGTACAGACTGCTCTGCCACCCGGTTTTCGATCTGGGCGACATCGGCTTGGGAGCGCAGAATATCCTTGCTACGCACCTGGGCTTGGCGGGAATTGGCGCGCTCGGTGGCAAGCTGCACCTCCGCAGACTTCACCGCAACTTGTGCCTGGTTGTAGCGTACTTTTGACTGCTCTACCCGCACTTTCGCCGTCTCCACCCGCACTTTCGCCGACTCAACTGCCATTTTAGCGGTATCCACCCCGATCTGTGTGGGGGCAATATCTTCTTTACGTGGCCCTTCTTTGAGTAATGCCACCCGCTCCTGCGCACTGGCAAGGTCTGCATCCGCAAGGTCAATCTGAGTCTGCGACGCGTCCACGTCCTGCTGGGATACATAGCCTTTCGAGAGCAAAAGCTTGCGCCGCTCCAGAGTGCGCTTAGCATCCACGAGTTGTGCCTGGATACGGCGGACGCTCTGCTCGGCCTGCTGGACATCTTGCGTCCGGGTCGGGGCGGAAGCTTGATCCACACGTGTCTGGGCCTGCGTGATTCCGACCTTGGAATTCAGCAAACCCACTTCAGCGTCTTTTAGCCCCACTTCGGCATCCTTGACATTCACTCCCGCCTCGCGCAGGCTGACTTTCGAGTTTTCCAGCCCCACCTCGGCCCGGCGGACAGCCAGCGCAGTGGTCTGAAGAGAGAGCTGGTAGTTCTCCCGTGACTGGGCAAGCCCAGCCTGGCTAGCCTGAAGCTGTGCCTGAACACTGGCAACCTGACGTGAAACTTCCGTGGGGTCTACCGAGGCAAGGGGAGTCCCGACTGCCACTTTATCGCCGGGCTTAACAAAAATCTTCAGTAAACGCCCCCCCACCCGCGACTTGACATCTACTTTGGTCACCGGCTCCAGCGTCCCCGTCTCGGAGACCTTGATCGCGATATCGCCAGTTTTTGCGGTCACCAAGCGCCCCATCTCGGGCTTCGCCTTCGCCTTTGCCTGCATCCGGGAGTAGCCAAACCCAGCCCCGCCCAGCACCACCATACCGATTAAAACCGTCCGTACAATTTTTCCTGACACCTTGTCTTGCCCTCTTCGCAAGCTAGAGACACCCTAGCCTTACAGCAGGTTACAACATCAGGGGGTAGAATATTGCCCAAGGAGAGTTTAGCTATGAAGAAATCGGTTCTCTGGACAGCGGCAGGAGTCATCACTGCCACCGCAATCTGGGCAGGTTTAAGCCTACCCAAGCCCGATTCTATATCCTGCCATAAAGTCATAAAGCGATCTACTGTGAATGCCTCCATGAGCTTTAAGTTCCACGAGCAACCACTGGCTTTTATGGTGAAGGACACAGAATCAGCAAAACTTAACTGGGATGGCCATACCCTTACCGTTTCTTGTTATCCCACAACAAACCAGCCAAGACTGGTCCGAGCGTTTCCTGCCGCGACAGGCTCTCTCAACATTGATGTGGAAAAACGACGAAGTGAGACACGGCCTGGCTTTTCGAGCAGCAGCACGAGCCGCTTCCCCATCACACTCAATGTGGGCGAAACTATCCAACTCTAAAACTCCCTCCTCCCGATAACGGGAGGAGGGGCGGGGGAGGAGGGATTCACCGAGGAAGGCCTTATCGAATCCCGAGGCGCTGGCAGACAGTCTGCCAGGAGCTGGATGATTTGAACGAATCGCGGATGGTATAGAACCGGCTAATGTCGCTCAGGCGCTGGTAGAGCAGAAACGCGGTCTCCTCCTGGTCGCTCGGCTGATCCACCACTTTAAGCAAGTCTCGAAGCTGGTTCGTACTGATCCACTGCTGCGCGGCAAGCTGACGGACGATCTGCATCTCGTCACGGGCCGTCTTGGCGCGACGCACCGAAAAGACCACCAGTTCAAAATCCGCATCCCGCATCGCTTGGCGGCTCGAGTTACGATCTGTCGGCGGGATAAAGCCCGATCCTTGCCTCGAACCCAGCTGGCGCTCTAGCTCACGCGCATCGCGCTCCGCGTTTTCCAGTAGTACTTCCAGGCGACGGCGTTCCGTGTCGCTGTCGCGGCGGGTCTCACGCTCACGGGCTCCGCCTGTGTCTTTGACGCGATTGTTCATCACCCGATCCAGCAGCTCACGGGCTTCTCTTAGATCGAGCGAAAGGTTACGTGCCATTCCCTCGGGCGATGCCGCGCGTGCTCGCTCTCGGCTCTGCTGCGCCCACACGGGAACCAGCACTCCCACACTCACCACTGCTGCTAAAACCAAGCTCATCTGTTGTTTCATTGTCGTCTTTCCTACTTACCGTTATACAACGCTTTTCCCCGAATGTCTGTGACGATAACGGTATACTGAGAGCCGTATGTCTGCCTCGCTTCGCCGCTACCTGCCTGCTCTGGTATTGTTTCTGGCACTGGTCTTGCGGGTTTGGGGGCTTGCGTGGGGCTTGCCCGATAGTACCCACTCGTTCTCCTACCACCCGGATGAGTCCATGGTTCTAGGGGCAGCCTTGGTACATGAGGGCCAGAGCCTCCTCGACACGCATTTCTACAACTACGGCTCGCTGGTGACCATGACAGATCGCTTTGTTTTTTTAGCGACGGGCATCGGCCATGCAACCATCCCCTCGGCCAGCCACCTGCTCATGGCGCGCCTAATCACCGTGCTCTACGGAGTCGGTACCTGTGCCCTCCTCCTCATCCTCGGCAAGCGCCTGAAAAAGCCCGGTGTGGGTTTGCTTGCAGCCACTCTCTACGCCACCGCGCCACTTGCGGTTCAGCACGGGCACTTCGCCACGGTAGATGTCCCCGCGACGTTCTGGGTGACGGCAAGTCTGTTTTGCGCCCTCACCCAACCCCGTTTGTTTCTTTGTGGCCTCTTCGCGGGCCTAGCGGCGGCAACGAAATACAATGCGGGCCTTGTCTTGCTAGCAGGGGTCACGGCGTGGTGGCTCTCCGAAAAACGCACGATAAAGCCACTGGCCCTGCTCCTGAGTGCTACACTTCTCGGTTTTCTCGTTGGCTGTCCCGGCATGCTGATCAACTTCCCAACATTCTGGCAGCAGCTTACCGCTGAGCTGAGGCACTCCCGCAACCCGGACGAGTACTTTGTGGGACAGCTTGCGGCGCTCTATTGGCCGACTCTGGGATTACTTTTTGCGCTGGCATCGCCGCTCTGGGTTGTGGGCTTGGGGCGAGCCTTAGCCGTTCGGGGGCGCACAGAGGTGATTCTGCTCGCGTTTGTGCTCCCCTACTTGCTCCTGATCTGTGTCTCTGCCAACCAGTACACCCGCTACGCGCTCCCGATTCTTCCGGCACTCTGCTGGCTGATCGGGAGCCTCCCGAGAAAGCTCTCCCCTCTCATTGCCATCGGCGGAGCACTCTCGCTCGCGTTTTCAGTCGCGCTCTGCTCGGTGATGGCAGGTTCTGACCCGCGCGATGAAGCCGCAGTGTTTTTGAAGCAGAAAGGCGTCGCTTCGGTGGGATTTGCACGCGGCCCGTGGTACTGGTCGCCGCCGCTCCATCCCATCCTCACCGCCCCCATTCCCACAGCCGCACGACGCGCCGCCAATAGCTCGGAGACACTGCGGCTCTTTGCCGTGCCTGAGGGCCGTGACTGGGACCCGAGCTTACTGCAAGCAACCCAGCCCGATGCCGTCGCTCTGTCGGAGATTGAGTACACCACAGCGGTACGAACAAAAAATCCCCAAGCGCTCGCCTACCTTGCGGCTCTCACGTCACGCTACCCCAACAAAACAGTCTTTGCCCATCCCTTACCCGTGTTGGGTGCGCGAGACTATGCTGGGCTACCCTGCCAGCCGCTCCCGATTGACATGATCTATCCCAACCAAGCCGTGGTAATTTTTACAAAATGATACTAGAACCTAAAGACAGAATTCTCGTCGCCCTCGACTACGACAATGCCGCCGATGCCGTGGCTCTCGCCCAGAAACTCTCGGGCACGATTGGCGGGGTTAAAGTGGGCCTAGAGCTCGTCAATGCCGCAGGTTTCGATATTTTTGACAAGCTCCGCGACGCCGGGATCGAGCGCATCTTCTACGATGCCAAGTTCCATGATATTCCCAACACCGTCGCCGGGGCCGTGCGTGCGGCGGCCAAGCGCGGTGTCTGGATGGTCAATGTGCACACGTCTGGCGGAAAAGCGATGATGGAGGCCGCAACGGAGGCCGCGCACTCCGTCGAGACTCCCCCGCTCCTCATCGGCGTGACGGTTCTCACAAGCCTAGATCAGCTCGCGCTGTCCTCGGAGCTACGGGTCACGGGCTCGGTCAGCAAGCATGTCACGCACCTCGCGGAGCTTGCAAAAGCCAGCGGATTGGATGGCGTCGTCTCTAGCCCACTTGAGTTAGAGGACATTCGAGCCGCCTGTGGCGAGGGCTTTATCACCGTGATCCCGGGCATCCGTCCTGCTGGTGTAGGCGCACAAGACCAGAAGCGCGTCGCCACCCCTGCCGCCGCCGTGGCAGCGGGTGCTCACTACCTCGTGATCGGGCGAGCCATCACAGGTGCCAGCGATCCCCGCGCCGCCGCCGAGGCCATCGCGAATTCCCTCCTCCCCTAGCCCCTCCTCCCAATCCTGCGGAGGCAGGTTGGGGAGGGGAATCTCTTTGACCGACCCACCTTGCAACTTTCGGGCTCCCCTCCTCCCAGGATTGGGAGGAGGGGCGGGGGAGGAGGGTATAATTCCCACATGCAACCGATTTCCGAAATCGCCCATAGCTTGGGCCTCACCGACGATGAGTTTGAGCCGTATGGCCGCCAGATCGCAAAGCTGCCTCTGAGTGTGCTGGAAAAGCGCAAGGGCAGGCCACAGGGAAAATTAGTGCTCGTGACCGCGATCACCCCGACACCGGCAGGCGAGGGCAAGACCACGACCACGATTGGCCTGACAATGGGTCTCAATCGCATCGGCGTGAAGGCAGTCGCGGCGCTACGGGAGCCGTCGCTCGGGCCGGTCTTTGGGGTAAAAGGCGGCGCGACCGGCGGCGGGAAGGCCCGTATCGAGCCCAGCGACCAGATAAATTTACACTTCACGGGCGATATGCACGCCATTACTGCCGCCAATAACCTCCTCGCGGCGATGATTGACAACTACCTGATCGCAGGCAACGCCAAGAGGCTGGAGCCGCGCACGATCAGCTTTCAGCGCTGCTTAGACATGAACGACCGGGCCTTGCGCAAGCTCATCACGGGCCTCGGCGGCAAGAGCGAGGGCGTACCGCGTGAGACCGGCGTCGAGATCACGGCGGCCAGTGAAGTCATGGCGACGCTTTGCCTAGCAGAGGGCTACGCGGACCTGAAGAAGCGGCTCGCGCGGATTGTCGTGGGCACAGACGAGAGCAACGAGCCCGTGACCGCCGCCGACATTCAGGCCGAGGGCGGGATGGCGGTGCTGCTGAAGGACGCGCTCAAGCCGAATTTAGTCCAGACCATCGAGGGCAACCCGGTGATCGTCCACGGTGGGCCGTTTGCCAATATCGCCCATGGCTGCAACTCGGTCATTGCCACCCGGCTCGCGCTGGCACTCGGTGAGGTGTGTGTCACCGAGGCAGGCTTTGGGGCGGATCTCGGGGCGGAGAAGTTTCTGGACATCAAGATGCGCCAGGCCGAGCTCGCGCCCGATATGGTGGTCTTAGTGGCAACGCTACGGGCGCTGAAGATGCACGGCGGCGTTCCTCTAGACCAGCTCAAGGCCGAGAACTTAGCGGCACTGGAGGCAGGCTTCTCGAATTTGGCACGCCACGCGGAGAACCTCAAGAAGTTTGGCCTGCCGGTTGTGATCGCCATCAATCGCTTTCCGACGGACACCGTGGGAGAAGAAGAAGCGCTTGCCAAGCTCTGCGAGGCACATGGTCTGAAGGTGTCGCTCTCGGATGTCTTTGGAGCAGGCGGTGAGGGCGGCGAGGCACTGGCACGACTGGTGACGGAGACACTCGCCACGGAGAAAGCTAACTTCGCGCCGCTCTACCCGGACGAGCTGCCGCTGCGCAAGAAGATCGAGACGGTGGCACGCGAGATCTACCGCGCAGACTCGGTGGAGTTTCTCCCGGCGGCTCGAAACCGCCTCGCATATCTGACCAAGCGCGGCTTTGGGAACCTGCCGGTCTGCATTGCCAAGACTCAGTACTCGTTCTCCGACGATCCGACCAAGCTGGCGGCCCCCACGGGGCACACGCTCACGATTCGTGATGCCAAGCTCTCGGCGGGCGCGGGGTTTGTGGTGGTCTATGCCGGCGCACTCCTCACCATGCCCGGCTTGCCCAAGCGCCCTGCGGCTCTCGACATGTCTCTCTCCGATACCGGTGAAATTTCCGGGGTAATGTAGGTTATAATCATGCCCATGCAACGACGATTCTTAGCGGCCCTAGCCGCGTGCGTCCTGGCCGCTTCTCCGGTGCTGGCGCAAAAGTTCGAGAAAGCCTTCGATGGCAAAACCCTGACTGGCTGGCAGCTTATCGGCGGACACGGCCCTGGCTATGTTCCCAAAGACGGTGTCCTGACCTGCCCCGCCGATGGCGGCGGCAACCTCTACACCGAGAAAGAGTACTCCGACTTCCACCTGAAGTTTGAGTTCAAGCTCTCCCCCGGCGGCAACAATGGGGTCGGGATCCGTGCCCCGCTCCAGGGTGATGCGGCCTATATGGGGATGGAAGTGCAAGTCCTCGACGACCCCGCCCCGATGTACGCGAAGCTGGAGCCGGGTCAGTACCACGGCTCGATCTACAAAGTCGCCGCCGCCAAGCGTGGTGCCCTCAAGCCCACCGGCGAGTGGAACCGCGAGGAGATTATCGCCACGGGCCGCCGCATCCAGGTGATCGTGAACGGCAAGAAAACCGTGGACTGCGATCTCAATACCATCACTGATCCGGCAACACTGGCAGCCCATCCGGGAATGCTCCGTGAGAAAGGCCATATCGGCTTTCTGGGCCACGGCTCGCTTGTGGAGTTTCGCAGTATCGAGATCAAGGACACCAGCAAGCCCGTCAAAGACAATGTCGCGCCCAAGGGCTTCACGGCGCTCTTTAATGGGAAAGATCTCAAGGGCTGGAAGGGCCTCGTGGGCAACCCGCTCACCCGCGCCAAGATGACCCCGGATGCGCTCGCCACCGCCGAGCAAGCGGCTACGGTGAAAGCACTAGAGCACTGGAAAGCCGTCAATGGCGAGGTGACCTACGACGGTAAGAACGACAGCCTCTGCACCGCGAAAGACTACAAGAACTTCGAGCTACTTGTGAGCTGGAAGATCGGCCCCGGCGGCGACTCGGGGATTTACTTGCGCGGCTCGCCACAGGTGCAGATCTGGGACACGGCGCTCACCAATGTCGGGGCGCAGGTCGGCTCAGGCGGGCTTTATAATAACCAGAAGAGCCCCAGCAAGCCGACCCAAGTGGCGGATAACCCCGTCGGGCAGTGGAATGAGTTTCGTATCCTGATGGTCGGGGAGCGCGTGACGATCTATCTCAATGGCAAGGTGGTGGTGCAGAACGTTGTTTTGGAGAACTACTGGGACCGCAAGATCCCCATCTTCCCCACCGGCCAGATCGAGCTCCAGCACCACGGAAACCCGATCTACTTCAAGAATATCTATGTGAGAGAGCTGCCGTAGCCCTGACTCTCCTTCAAGCCGTGCCTCGCTCATGAGAGAGGCACGGCTTTTTAGTTTTTCTGCCGTGCGATTGAGCAACCGAACGGAGTGGTGGATTTTACCTTTGGGTTCTGGCCCGCGACCAGGAAGTCTAGGGCGTTGCGCAGGTCGTGGGAAAGAATGGTCTTCTCGTCGCGGCTATCGTCAATACGCCCGTGGTAGCGAAGAATGCCCTGGGCATCCATCACAAAGGCCTCCGGCGTCACTTGGGCATTGAGTGTGTCAGCGATTTTATGGTCAGCATCGCGCAGGACGGGGAACGTAAACCCATGGGCCTTCGCGTGCGCGGCGATCTCCGCATCGGTCTCATCGGCGCTGGAGTTGATGGCGACAAAGCGCACACCCTTGGACTGGTAGGCATCGGCGAGCGCTTGATTGCGCACATCATAGCCACCAGAGCAGGGGCAGCGGGCGGAGAGAAATAGCAGAACCGTCGCCTTTTGTTTTTTGTCACTGTAGAGCGTCTCTGTCCCCTTGCCATTTACTCTCGGAAGGGTCGCATCAGCGACGGGCTTATCTATGAGTGGGTTGGTTCCTGAGGCGAAGGTGTCGAAAAAGCACGAGGCCAGCTCGACAAGCTGCGTTCCATGCTCTTTAGGCTGAACCGTCGCGATGGGCAAGAGTACTTTGCGCTCGGGGCCAAGCACATAGGAGACATACGGGCGGCCTGGCGCGACACCAAACTGCTGCCCGATCTTGCCACCGACATCGGTGAGAATGGGAAAGTTGAGCTGCTCGCTCTCATGGAGCTGCCTTGCGGTCGCCTTCTCCATCGCGGCCACGGCAAAGACCTTCACCCCGATCTTATCGAAGCGCTTCATCTCGTTCTTCAGCGAGCGCAGCTCCCCCCGGACTTCGTCGCTATCGCCTGGTAGAAACGCCAGGGCCACCGAGCGCTTCTCGTAGTCTCGGAGATCGTGGAGCTTGCCACTCTGGTCTGGTAGAGAAAAACTCGGAGCCTGGGAGCGCGGCAGGAGCATCGTAATATCCTGCTGGTGGTCTAAGCGCGTGAGGCTGTAGATCCCAAGCCCCGCCGCCGCCCAGACTCCGGCGAGGGTGAAGAGTAAAGCTTTGATCGAAGGCATGCGTCTCATGGTAGTTTCTCCAGGTCACGCCGCCCCGTGAACGAGGCGTCGAGTAGCGCTTCGCGCTGTGAAGCCCGTGCCGGGCTGGCCTCTGGTAGCCCGGCACGGGCTTTGCGGCGGCACGCCACCCAGACGCCCCGTTCACGGGGCGGCAGTTCGTGAATCCTTTCACAATGTTACCATAAGAAGGGGATTTTCGTTCCGCTGGTGAACCTGTTAGGCGTTAAAAACGTCTGAGGAGAACGATATGGATAACGAGAAGATAACAAGACGCGGACTGCTCTCTGGAGCGGGCCAAGCAGCACTGGGGCTAGGGATGATGGGAGCCTCGGGTCTGACCCCGGTCTATGGCGCACAAAATGGCCGTGCCGCCCACGACTACGGCGTGAACTTCGGCGAAGAAGCCTTCCTGCCCAAGCGGGTCTCGGCGCAAGAGAAAGTCAATGTTGCCCTAATCGGCTGCGGCGGCCAGGGCATGAGCAACCTCAATACATTTATTGCCCGCCCCGATGTCAATGTCGTGGCTGTCTGCGACCCGGATGCCAAGCACATGGGCAAGGCTGCCATTACAGTCGAAGACAAAACAGACAAGGCACCCGCGCAGATCAAGGACTTCCGCAAGCTGCTAGAGCGCAAGGATATTGACCTGGTCATCAACGCGACTCCCGATCACTGGCACGCGCTTGTCGCCATCTCCGCCTTTCAGGCGGGGAAAGATATCTTCACGGAGAAGCCCATCTCCCACGATATCGTCGAGGGCCGTCAGATGGTCAATCATGCCACCAAGCTCAAGCGCGTTGTGCAAGTCGGAACCTGGCAGCGCTCGCTCCAGCAGTTTTTGGATGCCACCGCCTATGTCCGCTCGGGCAAGCTGGGCAAGATCAACCTCTGCCGGGCCTGGAAAGTCCAAGACCCCAACGCTGCCGTGATGGGCAAAGAGACAACCAAAGCGATCCCCGCGGAGCTGGACTACGACCTCTGGGTTGGTCCCGCGGCGATGGTTCCCTACCAGGACAACCGCTGTCATTACAAGTTCCGCTGGTACTTCAACTTCGCGGGTGGCATGACCGGCGACTGGGGCGTGCACATGATCGACACCGTGCTCCAGGGAATGAACGCCACCGATGATTTTGTGATGCCCACGAAAGTCATGAGCCTGGGCGGCAAGTTCTTCAGCGGTGCCGACGATGACCGCACCACACCGGACACCCAGATCGCGCTGATCGAGTTCCCTGGCTGGATGCTCCAGTGGGAAGTGCACGTTGGCAATACCAAGACCGGCCCCAATGGTCTGGCGGCGGCAGGCGCGACGGGCCGCGATCATGGCGCCCTTTTTATTGGGAGCCAGGGCAGTGTTCTCGTAGACCGTACAGGCTGGTCTATCTTTGATGCGGCAGGTAACCCGGTCGAGAAACCCGCCCCGATTGACATGGGACAGAAGATGTCCGGGCTTCCGGCGCACGTGGCGGAGCTGATCGCCAGCACCAAGAGTCGTGGCACGACGCGCGCTAATATCGCCTCCATGCACAAGACCACCACAATCTGCCACCTAGCCAATCTGGCCTATCAGGCGCAAAACGTGCTGCACTGGGATGCAGCCAAAGAGGTCGTCACCAACGATCCAAAGGCCATGAAGAACCTGAGCTACCAGCGCGAGTACCGAAAAGGCTGGACCTTGCCAAAAGCCTAGAAACTTTCGGCCCACTTTTGGTATCCAAATACCCAGAGTGGGCCGCCACTCTCCCTTAAAATATTAAAATAGAGAAAGAGAAATTACATTCCATGGATACATCGCACCGCGCTTCCCGACGCTCACGCTCCACCGTTTTGGGCATCATCGCGCTTACTCTTGCCGGAGCCGCACTGGCCCAGGATGCCGTTCCCTTGCCCCTCAAGCTTCCCAAACCCAACTTTATCGGCACTCCGGGCGATCTTGCGGAGAACCCGCACCTAGAGAAGCCTCTGGGGAAGGCACGCCCGGTTCCCACGGTTCCTGCGGGGACGGTTAATCTGTCGCTGAAGAAGCCCGTGACCGCCAGCAACGCCCCGTACTCCGGTACCCTCGCCCAGATCACCGATGGAAATAAAGATGCCGCATCGGGCACGACAGTGGAGCTCAAGCCACGTGTCCAGTGGGTGCAAGTGGATCTGGGAGCCACCTCCGAGCTGTCCTATATCTTGATCTGGCACTTCCATGAGCAGCCTGTTGTCTTCCGCGATGTGATTGTCCAAGTCTCCAGCGATGCGGAGTTTAAGACGGGTGTCACCACTCTCTTCAACAACGACTACGACGACACCGCGAAGGCCGATAAAGTCGAGGGGAAAACTCCGAACATCCAAGGGCTTGAGACGGGTAAGAACCTAGAGTACGTCGAGACCAACGAAGGCAAGCTGATTCCCGCCAACAAGACCAAGGCACGCTATGTCCGCTTCTACAGCCGTGGCAGCACCTTCACCGACCCGCTCAATCGCTACACCGAAGTTGAGGTCTATGGCCTACCCATAAGTAGATGACAACGCGCTCTGTTTGGGTTGTCGCGCTTGCTCTGTTCGCACTCGCTCTGGTTGGTCGGTTCCCGAAGCTTGGGAACCGGCCTTTCCATGCGGATGAGGCGGTTCACGCGGCCAAGTTCCGGGAGCTGTGGGAGCAAAAAAGCTACCGCTACGACCCCAACGAGTTTCATGGCCCGACGATCTACTACGCCGCACTCCCCGTTGTCGCTGCCAGTGGCCACAAGACCTTTGGCTCGCTCACCGAGGCGGATCTCCGGGGCGGGGTGGCGATCCTAGGCGCGGCTCTGGCTCCCCTGCTCCTTCTTTTTCGTAAGCACTTAAACTCGTCGGTACTACTCTGGGGCGGGCTGTTTTTTGCTCTCTCCCCTGCTTTTGTTTTCTACAGCCGCTACTTTATCCAGGAAGTCTTTCTGGTTGTTTTTACCCTGCTCTTTCTCGCGTTTGCCGCCCGCCAGCAGGCTATCTTAGCTGGGCTCTTCGCGGGGCTCATGATCGCCACCAAAGAGACCGCGATTCTGACATTTTTCGCCGCAGGGGTCGCCTGGCTGATCGCACGAGGGAGCGCGAAAAAGCTCCCGTGGCGTGCGCTTCTGGTCGGCTCGGGGATCGCGCTTGCCAGCTCGTATCTGGTGCTCTCCGGCTTTTTCAGCAACCCAACTGGCCCACTGGGCTACCTCAAGACCTACCTGCCCTGGCTCAACCGTGCGGGCGGGGGTGGCGAGGCACTTCATGCGCATCCTTGGTACGACTACCTCGAGCGCTTCTTCTGGCACCCGCAACCGGGTCGCCCTCTCTGGAGCGAGGGATTTATTCTGCTACTTGCGTTTTTCGGTGCCCTCTTGGGCAGGCGTACGGAGGCAGGAAAGTTCGTGGTTGTGCTGGCGCTTCTTCTCATGCTGATCTACACCGTGATTCCCTACAAGACCCCCTGGTGCGGACTGAATTTCCTGGCACCACTGATTGTCTTGGCGGGAATGGGAGCGGTGGGCCTGATCGAGCGGGCACGCCATAAAGTCGCCAAAGCCTTCGTCGTGCTTGGACTGCTCTTGGGCACGGCACACCTGGGCTGGCTCTCGTACCAGACCAGCTTTGTGTACTTTAGCGACACCAAAAACCCCTATGTCTACTCCCCGACTCTGCCGGGTATCTCGGAGTTGAAGACACGGATGGAGGGGCTAGCGCAGACCCATCCCACAGGCGACAAGATGGTCGTCAAAGTAGTCTCGCGCGATGGCTACTACTGGCCCATCCCCTGGTACCTACGCAAGCTGGACAATATCGGCTACTACACAGGCCAGCTCCCCGACGATGTCACGGCTCCGGTGCTTCTCGTCTCGCCACGCTACGAAGAGCCTGCTCTGGAGCGCCTGCCGGGGCACGAAGTCAAGGGCATGCACGGCCTGCGCCTGGGTGTCTTCTACAATCTCCTCGTTGAAAAGTCTCTCTGGGAGAACTACCGCAAGCTCCATCCCCCCCGCGACGACGAAGAAGAATAGATTTCTCCAACGGGGACATCCCACGGATCGGTGGGAAGCTCGGGGACGATAAAGGGAGCGATACCAATCGTACGGCAGTCTTTGCGCAGGAGCGGCAGGAACCTGTCGTAGTAGCCCCCCCCGTAGCCCAAGCGAAAGCCGCGCTCGTCGAGAACTAGCGCAGGGACGACCACCAGGTCCAGAAGCTCTGGCGAGACCTCGGGCACACTTGCCTCAGGCTCTCGAATCCCAAAGCGGCTTGTCACCAACGGACACGGGTACGCATGGATCGCCAGCCGACGCTTCGGGGCGCAGCGTGGCAGATAGTACTGTTTCCCTGGTAACTGCGCCAGCGCCAGAAGATCTAGCTCCCACTCTGTGGCGGCATAGAGCAAGAGATGCTGAGTGTCGGTGAGTAAAGGAGCCAGCGTTCGGCAAAGCTCTGCGGAGAGCGCGGGGAAATCTAGTGGCTGTCGCATTTCCAGCGCCCACTGCCGCCACTCACTCTTGGGGCTTTTGGGGTTGGGCAAGGGGATGGGCTTTCTCATAGACCTCCTTTAGGCGTTTGGTGCTTACCTGCGTGTAGACCTGCGTGGTCGAGAGATCACTATGTCCCAGGAGCTCCTGCACTACCCGCAGGTCGGCTCCGTGGTCCAGCAAGTGCGTGGCAAAACTATGGCGTAGCGTGTGGGGTGTGAGCTTGTGTGTCGCGGAGATCGTTCCACAAGCGCTGTCGAAGAGCCGCCGCACCGCACGATCGGAGAGCCGTGAGCCAAAGCGATTCAGAAAAACCGCACGGGTCGGCTTCGCGCTCTTCGCTTGGCTCGCCAGTGTCGTGCGCTCCGTGCCGAGGTAGGTCTGGAGAGCCACGACTGCGGGCCGCCCCAGTAGGGCAATGCGCTCTTTATTGCCCTTGCCCCTGCGGAGCCGTAACTCTCCTTCCCCGTTTTCGGAGTCGAAGGTCAAGTCGTCTAAGTCCAAGGCGACCAGCTCACTGGCACGAAGCCCTCCTGCATAGAGAGTCTCTAAAATCGCCCGGTCACGAGCACTCTCGGGAAAGGTAAGGAGCGCTGCCACCGTCTCCTCTGTGAGAGCACGGGGAAGCGTCTGAGGCCGTTTGGGAGTCTGGAGATCCTGGGCGGGGGAACGTACAATGACTCCCTGACGCTGGAGGTACTTGAAAAAGGCCCGGAGTGCCGCCGCTTTCCGTGCCACGGTTGTTTTTGCCAGTTTTCGCTCCAGAGTCAGGCTCGCCACGTAGGAGCGCACACTCTCAGGAGTAAGTTCTTTTTCACTTTCTTCCCCCCAGGCACAGAACTGGCGTAGGTCTTCCGCATAGGCACGCAAGGTATGCGGTGAAGCACGACGAACCGTGCGGAGATGGTCTAAAAAACTATCACGGAGTAAGTCAAGATTGGCTAACATATTTTTACCTGTCTTACGAAAAAAAGAAGGAATGTGCAAGTGCACAGGTGAAATACCACACAGGCTTGTGACAGTTAAGGGGTTTCCTTACAACCGATGGAAGTAGTGAGGGAGGACAGTCAGGCGATGGCAATTATGCCACAAACACAGACACAGAGTCGGACGCGTAATGTAATTGGGCGTCTGAAAGCACCCGAGACACTCGGCTTTCATGACGATGGACATTCGTATGTTACCCGATTGACCCGTGCCGGTCTACTTACCCATGAGGAAGAGATTCGGCTTGCAAATAAGATCAGCAAAGGTGGGCTGGAAGGTGCCCGCGCTCGTGCTACTCTCGTTGAGGCCAACATGCGCCTCGTGGTCTCTATTGCGAAAGCATATCGCTCGTCGGGGATTCCCTTCGAGGATTTAGTCCAGGAAGGTGCGATCGGCCTCATGACGGCTGCCGAGCGCTACGACCCGACTCGAGGCTTTCGCTTCTCTACCTATGCCACCCAGTGGATTCGGCAGGCCATTGGTCGCGCAGTGGACAATAAGTCCAAGTCCATCCGGATTCCTGCCCATATCTCCGAGTCGCTACGTAAGCTGGAGAGGGTTCGAATCGAGCTACGCCGTGAGCTTGGCCAAGAGCCCAGCACGGAGTATCTGGCGGAGCGTGCCGGGATGCCGGTGCGTAAAGTACTCTCTCTGATGAACACCACGCAGGACCCGATCTCCCTGGATCTGCCTGTCGGAGATGAAGAGAACACGCCGCTGGGAGCGCTTCTGACGGACAAGAATGCACTTGATCCGCAGGACTACCTCCTCAGCAGTGAGATTCGTGACACGCTGGAAGAGATTCTCAACGATCTCGACGAACGTGAGCGCATCGTCATGCGGCGGCGTTTCGGTTTCGATGGTGACGAGGGCTGCGTTCTTTCCCAGATCGGGGAGGAGCTCTGCATCAGCCGCGAGCGCGTTCGCCAGATCGAGGCACAAGCGCTCCGTAAGCTTCGGCTAGAGGCCCGCAAAGGCCGTCTTAAAGATCTCTTCCAGGCGTAATTGACCGCCGATCTTCATACCCACAGTACCGCCTCCGACGGGACATTTACTCCCACAGCTCTCGTCGAGGCGGCACACTCTCTTGGAATCTCCCTCCTCGCCCTCACGGACCATGACACCACCGCCGGTGTTTCCGAGGCACTTGCAACAGCACGGCGGCTAGGAATGAGCTTCCTGCCTGGTGTCGAGCTCTCCGCCGAAGGCCCTCCCGGAAAGTGCCACTTACTGGGCCTTGGCATTGATCCGAACTACCCGCGCCTGATCGAGACACTACGCCAGCTTTCGCAAAACCGCCGCGAGCGCAATGCCAAGATCATCGGGCGGCTCAATGCGCTCGGTGTCGCGATCACCATGGACGACGTCTTGGCACATGCGCCCCAGGGAGCCAATATCGGACGCCCCCACTTTGCCGCTACGCTTGTCGCCAAGGGAGCTGTGACGGATACCAAAGAAGCCTTTGACCGCTATCTCGGCGATGAGGCGGCGGCGAATGTCGAGAAAGAAACCCTCAGCCCTGCTGAGGCGATTGCACTGGTTCACGAAGCAGGCGGCCTGTGCTTTCTCGCTCACCCCGGTCTGCTCCGCCGCTCCCAGCACGAGACCCACGAGAGCCGTGTTCGGGCGCTTGCAGTGCTTGGCCTAGACGGAATCGAGGCCTACTACTCCAGCTATACCCCCGCCAACGAGGCGTTTTTCCTGCGGCTTGCGGAGAAATTAAGCCTGCTTGTCACCGGTGGCTCCGACTTTCACGGAGCAAACAAGCCCGATGTCCCCCTTGGAGTTGTCCGCTATGGTCAGCCGCTGGAGCTTACTCTTCTTCCGAGTCGCTTGCGAGCGCTGGCAGTGGCTTAGGCAGCGTCTTTAGAGCCGCCGCCGCACCGGTATGCTGGGGCCGCAGTACCAGAGCCCGATCTAGCTCCATTGCGGCCTGACTGTAGAGTCCCTGACGTGTGTAGGTCTGCCCCAGATGAAAATGCACCTCCGCATTGTCCGTATCCAGGTTCGCCGCCTCGCGTAGCACCCGCCTCGCCCCACTTAGATCCCCTTTTTGCAGCAGAGCAAAGCCATAGGCATGAAGATACGAGACACTCTGAGGAGCTTCTTGAGCCGCCGTCCGTGTCAGTCGGATACTCTCATTGCGATCCTCTGCAAGGGTCGGATGGTACGCCAGGGTAGTTCCCAAGAGGCTCATGGCCCGCAAGTCAAGGGAGGCACGCGGATGCGGGTAGCCAGGCTCCAGAGCCACCGCCGCTCGCAGAAGGGTCACGGCCTTTTCTGAGTCATTTCCAAACTCCTCACAATAGCGTCCCGCGCCTAGAAGCTCCCGAATGGTCTCCAGTCGAGTAGGAGAGTCGTCAGGAAAAGAGGCAGTGCTTCGATTCTGGACTTCTTTGACAAGTTCCTCCGCTTGCTTCTGACTCTCCTGTGCCTCTTTTTGGTAGTCTAGGGTCTGGTACATCCGTGCCAGCGCCCCCAAAACATACGGGTCGTTACGGGACGGTGGCTCCTCCAGAGCGTTCTTGAGGAGCATCGCCGCCTTATCGGTGAGGCCTCTCTCCTGAAGCTGCTGTGCGACCATGACAATCCCCTCGGCTTCATCCTCTTGAAGGGTGACCGCAAGCTGCAGAAGACGATCCGCTCGCTCCTGATCCCCCTCTTCTATCGCACGTAGTCCCTCCGTTAGATAGCGGCTTGCCTCGTCACGGCGCTCCGCCTCGCTCCAAAGCGGCGCGGTCAGTGGCACGGCATCGCAGCCCACCACGCAGCCTACCAGTCCTAGCACCAGAGCCCATCCCCACACTCGTGTCATGTCTCAGTCTACGACAGAAGCGCCAGGAATGTTCCCAAAACCCGCTCAATCCCCAGGTTCCGGCTTCCCCTGCTCTGCCCGGCGCAGCTTCGAGGCCTCTTCCTCAGCTTCACGCTGGTTAAACCCGGCCTCCGGTAAGAGTTTATTGAGCGCCATGCGAGCCTCAGAGAGCCGTCCGAGATGTCGCAGTGCCTGTACTTGATAGAGACGTGGCCAGAATTCATCGGGGTAGCGCTTGAGGCTCTGCCGAGTGAGCGTAAGTAGCTCTGCCCAGCGCCGCTCGTTCCAGGCATGAGACTGCCGTCCCGAGTCCCGATCTTTCTCAAAACGCATCTTTTCTCCACCCGGTAAGGAGAGTACGCGCAGCGCTGTTGCATAGTCGGGCAGAAGTGGTGTTTTCGGGCGCGTGACGGATACGGAGAACTTCGCATAGCGCGTATAATACTTCTTACCAATCAGCTCATTAAAGTGCATATGAATCTGAAATGTACGGGGTTTCCAGGGCTTGTCAAGTGGCATTGCGTGAGTGAAACATGCTCCCTGAACCATCTCTCCTCCCACGGTCAGCCCCCGGTCTTTGCCATTGCTGACCTCCATAAAGGGCTCCATCGCTCCGATCGTCCCGGCGTAGCGCGTCCCCCGTGAGTCCGTCAGCTTGCTCAGAACACTTGCCTCTGCATGGGGCTTTTCAGGGCGTGCGCCATCGGTGAAGAGCACGAAGACATCACCCTCGGCATTTACTTGAACATCGCGCAGGGCAATCGTGCGGCTGGCGAATTTCTGAACCGCCAGCGGCTTGGCAAAGTGCCTGCCTGCCTCCTGACCAAACCGATCCAGCTCGTAGATTTTAGCTCCCGGAAACTTGGTGCTAAAAAGCTCTTCAGGAAAGGGGCGCTCCCAGTGGTAGTCAAGCTGCACCCGCGTCTCCCATGTCTCCTGCCGCTTCATCTGGAGTTCGACGCGGTCTAGGCGCTTCTGGGCCAGATCGACCCAAGCCAAAGAGCGGCAGCTCTTGCCGCGAAGCAAGAATCCATCGGCCTCTTGCGGCTGTGAAAAGCAACGAAAGCGCCGCCCCGCACGGGTTATCTCCCCCTCATCCTGCACTCCCACAGGACGCCTCAGCAGTCGCACGCCCGCCTCTTGGAGTGTCTGAATCTCGGCACCACTTTGCGCAAGCTCCTGCTTTAGGAATCCCTCGCTTATCTGCCAGGTAGCGACCTTGATCTCGGGCTGGTAGAGCCAGTACTTACTCTCTGTCTCCAGGGAAATCAGCACAGGCTGACCGGAGATGTCATGCTCGGTGCGCCGCTTGCCAGGGACAATCCAGGTCTCTTGCCGGATCCGTGGCTTCCCCTCGAAAATCCAGGTCATCGTCGAGTGCAGGCTGCCATCACGGAGGTGCTTCTCTGCCTCGGTGAGAGCTTGCGCCAGGGCGATGCGTGGGGCAAGAACGACACCCACCAGTGCTCCTGCTGCGGCGAGTCCCCCCAGCGTGAGCCCCAGCACCAGCGTGCGACGCGGCTTGCGTTTTCCTTCCAGTGCCTGCACTCTTGCCTCCAGTTCAGCACTGGGCGTGGGAGCGATGCGTAGCGTTGGGAGTGCTTTCTGAAAGGCTTTATCGTCATCAAAATCGGGGGTATCGAGGTTCATTTAGATTTCCTCCGGGTAAAAATAGGCTTTGCCGTGCTCACGAGCGCTCTGTCGGGCACGGTAGAGAAGCTGTGAGATCGCCGTCTCGGACTTTCCCAGCGCGAGTGCAATCTCCGCAAGGCTGAGCTGCTCGACATACTTGAGCAAGAGCGCCTCTTTCTGAAGCTCAGGAAGCGCCTCCAACACGCACCGGAGCGCCCGCGCTGTCTCCGCCCTCTCCATACTTGCCTCAGGCCCGCCGGGTGCGAGCAGCGACTCTGGGAGCGGGAGGGTTTCACGGTTTTTAGGGCGGCGCAGGTGATCTGCGACTTTGTGACGTGCAATCCCAAAGAGCCAGGCCCGTGCGGGATCGTGCTCTGAGCCGTGGGGTGCGGGAGCCGGGCAGCGAGAGAGCGCCCGAAACGCCGCCCCAAAGACTTCCGCCGTGATATCCTCCGCCGCATCCGTTCCTACACGGGTCGCGACGTAGGAGAGCACCGTGCCCAGATAGCGGGTACGAAGCACATCTGCCGTCGTCTGCGGCTTGCGAAAGAGCATCACAACCCTCTCATCGGAGGAAGCAGTCGAAATCTAACGCGGCGAGAGTTTATGTTTCCCCGGCCCGAGAGTTCGGGGCATCTTCTCGCCAGGAAGGGTGACTTCGGCGGTGACATTGCCGGGAAGCTCGACTTCAAAGGCAAAGCCACCGCGCCGTGTGTCGAAGGCGAGCTTGAGGGGACCTCGGATGGTCGGAACCGTGAGCTTGGCCCACTCTAAGCCGCCGGTCTGAGGAGCTAGCGCGATCTTCCCGTAGCCAGGCTCCAGCGCTTCGAGACCAAAGAGGCCACGAGGAATAAGATTGGCGGGCGCAGAACCCCAGGCGTGGCTGAAGGTAAGATTCGGCTTGAACTTGGCATCCCAGGCCTCAGCGGTCATCGTGGCCCCCATCTCTAGCATGTGCCGCCACGAGCGCTCACCGGGTGCGAGCATGAGCTTGACAGCTGTCTCCGCCTCGCCTTCGGCGAAAAATGCCTCCAAGAGATACTGTGCGGCGTAGACACTGCACGCCATGCCCTTGGACTTGAGCAAGGTCACGACGGTGGATCGGTTGGCATCGGGGACGAGACCAAAGGCAAGTGGGAAAAGATTGGCGTGGAGCGAGGTATGTGTGCTGCCTTCGCCATCTATAAAGACGCCGCGTGTAGTGTCCAAGAAGGCTGCTAAATAGGCTTTGCGGACCCGCTCGGCCTCCTGCGCGTAGTCGCCCACTTTCCCGATGGCTTTGGCGAGACGAGCCATGCCCATCAGCGCGTGCCAGTAGAACGCATTGGCCACACTATTGACCATCGGTCCGGCCATCTTGCGGTCATCGGTGGCGGGCATGCCGCCGCCAAAGCCGTCGCGCTCCGCCTGGGGCCAGTCCACGATTGCGCCTGCCACCAGCAAACCATCCGGGCGGGCTTTTTGACGCAGTAGCTTGCGGTCTAAGCGATCCCAGATTCGCGCCACGAAGGCAGTGTCGCCCGTGAACTCCCAGTCGGCCTCCGCCATGAGAATCAGGTGGTGCGCCCACTCGGTTGGCCAGGTGCTGTAGGTGAGCAAAAGCTCCAGCGTGTGCCGATAGAGCGCCCAGTCGCGCTCCATCAGGCAGTGGCCCAGCTGCGCGAGATAGGCATCCGCTTCGTAGGCCGTGCGCTCACGCTCGCCGTCAATCGAGACTCCCAGAAAGCTGGTGGCCTTGAGCGTGTGCTGACAGAGCTTCCAGACATCGTTGAGGGTCTTATCGGAGCAAGAAAACGCGGCGGCTTTGTCATCGAAGGTGCTATGCAGAGCTTTAATACGAGTGTGCTCGGGCTTGAACTCACCCGGCCAGCCCTCGACCTCGATGGCACGAAACGGCAGGACATCGTCGTAGCCAGGGGGAACTTGCACGGCTCCTCGGCGGACACTAGGCGCAAACGGAGCCTTGGGGGTTGGCACCAGCACGCGCTCACGGGACGAGAGCAGGGT